>JALYVK010000079.1 GCA_030853265.1 Actinomycetota bacterium
GGACGGGACGAGTGGTCCGAGGTACTCCCTGGACGCAGCTCGGCTGCTCATTCGCCTGGCCGCCTCGTGCAATTCGGCCGACCGGAACATCGCGGCCGGTGCTGGGCCGATCGTGGGGGGCACCGGGCGACCGGCGGTACGGTCGGTGACCGGACAGGACGAGGCCAGTTGGCAGCACCCCGTCACCGATGTCGCATCCGCCGCCGTCAGTTCAGCCACAGGAAACAAAGCCGGGACCACCGCCGCCTTGGCCGCGGCGGCGGCGCTGCAAACCGAATACCCCACCTACTATGGGGCGGCCTGGGTCGCACTGGGACGCGCGATGTTGACCACCGACCTGCTCGGCAGCTGCGCCCGGACCAACGCATGACCGGCCGCCGCCGCCTCACCGGTCTGGCTCTGGCCCTAGCCGTATTGGCAACAGCGAGCGGATGTACCACAGCCCACCCGACCGTCACCGCCTCAGCGCCGGCCGCCAGTGCCTCTGTACCTTCGCTGGCCAGCACCAATCCGACCGCGCTAGCCCCAGTCCCGGCCGCCAGCGCCACCGCGTCGCCACCGTTGCAATCAGGATTCCGGCCATCGGTGTGCAGAGCAGGCTGCAGGCCCTTGGCCTGAACAAGGACGGCACCCTGCAGACGCCCTCGCAATGGCAGCAGGCCGGTTGGTATTCCCGCGGGGTCCTACCGGGTGAGCTCGGGCCGGCGGTCATCGCGGGGCACGTGGATTCGGTCAGCGGGCCGGCGGTGTTCTTCCGGCTCAAGGAGCTCAAGCCAGGCGACACCGCGGCCGTGATCCAGCGCAACGGCCACGTTCTGATGTTCGAGGTCGACACCGTGCAGGAGTATCCGAAGGACAAGTTCCCGACCGCATTGGTGTATGGGCCGACGCCCGTGCCCGTGCTGCGGTTGATCACCTGCACCGGTGACTTCGATCAGGCCGCGCACAGCTACGTCGACAACCTAGTGGTCTCGACCCACCTAATCTCCCACTAGCTCCGACGGGCAACCCGTAACGAACATTGGTTGTCATATGACCTATAAGAAGTACGAAATCTAGCGTGATCTGTCCCCATTTCCGTTGCAGCTTACTATGATTCACGATCCACCCGTCAGCTCTGGCGTCGTGATAGGCACGGCGGACCCCCGCGGATGGCCCTTGGCGGTAAGCACGCAGCCAGGTCCGCAGTCCCGCATCCGGATCAGCCGCCGGCGCGGCACTAGCCGGCGCTCGTCGCCGCGTTGTCCGGTTCTGCCCGACCACGACGCAGGCGAACCGCGGACACCCATCACCGCGATGAGGTGCCGCACGGCCGCCCGGCGTCGCGCCGGGCTCAAAATTCCCCAGTGATGATGGTGGCGGTGTTGGCCGGTGTGGACTGACCCGCAATTCCCCTGGCCGTGTTCCTCGTGCCTTTCGCAGGACCTGTCGCCCGCACGGGCCAATGTCGAGCATCCCTGCCGCCGATCGGCGAACGCGGCATGCGCATCCAAGGATGTGATATACCCGGGTGAATGGTGCGCAGAGTCTCGGGACGCGTGTCCCGTCTGGTCTCATTCGTGACTAGGACGACAGCCGTCACTGGCCTGTGACTGGTGCTGTGGTGTGTGGTCGGTGGTGCTGAGGTTCACTGGGACTGTACGGTCGGTATCACGAATCGGCCCCAATCTGGTAGGAGGTCTGCGATGACCGGGCACGCCCAGAGTGGTCTAAGGCCAGCCACGGGAGGCACGGCTCCATCGGAGCAGGTCGAGTTGGACGAGGCGGATTTGAACGCGGGGCTTGCTGATCTCGCGAGCCTCGTTTCGGGGTCGTTGGCGCTGGATGAGCTGTTAGGGCGGGTCGCGTCGTCGGCTGGGCTGGCGATTCCCGGCGCGAATGGTGCCGGGGTGACGCTACTGCGGGTGAATCAGGGCGTGAATATCGTGCAGTCTCTCGGGGCGAGCGCGATGTTCGTAAGTGAGATAGATGCGATCCAGTACGAGGTGGTTGACGAGGGTCCGTGCATCAGCGCGGCGTTGGAAGGTCGTGCGGTGTGGTCTGGGTCCCTGGGCGGGGACGCTCGGTGGCCGCGGTTCGGGTCGCGGGCAGGACGGCTCGGTGTGCACAGTGCGTTGTCGCTGCCGTTGATGTTGCCCGATGACACGGTAGTGGGGGCCTTGAATGCTTATGCCCGCGCGAAGGACGCTTTCGATGAGCACGCTGCGCAGCTGGGTTTGTTGTTCGCAGCGCCGGCCGCGGTGGCGGTGCACAACGCGCAGGTGCTGGCGCAGGCCCAGACTCGAGCCGCTCAGTTGCAGGCTGCATTGGGGAGCCGGGCGGTCATCGATCAGGCCATCGGTATTCTGCGCAGCCGTAGCGGCGGCAGTGCCGATGAGGCGTTCGCCCGGCTGCGTGAGATCAGCCAGGGCGAGAACGTCAAGCTGAGCGCCGTGGCCCAGCACATCGTCGAGGAGGCGGTCCGGCGAGCTCAGGCTCGGCACACCAAGTCGGAGTAGGGCGCCGCCACTTGGCTGCCACCGTCAGCTGAGAGGCTCCGGGGTCAGGTCCGGGTGATTCGTCGGCTGGGTGCAGCGGTCATCTGGCCCAGTTCTGCGAGCAGCGGTTGCCGCAGCTCGGGCTGACCTGACACGACCAGGCGTGCGAGATCGCTGAGTCGCTCGTCGTGCCGACGAGCGTGGTCGCGGAGCCGGTCGAACGCCTCGTCCATGTCGATGTTGTGCACTTCGGCCAGCACACCCTTGGCTAGTTCGAGCAGGCCGCGGCTGGCCACCGCCGCCTGCATCACCGGAAGCACGTCGCGACGGGTCTGGCCGTGTTGGGCGATCGCGATCGCCGCGACGTGGGCTAAGGATTGGGCCAGGTGCAGGTCAGCGGCGCTCAGTTCGCCGACTGTCCCGCCGAATAGTCCCACCGCCCCCAGCACCTGGCGGCGGAGCCGGATCGGGATCGCGTGGACGGAGGCGAAGCCTTGCTGCTGGGCGGCGGCGGCGAACCGAGGCCACCGATCGGCCGCGCCAGCGACATCGGGGACACTAACGGTGATACCGGATTGGTAGCAGCGCAGGCATGGTCCTTCTTCGCGTTGCAGCTGGAAGACCTCCAGGCTGCGGGCCTGTTGCGAGGTCGCGGCGAGTAGGTGCAGCACTCCGCCGGCATCGGCCAGCAGCAACCCTGCCGCGGCCACATCGAGCAGTGCAGCGCAGTCTTCGGCGAGCTGAGCAGTGATGTCGAGGATGTCGAAATCCTCCGCCAGCTGGTCGGCGAAGGTCATGAACGACGTGATGATCGCGCGTTCCCGGTTGTCGGCCATCAGTGCCCTGCGTCTTCCTCGCGCGTGTGTCGGGTGGGGTTATCGTCATCCAGGCGCAACTGCCGGTCGATGATCTGCCAGGCGACCTCGCTGGCGCTCAGATTGTGAGCGAAGGCGTAGCCGCGGAGCCGCACGAGCGCCTCTGCGGCCGTCACGTCGAGTTGACCGATCAGCATTCCCGCCGCCTGGTAGACCTCGACCCGAGTCAGGGCGGACAACTCCTGCCACGCCCCGCTTGTCTCATCGGTCACCGCCGCGTTGAGGTCAATGCCCATCAGGTCCAGCAGCGGCAGCGCCGCCAGCTCAGCCGCAATCAGGGCTCCGGCCAGGTCAGGGGCGTTCAGATCGCCGGGTTGACTGCGGTATAGGTCCAGCGCCCCGACCTGAATGCTGGCTACCGTGACCGGCAGCGCGAATACCGCCTGCACACCGCGGGCGATCGCGCCCTCGGCGAACGCCGGCCAGCGGACGGTCCGCCGGTCGTTGAGGTCCGGAGCCAGCACCGGCGCGCCGCCAGCCAGCGCCTCCAGGCATGGGCCCTCGCCGAGCACGAACTGCAGCTCGTCCAGTTCCCCGCTGCTCGCGCTGGACGAACCGAACGATCGGCTCAGCGTGCCGTCATACATCACCGACAACGCCGCGCCGTCCACATCCAGCAGATCCACGCAGGCCCCGCACAGCCGATCGGCCACCGCCCGACCCCGGGCTGCCCCGGCCAACGCCGCGGCGAAACCGTCGCGCATCCGCTCAGCCTCGTCCATGTCCGAACCTTCCTGTTGCCGCGGCATCGACGCTGGCCTTGATCCCGCGCACCGGACCGAACGCGCGTAAGACCGTCACCACAGGCTAGCCACCCGCTGCGACTGCCGCCAGGGAGAGACGAACGAGCCGACGGCAAGAGAACGTGGACTACCGATAGCGGCAGATTCTCCCCTCCCGCAACGTCCGCCGCGGCCGGGTAACCGATTAGCCGCTGGGGTGGGCCTCACTATTCAGATCGGGCCGCACCGCTTCCGACCAACTCGTGGGCCGCAGCGTCGAGACCGCATCTCTTGCCAGGGGTGAGCTGTGAAGTCGGGCGGCAGCAAAGGCTGCACGGTGCACGAGCATCGCCGGCGGGGTACGGTCACACCGGTTGAGACACAGCCAGTCCACGCTGATGCCGCCGCCCCGTCGGGCCGCAGCATTGGGGCAGTCAGCTGTCGTGGACGTTGTTCGGTGCACTCCACAAGGAGGCACCACCATGGGCCAGTCACAGCCCGAACCCGTCAGCACCCCGCACGTTCGCAGCGCCTGCGGCCGTAACCTCGAGCAACTCGCCCGCTCGATGCATCATCTGGTTGCCTCCGCCGAGCCGGCCGTCACCTTCTCCAGCCTGGCCAGAGTGTGCGTGCCCGATTTCAGCGACACCTGCACCGTGGATTTGGTCGAAGTCGGCCGCGCGGCCTACCGGATCGCCTACCCCGCTGACCCAAGCCCACCCAGCCCAACTGGCGCCACTACGCAGCTGCGCACCCCGATAGCTTCCACACCCGGCACCCCACAACCGGCCTACTCCGGAATGATCGTGCACAGCTGGCATCAGCACCGGCCCGACGCGGCTGACGCCGCCCTCGCGCAAATGCTGGCGCTTCGGGCGATCACGGCCATCGACCACGAACGCCTAGAGGAGGTGGCACGCCACGCCGTGGACCAGGTCGCCAGCCTGCAGGCCGCCCTGATGAGCAACCGCCAGATCGGCACCGCTCTCGGCATTCTGATGACCATCCACAAAATCACCGACACCGCGGCCTTCGCCCTCATGCGCACAGCCAGCCAGCACACCCACCGCAAACTCCGCGACATCGCCGATGACGTCGTCGCGACCGGCTGCCTCGAGCTCAGAAGCCGCTGACACCGTGACTAGCACCCCGGCGCACGGGCCAAACCAACGCGAGCGAGCTCGCACCGGGCTTAGCTTCGGTGAGCCGCATCACCCCGATCGGTTTCCAGGCCGACCCGGCGAATGCGTGACAGGCGCCCTGCCAGGCGAAATAGCGGCTGACAGGTCGCGGACCCCCACGACCAGGACAGCAACACGATCTGTCAGTGTCCTGACCACGGCGACCGACGCCCTGACTGCCGCGGCGCTGCAGCGTCTCAGCGCAGAATTTCCGGACTGCCCTCGTGCCGCGATCGCCGCTGTGCTCGCGTGCTGCCAGGAACAGCTGTCCGGCGCGCCGCTGACGGCATTGCCCGAACTCATCGAGCGGCTGGCCCGCCACCGGCTGACCACTGAGACCGCCGGGGCGAGCGAGGAGCGTCAGGACCGGTGATGACCCGGGCGCCGACACAGTCGACCACCACGCCGGCGCGGATCAGCGAAAGTTCCCCCGGATCGACCCCGAATCCAACACCCAGACCTGGAACAGCCCAGCCGCACCCTGCTACGGCGACTGAAGATCAAACACCACACAATCCCACGGGCGCCGGGCGTTCTCGCACCCTAATCCTGCGCCTGCCCGCGCCTGGGTAGACGCCACATCGACCGCCCGCCACACGGAAAAGACCACCCATGTCAGAAACATCAGCTATCAGCGCCACACCTTCCTCAAGCCCAGATGTGGCTAACGGTATGCCGGGCGACTCCATCGTCGAGCCACAGACCTGCCAGCAGGTTCTGCGATACCGCCGACCTGGGGAGGCCGAGCGGCGCCAGCTACTGCAACGCCGAGATGTCGACGCCTTCATGGACCTCTACGACCAGATCGCGCCGTGGGCTTACAGCTACGCCCTGGGCGTAACCCACTCCGACAACCACGCCGGCACCGCGATCTGCGAGGCCTTCCTCGACGCCCGCCGCAACCCAGGAATTTTCGCCGACTCCCATCTCCCAGTCCCACTCCGCATGCTCCTGCACATACACCGACACCTGCGCCACCCAAGCCCATAACACCTTCGGCTACCAACCGGCCACAAGATCACCAACCTAGAGATTCCCCTGAGCAGCGCAACGAGTCTGGTCCCATCGACCCGGCGAGGCCCGCTCGTGCGGCCGATCCCTGCGGAGCGGCCGTGGCCCCCGGCCGGCCACGACACCCTAGAAGAACGCAGCAGCGACACCGAACCAACCCTCATCAACGACCAGCCGAGCGATCCGCAGGCTGTGTCTCGGGCTCAGCGCAGCACTAGCCGTGAGACATCGAGGACCCCTATGCTTGCGGGTTGCCTTCAGCAGCTTCCACTGCACCCTGAGATCCTCCTACCGCAAGATCAACTAGATCGTGCCGCACACGACCTCATCTAGCGTCCCTGATCAGCACAACTGGGCTGAGTGGCCCGGGCTGGCCGCGGCCGCCCCGTGTGGCGAGACGGTCGGAAATCCCCTAGGTTTAGAGCTGGTTGAGTGCCACAGCCGGCCCGGACCTACCGAGCACATGTGATCGGTAGCAGAGCGTTTCGCTCGCCACCTGGCAACCTCGGCGACATCCTGACCGGAATCGCTATGACCAAATTTGTGTATGACCCCGCCCGAGGCCAATACACGGCCATAGACGCCGATCGTACGACTACCGATCAGCCGGCTGCGGCTGATCTCGCCCGAGACGGGCAAGTCCCTCCGAACACTGCTGATGACGTATTTGAGAAAGCTACCGAAAGTGCTGAACAAGTGTACCGGCCCCAACTGCTACGGGGAAGGTGGCCACGGGCCCGGCGGGATCAGCTGATGCATGACCTCAGCTGCGGCACCCTCGCCGGCTTCCACCGCCACCGCCGGGCGGCCCAAGCACCCTGTGATGACTGCGAGACCGCCCTGCGGCAAGCAATCCGGGGATGGCGCTAAATAATCGAGCGAGTCCGGCGCCTAGGTGCTCGGCCTGCCTAGCGGCCAGTCGCTTTGCATATGGACGTTCCGTTCCCATCCCGTAATGGCATGACGACCGCCGCCGGGGACTCGCTGGATCAGACTGAAGGACATGTCACCTGTGGTGAAGATCCCGGATAGGCCGCCTACGTTTTGGCCGAGTTTCAGCAGCCCGCTGCGGTCGACCGCACTCACCGCCCGGCTCGGGCGGGTGCTGGGTATTTGCTTCGGCATCTGTTTCGTCACCGGTCTGTTGAGCCATTATCAATACCAGCCGTGGTCGTGGCTGCCGGAACCGTCGAGCCCGGTGTGGGGCTACCGCCTCACGCAAGGCTTGCATGTGACCACTGGCATCGCGACGATCCCGCTGCTGCTCGTCAAGCTCTGGTCGGTCTTTCCGAAGCTGTTCGCGTGGCCGCCGGCCAAGTCGCTGGTCAAGACGATCGAGCGGCTCTCGATCGCCGTGCTTGTTTCCTCCGCGCTGGTCGAGCTGTTCACCGGATTTTTCAATGTCCTGAACTGGTATCCGTGGCCGTGGGGCTTCATCACCGTCCACCGCTTTCTGGCCTACCTAGTCGTCGGGTCGATCCTGCTGCACGTCGCGGTCAAGTTGCCTGATATCAAATACGGGCTAGGCACCAAGGTGGGCATGGGTGACGTCCTGACCGAGGTCTCGTGGGAGGACAACCCCGACGCCTACAGCAACAACGACAACACCCACGTCGCGCCGCCGACACCCGACGCTCTCTCGCGTCGCGGCCTGCTCCTCGCGGCCGGCGCCGGTGTCGGTGTCGTAGTCCTGACCACCGTCGGGCAGACAGTTACGCCGCTGGAACCGATCGGCGCGTTGGCCATCCGGCAGGCCAAAAAAGGACCGGCCGGTGTCCCGGTCAACCGGACAGCCGAGCAGGCCCAGGTCATGAAGCTGGCGACCGCGCCCGACTGGCAGCTCGAGGTGTCTGGACCCAAGACCTCCTACACGCTCGGGCTGGACGATATCCTCGCACTCGCGGTACAAGAGGACAGTTTCCCGATCACGTGTGTCGAAGGCTGGAGTGTCGGTGCGCACTGGCGCGGTCTGCGGCTACTGGATGTCATCGAACGGGCCGGTGGTCACAGCGGCTCCCGCGTGCAGCTGACCTCCCTCGAGAAGAGCGGGTCCTACCGCATCTCCTACGTCGACGGGCCGCAGGTCGCCAAAGCGCTGCTGGCGACCCACCTCAATGGCGACCGGATCGACCTGGACCACGGCTACCCGATCCGGTTGATCGCACCCGACCGTGCTGGCGTCCAGAACACCAAATGGCTCCATCACGTAAAGGTCATGTAGATGCGCACACGTCTCGTTCTCGGCGCGGCTGGCATCCTGCTCGGCCTGTTCGGTGTCTTTCGAATCCTGACCCAGGTCCCCGGCGCCGATATCCTCGCCCTGTTCGAATGGCTTGTTGCCGCCGTGATCCTGCATGACTTCATTCTGTCGCCGATCGTCGCAGGCGTCGGCTTCGGGCTCCACAAGGTCGTGCCGCCGCGGGCGCGGCGCTTCCTGGCACCCGCCCTGGTGATCGGCGGCCTGATCAGCGTGATCGCGCTGCCAATGATCTACAAGGAAAACAGCCAACCCGTCAGCAAGGCCATCCTGCAGCAGAACTACAGCAGCAACCTGGCTCTGCTGCTGGGCATTGTTGCCGCAGCCGCGCTGCTCGGCTACATCGCCACGCTCTTTCGGGACCACACCCGTCAGCGTCACGCCGCAGCGCACAAGTCGTCAGCACCGGGTGGCCACGCCTCACCCGGGGATTGAGGTGCGTACTCGTTGCTGCCTGCTCCTCACCCAGATAGGACTGCTTCCTGCGCCAGCGGGACCACATGAATCTACCGGCGATGCTGTGCATTATCCGAGGCTGCTGGGCGCGTCGGCGTTCGCGCTTTGATCGGGCCGAAGCGCCTTCAATCGACGTCTCCCACCGAGGCCACGAGGCCACAGTCGTCGTGCGGATCAACGGAAAACGCCCGGATGTCTGGGGCTTTCGCGAACGCGAAGGTGCGCGAGACTGTCCCAAGCCAAGGTGACAGCTGAACCGGGGGAGCTAAATCCGGTGTCTGAATTCTCCGGCGGAGACCTGATCTGCCCATTCACGAAACCCCCTTCCTCAGCGGGACGGCCACCTGCCATATAGCGTCGTGACGCTGCGTGAGGCTGGCGGACCACCAGCGGGCACCGGGCACGCGGGAGTCGCAGTGGCGTTATCGCCTGGTCGGGCGATGGCTGCGCAGTAGTGAATGGCTGGCATCCGACTCGGCCAGAGCCTGGTGAGCCTGGGCCGCCGTGACGCGGGTTTGCAGGGTGGTTAGCAGGTTCTGCACCTCCTCAAGTTGCGCTGCTTCCTCGGCATTGGTCGGGTGCAGGCTCGTGTGGCTGCCGAGTGAGCGGTAGAAGGCGTGGACCGCCGCGTAGAGGGCCTCGACCCGCGCGGGTGGCTTGGCGGTGTCGGCGATCCGGTGGGCCAAGGAGACCCACGCCTGGACCTCGACGTCGCTGACGGGTTGGGGGGCGAACTCGAGCACCGATGCCGTGTTCTCGACAGTCATAGTCGTCATCCGTTCTCCGGGCTTCCCATTGAACGCCCTTAACGCTGTCCACACAAGTTCCGAGTCGGCGAACGGGACAGCGATGCGATGAAGCTCGGGGTTGGGTAGCGCCGCTGCTGGGGCGAAGGTTCTCCGCCGTGACGGTCCAGCGGTGCGGCCGGGCTGCTCGCCCGTACTGCTTGCGAGCAAGGGCCCAGGGACAATCGAGTAGTGAAGAACCCGTTGCCTCCCCCGCAGCCGCCCCCGAGTCACTCCACCCGCGACCGGCGCCCCCGCGGCGCACGCATCACAGAAGAAGGAGGCACCACATGAGTCTGTGGCATCAACATCCCGGAGTTCGGCACGGCAAGGACCTCACTACTGGTGAGCGTGCCGCTGACCTCGTCCGCAACGGCATGGGCTCCTGGCCGTTCGTGTTCGCTTTCCTCGGGTTCATGGCCATCTGGGCCGGGTTTAACGGGGGCCACGGCTTCGACCCCTACCCATTCATCCTGCTCAACCTTTTCCTGTCGATGATCGCCGGGCTCCAAGGCGCGATTCTGTTGATCTCGGCCAAACGCGCGGACTCGATCAGCAGCGAGGTAGCCCTGCACACCCTGAACAACACCGGCCAGCTTCGCCAACTGATCGAGGCGAACACCGCCCTCACCAAGACCGTTTCCAATCTCGCCACGCAGATCCACGACCACATCTGCGGGCCCACCGCGACGACATCTACTCCCGCTGGGCCCTGAAACCGTCGACTGGGACGCCATGACATCACTACGAGTCGAACCTTTACGCCCACTCCACGGCCTTAGCAATGAGTCGTGGCAGTAGCCAAGTCCTAACGACCTGCCAACTAACGGCGTCAAACCATGCCAACAACCGCCGCGAGTCACAATCTCGAGCCTCGAAATTCCCGTAAGACCCGTCCGCTTTAATGCCCGGTGAAGGTAGCTCAACCGGTACAGTGCCAGTCATGGCCGCGATGCTGATCGGGTACGCCCGCTGCTCGACCGACAACCAGGACCTGACCGCGCAACGCGACGGTCTCACCGCGCTCGGCGTGAAGCCCAACCGGATCTATGTCGATCACGGCCTCACCGGACGCAACCGCGACCGACCAGGCCTACGAGAAGCGCTCGCCGTCTGCCGAACCGGTGACACCCTCGTGGTCACCAAGTTGGACCGGCTCGCCCGATCCTTGCCTGACGCCCGCGACATCGTCGAGGAACTCACCACCGCCGGAGTGAAGTTGAACATCGGCGGATCAGTACACGACCCCAACGACCCGATCGGGCGGCTGCTGTTCAACGTGCTGGCCATGATCGCCGAGTTCGAATCCGACCTGATCAGGATGCGCACCCGCGAGGGCATGAAGGTCGCCAAAGCCAAGGGCCGGCTCCGGGGCAAACCGCCGAAGCTCAGCGCTACCCAAGAGACACACCTTGTCGGGCTCTACCGCGGCGGGAAGCACACCACCGCTGAGCTGGCCGAGCTGTTCACCGTCGGCCGGTCCACCGTTTACCGCGCCGTCCAACGTGCCGGAAACGCAACGGTCACCTGAATCAGCGCTGCTCACCCACGCCCATTGCGGCTGGTGACAGCACCGTTACCAACACCCCGAGTAGGACGAGCCAGCCCCCGGCGAGGATCCGGCCAGGCTCGGTGGCCTTGGCGCGGGCGGCGGGTGAGCCGGCCCGGATCCGGCGTGACCAGCCGGCGGCCACCGCAGTGCAGGCGCCATGCACCATCAGCACGACCAGAATGATCGGCCGGTGACTCTGATGCTGTCCCAGAAAACTCGGCACCAGGCCGAAGTCCGCTACAGCGACTGCCGCGATCGCCACCCACATGGTGTTCTGGGTCGCCAGGACGGTGCCGCACACGATCAGCACGATCGTGGTGAAGAACAGCCAGGCTTCGACCTCGCCGGCGCGACCGGTGGTAAGCCCGCAGGTGCCGGTGTGCATATGCACACCCCACCGGACGACGACCGCTCCCAAAGCAGCCAAAACTGATACGCCGAGCAACGTCTGCCCGCACCGGCGCCGCGCGCCGACCGTCCGCGGATTGCTGTTCGCGACCACCCAGAGTCCGCCCCAGCCCACGAAGAGGATCGCGCAGCTCAGGTCGGCCAACAGCCACCAATGCGATCCACTGCCAACCCGCCGCCGCGGCCGCCGCGATCACCACCTCAGGGCCGTTCTGGGCGGCAGCTGTCCGGTTCGGGCGATGCCGTTCAGGATGGCCAGCTGGTAGCCGATGCCGCGGGGCTGCTGTACAACGGCGAACGCGTCGGCAAAGCCGTCCGCACCCCGGCGCGGGACTCCATGCTCGCTCACGCCTCCGCCGAGATGGGCCGCGGCTACGCCTTCGGCCTGCACGAAGCACTCGACCAAATCGACGCCATGACCGGGCCCCTGCTCATCGCAGCCACCCTGGCGCTCGGCGGGCACTACCATCTCGCGTTCGCCTTGCTGGCCATCCCCGGCGCGTTCGCCCTACTCGCCCTGGCCCGGCTGCGCCGAGCCGCACCCGACCCAACGGCGTGGGAACCAGCCGCCCAGGTGTCGAAAAAGAAGAAGCTCCGCCTCGACACCCCGCGCGGGCAGAGTAGGTGTTAGTCGTGGTTGGTGGCGAGGGCTTGGAGTTGTGTCCAGTTGCCGTTGAATTGGTCCTGCCCGCCGGGGAATAGCCCGGAGGTCGCGCTTTGCCACATGGTCCAGGTGGCGGTGCCGGCGGGGATCGGACTGGGCGGGGTGCTGGTGTAGCTGTCGAGCCAGAACGGGTTGGTCGTGGCGAACGCGCTGGAGTTGGCGGTGCAGTTGTTCCACCAGGTGAAGCTGGTCGTGATCATCGGGTACTTGACCGTCTTGAGGTGTACCTCGTCGGAGAAGGCTTTGATCCAGCTGACCATTGCCGTGGTTGATAGGCCGTAGCACTGTGCGCCGCTGGGGTTGTTCTGTAGGTCCAGCGCCGGCGGCAGGGTTTTGCCGTCGGCGGACCAGCCGCCGCCGTGGGCGAGGAAGTAGTCGGCCTGCGCCGTGCCGGTGGAGGTGTCGGGGTGGGCGAAGTGGTAGGCGCCGCGGATCATGCCGATGTTGTAGGAACCGTTGTACTGCTGGCTGAAGGAGGGGTTGGTGTAGGTGGTGGCCTCGGTGGCCTTGACGTAGGCGAAGCGGGCACCGTTGTTGTAGGCGCTCTGCCAGTCGACGCTGCCCTGGGCGCTGCTGACGTCCAGGCCCTGGGCGAGCAGCCCACGGTTCTGCTTGGCGGTCAGCACCCGCATCGCCGAGGCGTCCACCTTGGCCTTGAAGCTCGAATCGGAATTGGCTTTGCTCAGCACGGCAGTCGCCATCGCCGGGAGGACGGCCGGGTCGACGGTGAGGACCATGTCGCCGCCGGCTTGCAGGAAGTTGATGGCCCGGTTGCCCGGTGTCCAGGCCGCGACCTGCGCGGCCTGGCCGAGGTCATCGCTGATGATCACCCCGGTGAAGCCGAGGTCCCCGCGGACCATGCCGCCCACGATGGTGGAGGAGAACGCGGCGGGGTTGGCCGGGTCGATCTGGCTGTAGTAAGCGGTCGACATCATCAGGAACGGGGCGCCGGCGGTGACGGCGTTGGCGTAGGGGCTGATGTAGGAGTCATAGCGGGTGGTCTGGGTATCGGTCACCCCGGAGCTGGTGTCGGGGTTTGCCGTTACCCGTCCTAAGCCGGGGAAGTGTTTGATCGAGGCATCGACCCCGGCGTCGGCTAGGCCCTGGGCGAACGCGCCGCCCTTGGCCGACACGGTGGCCGGGTCATAGCCGTACTCGCGCTGGTAGTAGCCGATCGGCGGGTTGTGCGGGGCGAAGGCGGCGCTGGGTACGGTGTCCAGCACCGGCGCCAGGTCGATGTTGACCCCGGCGGCCTTGAGCTGGCCGCCCCAGCTCTGGGCGTCGGTGCGCAAGGTGGCGGTCGGATAGCTGCCCTGGGTGAGGGCGCTGGGGATGCTGGAGAACCCGCTGCCCTGCAGCACCTGGACCTGGCCGCCTTCCTGGTCGGCGCTGAGGAACAACGGAACACCGGCCGTCGAGGCCGCATCGGCTTTGGACTGCAGCGAGGCGCTAATCGCCGCGGTCGCCGCGATCCCGGCGGTGCTGCGTCCGGTCAGGATCACATTGCCGGCGTGGTAGGTCTGGATGTCGATGACGGTCTGGCTACTGACGCTGGCCGCTGGCGTGCCGACCATGAACAGCTGCCCCACCCGCTGAGCCTCGCTCATGCCGTTGAACGCGGCGGTCGCGGCATTCGGGTTCTGCGCGGCGGCTGCGGCCGGGCCGGCGGTGCCGGTGGCAGCGAGCACGCAGGCCGCGAGCAGCCCGGTACCCGCCGTGAGGACCGCCACCGACCGTGCTCGCACAGGGTGGGACTTCACCATTGCTTCTCCTTCGATTATCCGGCCTAGAAATATAGGGGCGGTTCCCGGGGACGAGCCCGGGGAACCGCCCCCGTCGCCACCACAGCCCGGAACGGGTCGGGGGCCGTGCGGTGGGGTGCTAGTCGTGGTTGGTGGCCAGTGCCTGCAGCTGGCTGTAGGCGCCGTTGAACTGATCCTGATCCCCAGGGAAGACGCCGGAGGAGGCGTTCTGCCACATCGTCCAGGTCGCGGTGCCGGCCGGGATCGAGGTCGGCGGGGTGGAGCGGTAGATCGCGATCCAGAACGGGTTTGTATTAGCGAAGGCCGAGGAGTTGCCGGTGCAGGTGTTCCACCAGTCGAAGGTCGTGTAGATCATCGGGTACTTGTTCGTCCGGGCGTGCATCTCGTTGGAGAACGAGGCGATCCAATTCACCATCGACGCCTGGGACAGGCCGTAGCATTCAGAGCCGCTGGGGTTGTACTCGATGTCCAGCGCCGGCGGCAGGGTCTTGCCGTCACCGGACCAGCCACCGCCATGGTTGATGAAGTAGTCGGCCTGATAGCTGCCGCTGGAATAGTCCGGGTGCGCGAAGTGATACGCCCCGCGGATCATGCCCACGTTGTAGGAACCGTTGTACTGCTGGGCGAAATAGGGACTGGTGTAACCGGTGCCCTCGGTGGCCTTGACATAGGCGAACCGGGCCCCGGCGTTGTAGGCGCCCTGCCAGTTCACATTTCCCTGATACCCCGACACGTCCATGCCGTACACCACGGTGGAGGCCTGCGCGGACGTCGCACCCACGAACCCCGCCGTCAGCATCGCCGCACCTACCGTCACGGCAGCCAGCGTTGCACCCGCCTTCCTACGGAACCGACCAGCCACCGGCTGAAAACCAAACATCGTGATCTCCTTCATCGAAAGACGGCACAGCAGCCATCCCGCTCAATATGGACATACAACGCCTCTAGGTCAATAGCCTTCGAGCAGAAAAGGCAACATGGCAGATCGTTGCCTTCCGGAGATGCGCGTCGCCGTCGGTGAGCATCAAGCCGCGCCGACCGGGGCCCGTAGCGGCCCACCGCGTCATCGCCTGCTGCCCGTCCCCGAGGACCCCACGGCCGCGGTCAACATCTCCAAGCCCCTACGTCGCGAGATCGCGCTCAAGGCCCTCGCCGCGATCCGCTCGATGAACGCGCTCGGCATCGTGACGTGCCAAACGAAGGGCACCGATCCGGCCCACGCCTACGCGCGCCTGATTGCCGCCGTCGACGCCGAGCTCGAGCAACGCGAGGCCTGGGCGATAGTTGCGATCGACGCCGATCCCGGCAACCGCCCGCCCTATCTCCATCGAGCGCACCGAGACCTCAACATCCACAGCCGGCGCATCATCGAAGACGGCATCGCTATGCCTGCCCACTCGAGCCAGCTGATCCAGATGGCCGACCTCATCGCGCACTGCGCCTACCAGAGCCACCGGCGCAAACCCGCACGACAGTTCATGTGAGACTGGTACCCGTCCCACTGCCATCGCCAGGAGTGGGTCTGCGGCTGCCCCAAGACATAGAACAGCGGGCCCCAGCAGATGCCGCGAGCCCGCTTTCAAGCGATCCAACTGCGGACTTCACGAAGGTGAAGCGCAGCCGGTAGCACCAAATATACGCCTACCGGCGACGATCCGCCAGCCTACTTCGGCGCGCCGAAGCCCCTAAGGACAGGGCGACAGCAAGAACAAAGACGGCGCTGCGCCCCCATAAATCGTCAATTGGCGAATAACGAGCGGGTAGCCGCTTGGCTAGCCCTCCCGAGCTATCTTGCAGAATGCCAGAGAGCAGGCCACGGCGCACTCGAAATCTCAGGGTCTTTGGCCCCAATCTGACTCCGACTCAGGGCGCGTGGGCGTGCTGGCGACTCCGCCGTTCGATGGGGCCCGGTCTCGATGTTCCATCGGTAGAGCCGCAGTGCAGCCTTAAGGTTGCCGTGCGAGGCGTCGAGGTACGGGCCAAGCCGGGGAGTGCTCAACCGGGCCGCCATCGCCACCGATCGGGGATCTGGTTGAACTGGAAGTAACATGGCCCTAGGTGGCTGGTGTTTTTCGCCGCGTGGGGGTCGAGGTTCTTGATGGTCGTTTCGGGAGAATGTTCCTATGAGACGGGAACTTGGTTGCCGGGGTGAGCGGTGACGTTGGGGCAGACGCCGAGGCAGCCGGATCTGTTCCGGTCCACGGCCGGGTTTTGTGAGCCGCGGGTCGCGCCGAACTCGATTTACGGGCTGCTGCACCGGGAGTGTCACGGGCTGTTTCCTGATGTGATGTTCGCGGATCTGTTCACCGGGGTGGGGCGGCGTTCGGTGCCGCCGATGATTGTGGCGGTGGTGATGGTGTTGCAGCGCATCGAGGGCTGCTCGGATCGCGAAGCGGCCGATCGGTTCGCCTTCGATGCCCGGTGGAAGTACGCCGCCGGCGGGCTGGATTTCGACTACCCGGGTTTCGTGCACACGGTGTTGGTGGACATGCGCGCGCGGCTGGCCGCCTCGCAGGCCCCGAACCGGATCTTCGACACGGTGCTGGAGGTCGCGAAGTCGGCGTTGTATGACGCGGTGGCCACGATGGACACCGTGACCTTGATCCATTCGGCGATCCGCGGCCTGCTCAAGGCCGCCGACTCCGAGCTCGGATCGCAGTTGCGGGCGGTGCTGGCCCGCGAGGATGACTACGCGGGCGCCGGGAGGCCGGTCTGTGACTACGAGGATGCCGCGGCCCGCGGCGAGCTGGTCGACGCGCTGGCCCGCGACGGCTCGGCGCTGCTCACGGTGTTGGACGGGCGCGAGCTGCCCGACGCGGTGAGCCAGGCCGCAGCGCTGCTGGCCACCGTGCTCGGCCAGGACCTCGATCAAGACCAGGCGGGGGTGTTCCGCATCGCGCGGCGGGTCGGGAAAGACCGGGTGATCTCCACCGTGGACCCCGAGACCCGGCACGGGCACAAGACCGCGGCACGCGGCTTTGACGGTTACAAGGGCCATGTCGGCCTCGACCCTGATTCGGAGATCATCACCGCCAGCACGGTCACCGCCGGCAACGTCGGCGACGCGCGCGCTGCTGAACACCTGATCTCCGACCTGCTCGACGATCCCACCGAGGACCCCACCGACTACTGCGTTGCCGAGGACGTTGGTGATCCGGGCGAGGGCGACCGCGGATCGGGTGAGTGTCTAGGGCGACAACGCCTAGGGCACCGGGCAATTGCACGACCGGCTCGCGCGGGCCGGGATCGAGTCCAAGTGCAAGACCCAGCAGCCGGTCGCCAAGGGCGGTCTGTTCACCAAGGACCGTTTCGACGTCGACCTG
>JALYVK010000141.1 GCA_030853265.1 Actinomycetota bacterium
CGCCGGGCCATCGGACTGGACGACCCGGCGCTGCTCCGGGCGCTGGCGGTCGAGGCCGGGCTCGAGATCGCCGATGGCCGGCTGGGACGTCCGGGCGTGTCGCCGTCCTTCGGCGGGGCCGCGCAGGCGATGGCGGGGCTGCTCGAGCGCCTGCGCCGGCAGCCTTTCGACGCCCCGGAACGTGACGAGCTGGCCGAGCTGGGCCTGGGGGTCCGGGAGCTTGCGGCAGCTGCCAAGGCCGGCCAGCTGCTCCGATTGGCGCCGGATCTGGTGGTGGCGCCGGATGCCGCCGAGCGCGCGACGGTACTGCTGGCCGCCTTGGCGCAACCGTTCACGCTCAGCCAGGCTCGGCAGGCACTCGGTACCACCCGCCGGATTGCGGTGCCGTTGCTGGAACATCTCGACCGGCTGGGCGCCACCGTCCGGATCGATCCGACCCGGCGCGCGGTCCGTGGGTGGACGGGCTGAAAGCGGTACCGTCGTAGCTATGACAGACCCGCTGAACCAGCCGCCGACCGGCCAGGTCGAACCCGTCGAGGGTGCCCCCTACCGCGAACCCGATCCGCTGCCGGTGGCCGAGTTCGGGCAGCCGAGCCGTCCGGCGCCTGGCTTTGACGACCGCGGCCGGGTGCGTGCCAGCAAGGTCAGCGGGGTCTGGGTCGGCCTGATCGGCACCGCGCTGTTCCTGGTCCTGCTGGTGATCTTCATTGCCCAGAACTCGCGCCGGGTCTCGCTACATTTCTTTGGCTGGCACGGTCAGTTCTCGTTGGCGCTGACGATCTTGCTGTCGGCGGTGATCGGCGTGTTGCTGGTGGCCATCCCCGGTACCGTCCGGATCCTTCAGCTGCGCAGGGCTCTGCGCAAGAACGGCCCGGGGAAGACCAGCTAGCCAGCCGCGGCCAGGCTCAGCTCGGCCGCACCGACAGCCCTCCTACTCAGGCACGTAGTCGAACACGTCCGGGTCGGGCCCGGTGCGCTCGTTCTTGTTCAGGGCCGAAATCATGCCGAGTTCGCCATCGGTGAGCTCGAAGTCGAAGATCTCGAAGTTCTCCTTGATCCGGGCGGGCGTCACCGACTTCGGGAACACGATGTTGCCGAGCTGGATGTGCCAGCGCAGCACGACCTGAGCCGGTGACTTGCCGTGACTGGATGCGATCTCGAGGATCGCCGGGTTGTCCAGCACCGCACCCTGGGCGATCGGCGACCACGCCTCGGTGGCGATGCCATGCTCGGCGTTGAAGGCGCGTAGCTCGTCCTGGGTCAGGTACGGGTGCGCCTCAATCTGGTTGATCGCCGGCGGGATCTCGGTCTCGACGTGCAGCTTGCGGATGTGGTTGGCGTGAAAGTTGGACACCCCGATCGCGCGTGCCTTGCCTTCGCGATAGATCGCCTCCAGCGCCCGCCAGGTCTCGACATAGTCGCCGACGGTCGGCAGCGGCCAGTGGATCAGGAAGAGATCAACGCGGTCCAGGCCCAGATCGGCCAGGCTCTGGTCGACCGCGGCCAGCGCGTCGTCGTAGCCATGCTTGTTGTTGTTGAGCTTGGTGGTCACGAAGATGTCCGACCGATCGAGGTCGGACTGGGCGATGGCCTGCCCGACCTGCTTCTCGTTCTCATACATCTGCGCGGTGTCGATGTGGCGGTAGCCGATCCGCAGCGCCTCGGTCACCGCCTCGACGGTGTCGGCCGGCTTGATCTGGAATACCCCGAAACCGAGCTGGGGAATTTCGACGCCGTTGTTGAGTCGTACGGTGGGAACTGAAGGCACGCCTGCTCCTGTGAGGGTCGACAAATGGTGGGCTCTTCCATCTTGCCTCGCGTTTTGAGTGGCCGCAGATTTCCAGTAGATCGGGGCACTGCCGGATCTAGGAGAATGAGCCTATGTAATAAGTGTGTTCAGGTTTGCCGATTCGGGCGTTTTTCGACGCAGCGAAGGGTAATCTCGCGAACGTGACTACGTTACCGTTGGGTGCCGAGTCCCAGACTGGCTGGACCGGACCCGCTGAACTGAGTTACCTGTTGCACCGGGTGCAGACTGCACGGTCGGACATCGAGGCATTGCGATCTCAGGCCCGCAGCTTGGCTTCTAATCCCGAACAGGTACGCCTGCTCGAATCGCTGGAGAATTACGTCGCCGCCTTGCAGACCCGGCACCTGCCAGTGCCGCCGGCGATCCGGGACGAGTTGCAGCTGCAGCGGTGTCTGGTCTCCCGCAAGACGGTCAACCGGTCGTCCAGTCGGCGGCGAGCAGACCAAAAATAGCTTCGTCGAGGAACTCGCCGTCCACCCAGGCATTGCGGCGGAGAGTTGCCTCGCGGACGAAGCCGCAGGCCAACGCGGTGCGGATCATCGCGTCGTTGTCGGCCAGCGTCTCGAGCTGCAGTCGATGCAGCCCGCGGATCCGGAAGCCGTAGCGGCACAGTTGTCCGATCACGTCGGCGGCCAGCCCACGACCTCGGAACGAGGGCAACAGCGAGATACCCAGGTGACCGAGCCGGTTGTGGTTGTCCAGGCCCCAGAGCAGCGCCTCGCCGGCCAGCTGGTTGCTGGCCAGCTCGACCACCGAGAAAATCGCCACCGTTTCGTCGGGCTGGTCGCGGATCGCAAAGGGTGACGCCGCCCCGAGCGGGATCGGACGCCAGGGCCGGCTGTCGGCCCGGGACTTGGTGGCCACGTCGTCCTGCAGGCCGGCGTGCAGGATCGCGACATCTGATTCGGCACGGGCGCGCAGCGCGACCACGGTTCCGGTAAGCATGGCCTCTTCCTAGTGCAGGCCGCCGTCGCGATCAACCGGGTTTCCGGTCGGTGCCGGAACCGAACCGGGTTGTCAGATCGTTGGCATGCTGGATCCTGTGGGATAGACACCCGAGCTGACCGGACGAGCGGAGTGGACGTGACGAACAATTCGGCGAGCGGCATCGACACGGTTGTCGAACCGCCGCCGTTCCAGGCGTCCCCGCCGCGCTGGTTGCGTCCGGCCCGGGACTGGGTGTGCCAGCGGCCGGGCGGCACGCTGATCTGGAAGGCGCTGATCGGTGTTGTCGGGGCCGCGATCGTAGTGTTGGGGCTGCTGCTGATCCCGCTGCCGGGACCGGGTTGGGCGATCGTGTTCCTCGGGTTGGCCGTGTGGGCGACGGAGTTTGCCCGGGCCCAGCGGCTGTTACGTTTCGGCCAGCGGGTGCTGCGACAGTGGACCGCGTGGGCCAGGCGCCAGTCGCTGTTCGTGCGGGGGCTGCTGGGGTTGGCGGGCCTGCTGGTGCTGGCCGCGCTGGCCTACCTGGGCTGGCGGTTCCTGTGGTAGCTGTTAGCTGCTGGTCAGGGGCGTGGTTCGGGGTGTCGTTCGAGCAGCTGCCCAGCCATGTAAGCTGGCCCAGGTTTACCGCACACGTTGCGGGCGATTAGCTCAGCGGGAGAGCACTGCCTTCACACGGCAGGGGTCACTGGTTCGATCCCAGTATCGCCCACCAGCAAATACGGGTAAAGAAGGCGTTTTTGGACGGTCCAGTTACGTGGACAGGTTGGCCCCAATCCGTCAGTCGTTCCGTCGCATGCCATCCCGTAGTCGCTCCGCTGACCATCGGTTTCGATGATCGCCGTATTTACTACATGACTACAAAAATCCGGTACAGACGGTCTACCGATGGCGCGCACACGGTCACGGTCCGCCCGGCGTTAGAGTCGGCAAGTACGTCCGCTACCGGGCTGCCGACGTGTCCGCGTGGCTCGACTCGCTAAGGGAGCGTGCACGGTGAGTGGCCACATTCGGAAGCTCGGGCCGAGCCCGTGCTGACGGGCTGATGGCTCATCTAGCGGGAGGCAGCCCGATGACCTCGTGTTTACGGCACCGACTGACGGAGTGCTTCGCAACCGCGCCGCGCGCCGGGACTGGTTCAATAGAGCGGCAGAGGCAACCGGGCGGAAGGGCTTGACGACTCACGAGTTGCGGCACACCGCCGCTAGCCTTGCCGTATCTAGCGGGGCGAACGTGAGCACATTCAGCGCATGCTCGGCCATGCATCGGCGGTAGTGACACTTGACCGATACGCGGACCTGTTTAACGACGATCTAGAGGCCGTCTTCGGGCGCTGGCCGGGGGGCGTCGGTAGCGAATCGGCTCGACGTAGTAGCGCTCCAGAGCTTCGCGGATTCCAAGACGGCCTGACCAATGGTCCGAGTCTGGGCTAGTTCTGAGCGATGCTCAGCAGACCGCCGCGCCAGGTCGCCCACGCTGCTTGTTCGTGCTCGCCTAGCGCGGTTACTTCCTGGACGACCTCGTCAATGACCCGCTCGACAGTCTCCCGGAACACCTTCGGGTCTGAGGTCAGCACATCGGGACTCGTCACATACAACTCGCCATTCTTGCCCTCTTCCGTCTCGACCCTCACTTCAACCTCGCTCGTGCTCAGGAAGTATCGAAGCTGTTGCCGAAGCTTGGAATGAACCGGGCCTTCCATTCGTGGCGTCACGTGCGGTGAGAGTGCAAACCCAACCTGCTGGCCACCTGGTACCCACCCCGCCGCAGCGGTGTGCCACATGACCCAATCGCGCTTCTGATGTTCCGTCATGCCACGAGCCTAGAGTCGAGGACGGATAGGGCGAGGCAGCCACGCCGAACGCCGACCGGCTCCGAAGGTCGGACGCCACCTGGCAGGCTGAGGCCGCCCTACACGCTCCCGATCACGCCCGACTCCTCCTGTGGCGCGTCACGGCCTGGGTGCTGCTCGCTCTCGTAGAGTGGCCCGCGTGACCACAAAGCGTTTCCCTCGCTCAGAGCCTTGCAGCACGTGCGGAACCGAGATCGTTCGGGTCGAAATGACTTCCGGCGGTCTTCGAGCGGGTCGCATGGTTGCCCCGCCGCCAACCGTCGTCTACCTACATGCCGACAAGCACACGATTGGCCCCGACCCTCTAGATGAAGAGTGCACCCGTACGCCCGCCTAGCCCGGGGCTTTCATGAACGCGGCGCGTTGATCAACTGAAAAGTGCTCCAGGCCAACGAGAATCGGGGATGTCGAGTCACCAGTTCTGTCAGCCTTGGAGCACCTTCATGGTGAAGAATAT
>JALYVK010000142.1 GCA_030853265.1 Actinomycetota bacterium
GCAGCAGGCCGGCACCGGCGAGCAGCAGCCCGCCGCCGAGGCCGAGGGCGGGCTCGGAAGCCGAACCGGTGGCCGGCAGCGCCGGGCCCGAGGCCGGAGCCGCAACCACTACCGGCGCGGTGACAGCCTGCACACTCACCATGGTCGGCGTGCAGGTGAAGTCCTGGCAGTTCGGATCGGCCGCACCGGAGAACGCGAGGATGCTGATCTTGGCCGAGCCGAGCTTGCGAGCCTGGATCGTCAGCGTGGCACTGACGGACTGACCTGGCGCGATGTTACCGACGAGCCACAACAGCCCATCGCCATCGCCCGGGCCTACGGCGGGCGGGCCACCCGGAGCGCCCAGTCGGACGTTCTTGCCGGTGAAGCCTTCGATGCTGAAGTTGTTGCCGACCAGGACGGTAAGCGCGACCGTCTGGGGTGCGGCCTGCGGGCCGGCGTTGTGCACGGTCACCGTGACGGTGGTCTTCGAACCGATGACGACCTTGGTCTTGGCCGGGGTGATGGTGTAGCTCAGCTGGGCCGAGCCGGTGAACTGGATCTTGGCGACGGCCGAGTCGTTGGCCGGGTTGGTGTCGGTGCCCTGGCCGGCGTCCGGCGCCGCCGAGATCGTGACCGAGGCGACCTGGCCGATGGTCTGGGCCGGCGTGGTGGTGAGATCGAGGTCGAAGGTCGAATCGTTGCCGGTGTCGTGGGCCAGCGCACCGAGCGCGCAGCGGATCAACTGCGGGTTGACCAGATCGGGCGTGCAGTTGACCGAGCTGCCGTCGGAGTCCCGGCTGACCCCACCCAGGCCGAGCTTCATGCCGGTCGGCAGGGTGATCGTCAGGGTCGAGGCCGGCGTGCCATAACCCTGGTTGGTGACGTCCACCAGCAGGTCGAGGTCCCGGCCGGTGCCGAGCAGGCCGACCTGGTCCTCACCGGTGCCCGGGGTCAGCACCACCGAAAGGTCGGGTTGGTTGACCGCGACCGGTACCGCCGCGGAGGTGATCGAGGCGGGCACGCCGGCCTCGGTCCAACTCAGGGTCGCGGTCGAGTTGGTGTCAGCGGACGCGCCGCTGCCGAGGGTGGCGAGAAAGGTGATGGTGTGGGTGCCGGCGGCCAGCCCGTCGGTGGGAGCGGCGCCGGTCTGGATGGCCAGGTCGACCGAATTGGGCCGGCTGAGCTGGCCGGCCGGGACCGCGACGCCGTCCAGCGTCACGCCGGTGAGCGAGGCGGGCAGCTCGGCGGCCTGGTGGGTGGTCAGCACGGTGGAGTCCACTGCGGCCGGCAGGTTCACGGTGTACGTGAAGGCCACCGTGCCCGGTCCATGCGCGGTTGCTGGCGCCGAGCCGCTGATGGTAACCGGCTGGATCGCGCTGGCGGGTGCCGCCAGAGTGACGGTGGCTCCGAGCAGGAGGAGGCCGGTGGCGGAAAGTCCGACCAGCCTGGAGGTGAGTCGCATGGGTCTCCGACGTTTGTAGTGTGTGAAGCGGTCGAGGCACCGTAACTTAAGAGCCAGCCATACATCAAGTAAGAGTGAGGTGTGTCGGCGCGAGGCTCACAGTGCCCGCGCCTACTGGGCAAATAGCTCATATTTGCTCACATGCTGCCGACTCGTTACAGGTGCCTACGCCGTCGGTGACGCTGTTCCGCCGTGCTGTTTCTTCGACCCAGCGTGGCAGGACCCGGCTACGGCGGTGGGTATGGAAGCCGACGCCGGCCGTTCACACCATCGATCTGTCCGGACCTGGCCGGCGCCGACTATTTTTCCGCGCGATCGCATTTTGCACGGATTGGCTTACGCTGTTTGTCTTCATCGCCCTGGTCTGTTCGGCGATTGATCGCTCCCGGGTCGGCCAGGTTGCGTTCGGGGCGGTCCTCTACCTGACGTTTCTCACATCGATGATTTTTCATGCTGCCGGTGCGGGAAATCTGACCACGCTGGCAACTCGACCCGCCAACTACAAGCGTATGACATGACCAGTGCGCTGCTGTGGGTCGTGGGCATACTGATTGTCGTCGTATTGCTGGCAACGGTTGCGCTGACGCTGGCGTTCCTTGTCAATCGAACCAGAAACGCCCTCTGCCAGGCGAAGCGGGCGTCTTCCGAGGCGAAAAGGCGCCTCGGAGCCACGGCTACGCACAGCGGCCAACCGGGAGTTTTCGACGTCTTCAACGACACAGAGTGCGATGAGGTCCTGGCTGAGCCAGTGAAGCCCCCGAAGGGTTACCCGGACCCGGCGCTCACCGGTCCGGGTGGTCTGAAAGTGCCGATGACCGTGAACCGGTCGAGCCTCTACGCCGGGGCCGCCAGGGACCGCCGCGACAACCTATTCCTTATCGGCACAGCCATCACGTTTCTCGCCACGGCCGAACTCGGCTGGGCAGTGAGCCTGCTGCTCCCCAAGCTTGGGGAAACGCATTCCACCCACTGGCTGGGTCCAATGGTCTGGGTAGCAGGCGGGACCTTCGTGGGCATGCTGGGAGTCATGCTCGTGTGGCGTGCGGAAAACATCTGGAAGCCGTTGGCGGTGTACTACCACAAGCGAGCCTGGGAGGCCGGTGCACCGGAGTCGGTCGCCCCTCTGGTGACGAGTTGGAAGCGCGCAGGTAGATAAGTGCGTGCTGTGGCACTGATCACCGCCGGGACGCTCGCATCGGTCAGACTGGACGCCACCATGCTGCCCTACGGCCGATGGAGAGGACTCGCCATGGCCAAGACCAAGACGAAGAAATATCAGAAGAACCTGATCGCCAGCGATTCCCTGATCATGCACCGACCATGACGCCACCCGACAGCAGTTCGGCCTCCTCCCCCCAGGTCGAACCCGGCCACGTCGAGGCTGCGGTGCAGGCCCGGCACGGCCCGCGCATCGCGCAACTGCTGGAGCGCCAGCCGGTGTGGGGCCGAGATTTCGGCGATCTGCAGTACGAGTGGCGGCGCCTGTTCAGCGAGCTGTTCGGTACGTTCCTGCTCGTCGTCGCCGGGGCCGGCGCCGGTGTCGTCCAGTTCCGCAGCGGCGGCCAGATTGGGCGCGTCGCCGAAGTGAGCGCGCCCGCGCTGACCGTGGTGGCGGTCATCTTGTTCATGGGCGCGGTCTCCGGAGCTCATCTGAACCCGATCGTCAGCGTCGCGTTCGCGCTACGCAACGACTTCCGGTGGCGGCGGGTGCCCGGCTACCTCATCGCCCAATTCGCGGGCGGGTTGCTGGCCGCCGGGCTGCTGCGAGCGGTCTTCGGCAACGTCGCTCGGCTGGGCGCGACGGTGCCCGGGTCCGGGTTCAGCACCAGCCAGGCGTTCGTCATCGAGGCCCTGCTCAGCCTCGGCCTGGTCAGCACCGTGCTGGGCACCGCTTCGAGTGCACAGAACCTCGGACCGCTGTCCGCGCTGGGCGTCGGCGCCTACGTCATCCTCGCCGGACTGTGGGCTAGTCCGGTCAGCGGCGCGTCCATGAACCCGGCCCGTTCGCTCGGCCCAGCACTCGTCACCGGCGATCTGGGCCAGCTCTGGATCTATCTGACCGCACCCTTCCTCGGCGCCGTGCTCGCGGTCGGCGCCGCCTACATCCTGCGCGGACCCGGCGGCGGCCCAGGCGGATCGAAGGCCGCCCAAGGCACCCTCACCCCGCCCGTCACCCGCAGCCGTCCTGTTCGACGACGCTGACGGCTCAGCTGGGCGTGACGGGTGGCGTGGTGCCGGCTATGCGCCGAGGCGGCGAGCGAATCCGTCCGGGATGACCAGGTCAGCCGGGCTGAGTTCGTGGATGGAGGACCGGCCGAGGCCGAGCAGGGTTGAATCGATCCCGCCGCGCAGGATGTCCAGGACGTTCTCGACACCGGCTTGCCCGTTGGCGGCCAGGCCCCAGAGGTAGGCCCGGCCGATCATGACGGCGCGGGCGCCGAGCGCGAGCGCCTTGACGACGTCGCTGCCACGGCGGATGCCGCCGTCGAGCAGGACTTCGAGCTGATCGCCGACGGCTTCGGCGACGGCCGGCAGGGCACGGATGGTGGCCGGCGTGCCGTCGATGTTGTTGCCGCCGTGGTTGGAGACCGAGATGGCGGTGACCCCGGCATCGACGGCACGGTGAGCATCGTCGATCCGGGTGACCCCTTTGAGCATGAACGGACCGCCCCATTGTTCGCGCAGCCATTGCACGTCGGCCCAGCTCGGCGGCGGGGTTTGCATCCACCTCCCGTACGCGCCGAAGAAGGTCGGGCCGACCTGGCCCTTGTCGACCATGTTCGGCACGGTGAGGTCCGGGATCTTCCGGTCCTTGGCGAAGGCAGCGAGCCAGCGCGGATGGGTCAGCGCCTCTGGCGCGAAACGCAGCATCGTCTTGAGATCGAGGTGGTCCGGGATGGTCGGGCTCCCCCAGTCCCGGCCGTGCGAGAACGACCAGTCCGAGGTGAGGATGACCCCGACCGCCCCGGCCGCACGGGCGCGTTCCAGCCGGGCGCTGATCTCGTCACGAGTGCCGGCCCAGTAGATCTGGAAGAACGTCTGGGCATTGGCGGCGACGACCTCTTCGACCGGCTTGCTGCCGAACGAGCTGAGCCCGACGGCGGTGCCCCGGGCGGCGGCGGCCCGCGCGACGGCAACCTCGCCGTCCGGGTGCACCGCCTGGACGCCGGTCGGCGAGATGATCACCGGCAGCGAGATCGGCTGCCCGAGCACTGTCGTCGCGAGGTCGCGTTCGGCGCTGTTGCCGGCGGCGTGCGGGGCGAACTGCAGCTCGGTGAACGCTGCCAGGTTGTCCTCGATCGTCTGGCCGCGTTCGGAGCCGGCGATCAGCGCACCGTAAACCGATTTCGGCAGGCGTTTCTTGGCGCGCTGCTGAGCGACGGCGACGGTCTCGAACCAGGCGTTGGGCATCGGCGGTGCTCCTTCGGAGTCAGAACTTCGGACGGAGCGGACGGAGCGTGCGGTGCCGAACGCAACCGGCCCAGACACCGGCGCCGTACGCGGCGTCATCGGCCAGGTGCGCGATCAGCTGGCTGCCGGCGCGGTGCCGCGGGCGGACGCTGGCCGCGGCGTGCACCGCCGGTGCGAGGGTGAGTGCGAGCAG
>JALYVK010000143.1 GCA_030853265.1 Actinomycetota bacterium
GGCCAGCTCCGACGCACCGGCCGGCGAGGCTGGCACGTCCGGCGACGCGGCACCCAAGCGCAACCGGCGCCGGCGCCGTACCCGCAGCGGGACGCCGCTGACCGAGGGCACGCCGAGCACCCCAGCGGGGCAGTCCACAGCAGGCTGAGCCAGGATGGTCGACGTGTCGGATCCGGACGAGCAGAGCTCAGCAACCAGCACGGCGACTCGGCCGCCCGAGCACCCGGCGCTGCTTGCCTACCGTGCCCGGACCGGGCGGGCGATGCGGATCTACACCGCGGTGCTGGTCGGCGTGGTACTGCTGGCGTTCGTGGCAGTCAAGCTCGCCTATGCCCACGGCGAGCTGAACAAGGTATCGGCCAGTACCGCGCCCGCACCGGCCCCGGTCGCCGAGCAGAGCACCGGCCAGGCCCTCACGCTGGCCTGGCACAGCACCGATCGGCCGGCCGGCGGCAACCCCTACGCCGACGGCGTGGTGGTGACCTTCCAGCCGCACACGGTGAGCGGCCGGGATGCGGTGACCGGCGCCGTCCGCTGGCACTACACCCGCTCGGATGAAACGATTTGCTCGGTCCTACAACAGGATTCCTCGACGATCGCGATCTACCGGCGCAACGGCAACTGCGACGAGGTCACCGGCTTCGTCACCGCCACCGGTGTCGCCAAGTGGTATCGGACCCTGATGGACGACGGCACTACCGCCGCCGCCAGCACCTCCAACGTGGTGCTCACGGTCGCCGACCACTCGGTGCACGACTTCGACAACGCCGGCGGCCTGGACCGCTGGGACTGGGACGCCCCGGACGGCTGCACCGTTGGCCGCGCGCTGGCTGGCACCCTCGGCGTGCTGATCAGCCTGACCTGCGGTGCCACCCACCAGCTCGTGTTGCACGACCTGTTCAAGGACAAGGACGGCATCAAGTGGACGATCAGCACCGCGGCTGCGATGGTGCCGGTCGCGGCCAGCGCCTTCGTCGGGGCGCTTGATCCGGTCTCCGGGGCGCTGCACAGCTACACAGCCGACAAGGGCGCCGACTCGGTGACCGGGACGCTGCCGGGCACCGCCGCCGCGGCCGCCGCGCTGCCCCGGGCCGCGAGCACCGTCGATGGCCTGGACCCGACCGGGCAGACCGCGGAATACCTCTGGCTCGGCAAGCTGTTCGCGCTCTCGCGGACCGGCAAGGTCAGCTGGTCGGCCGCCGCCAGCAGCCCGCCGTGGCTGGTCGGCAACGCCTTCGTCGCGGTCAGCGACGGCACCGACCAGGTGGCGCTGCACCGGATGACCGGCGGTGCGGTGCAACTGACCAGCACCCTGACGCCCGCCTTTGCCGCCGACCAGCGGCCGTACCCGGTCGGCGGTGGGCTGCTGATGGCCGGTGCGCAAGTAAGCCTGTACCGGTGAGGCTCGACGTTACGCTGCCGTCCGGACGGATCGCCGCGTTGGACAACGCGCTGGCCGGCGCTCGCGAGCTGGTGCTGCTGGTTCCCGGTTATACCGGCAGCAAAGAGGACTTCATGCCGCTGCTGCGCCCGCTGGCCGCGGCCGGCTACCGCGCGGTGGCCATCGACCAGCGCGGCCAGCACGAGTCGGCCTGGGCGGATTCGGCCGCCGGCTACGCCATCGACGCGCTGGCCGCAGACCTCTGCTGGCTGGCGGCAGAGCTCAGCTCGGACGGGATTGCCCTGCATCTGGTGGGTCATTCGTTCGGCGGGCTGGTCAGCCGGCTGGCGGTGCTCAGCAGGCCGGCGCTGTTTGCCGATCTGGTCCTGATGAGTTCCGGCCCAGCCGGTATCGGCGGGCGGCGCCGGGCACTGCTCGATGCCGGCGAGCACATTCTGGCCGAGCACGGGATGGCCGCGCTCTGGGACCAGCTGCAGAACCAGAACCGGGCCGATCCGGCCTACGTCCGACCGGCCCCGGCCCTGCAGGCGTTCTTGCAGGCCAGGTTCATGGCGACCGATCCGGTCAGCCTGAAGGTGATGGGCACTACGCTGCGCGACGAGCCGGATCGGGTCGCCGCACTGGCCGCCGCCTGCTCGAAGCTGCTAGTGCTGCACGGCACCGACGACGATGCCTGGCCACCGGCCGTACAGGCCGAGATGGCAACCAGGCTGGGTGCGGCGTACGCGGTGATCGAGCGCGCCGCGCACTCGCCTGCCGTGGAGAACCCGGCCGACACCGTCACCGCGCTGATCGAGTTCTGGCAGTCGACTCAAGCCTGATCTGTTACCAGGGTGCCCAGCGCCGCCCAGCTGCTCTTCGGCTGGGAGACCGCCTGGCCGGCCGGGCACAGTCGGCGAAAATCACACCAACCGCAGGACGGTCCGGGGTTCGGTTCGAACACCTGCTCCGGATCCGCGCCGCCGGCCACCGTGTCGGTCGCGGCCATGATGTCGATAGCGGTCTGCTCGGCCCGTCCGACGTGCTGGTCGAGGGACTGCTCGGTGTGTTCGAAGGCAGCCACCTCCCCGGTCGGCAGGTGGTGCAGCTCGACCCGCCGGCACCGCTGATGCAGGGTCCGCTCGGCGGCCATCGCGTACAGGGCCAATGCCAGCGAACCACGCGCGTCGTCGGTGTCGAGCTTGGAGCGGCCGGTCTTGTAGTCCACGATGACCAGCTCACCGTCCCGTTCGTCGATCCGGTCGACCCGGCCCGAGATCGCCAGCCGCTTCGTCCGGGTCGCCACCGTCCGCTCGACGCCGCGCGGCTCGACCGAAAGATCGCCGCGATCGGCCTCGTCGGTCAGGTACTGCCGTACCCACTCGGCGGCCTGCTCCCGCCAGCCGTCGGCCTGTTCGGCATCGAGGAAGCCGTCGGTCTGCCAGTGCCGGCGGACCAGGCTCGCGCCGGCCTGCGGGGTACGCTGGGCGGCCTCGAGCTGCCACCACCTGGCTAGCGCCACGTGCACCGCCGCGCCCACCGTGTTGTGCGCCCACGGCGGTCCCTTGGGCGGCGCGGGCCGCAGCACGTAGTTGAACCAGTACCGGCGTGGACAGTCGAAGGTGGTCAGCCGGGACGGGGTCGCGGTGAACAGCGGGCGCGGCAGATCCATCAACTCCAGCTGGATTGCCTCGTTGCGCTGTTCACTCACTTTCGGGCTGTTCACCAGCTACCGCCACCGGAATCGCCGCCCCCACCGCCGCCCCAGTCACCGCCGCCGCCACCTCCCCAATCGCCGCCGCCACCGCCGCTGCCCCAGTCTCCGCCGCCGCCCCAGTCGCCACCGGAACCCTGGTTCGCGTCCTGGCCGGCCTGGAATCCGTTGTCATAGCCGGACCCGTAGCCGCCGCCACCGCCCCAGCCACCACCCCAACCGCCGCCCCAGCCCGGGCTCAGCGCCTCGGCGATCAGCAACGTCTCCCAGAACGGCATCGAGTACCAGCCACCGGAATAACCGCCACCGCCGGCGAAGTAGTACGGCGCACCTGGCGTGTAGGACGGGTAGCCCTGCACCACCTGACCGCCGGCATTGACCTGCTGCGCCTCGGTCAGCTGCGGCGCCTGCGGCTCGACGATCGGGGGCAGTTCCGGACCCGGATCCAGGCCGAGCGCCTTACGGGCGGCTTGGGTCGCCTGCAAGCCTTCGAGCGCACTGCGGCGGGCCGCCTGCACCTGGGCCGGTCGGGTCGCCGAGGCCAGCTGCGAACCGGCTGAGTTGAACCGCTCGGAGGCATCGGCCAACGCCTGCTGGGCGACCGGGTTACCGCCCAGCTGCAGCGAACCGACATCGGCGGCCAGCCGGTCGTAGAACGGCTGCACGGCGGCCCGGGCATCGACCAGCGCCGCCTGGTCCCGGCGCCGCCGCCAGAAGATCAGGCCGCCGACCCCGCCGGCTCCGACGACGCCCAGCACCCCGAGCGCGATCCAGCCACTGTTGCTGCCACCGCCCGAACCGCTCGCCTTCCCGTTCCCGAACCCGCTCCCGGAATTGCCGTTCGAACTACACCGCGGCGCAGCGTTCACCAGGGTCGCGAAGTCCTTGATGGTGTTGGTCAGATCGCTGTTGGATTGCAGCTGGCTACGGTTGTCCGACACCGCCTGGGCCGCCAGCGAACCGGCCTTCCCGGCGCACAGCGCGTTGGAGCCGGCATTGAACTCCCGGCCGACGAACACTCCGACCGTGACGGTGCCGCCGATTGCCTGGCCGATCTGGCGAGCCAGCTGACCGGGATCGCCGGCCCCGCTCGGCAATATCGCGATCTTCACCGCACCGCTGAGGGCCGCTTTCGAGGCCGACTGATCCAGCGTCGGGTTCGCCGTGTCGTCCACATAGAGGTTGGCCGAACCCAGCGAGCTGATGGCGGCATTGACGTCGGCCGAGGCCGGCGGGGCAGCGAGCAGCAGCAGCCCGAAGCATGCCCCGAGCACGGCGACCAGGTTGCGAAACCGCATCGTCATCGGGCTGAACCTGGCCTGGAGTGCGGCGTTCTCATCATCTGCCCATGCTAGTTGGCCGACGATCACGGCGCGCAGGCTCAGCTGTCGGAGGGCCCGGTCCCCAGCCCGGCACAGTACGAGTCGACCTTCCTCGGATCGCCGGCCGCGACGACCAGCGGCCGGAAGGCCGGCGTGGACAGCTTGTGCGGCTTGCTCGACGCGCTGCCGGCCTCGTAGGCATGACATAGCTTGCGCAGCTTGTCCGGGCTCTGCTGCTGGTCCCCGGCTGCCGAACCGCTCGTACCTTGCGTCCCGGAGCTGCTCGAGGACGCGGGGCCGGGGGCGGCGCCGGTCGAGGTACTCGTTTCAGATGGTGAATTGGTAGCTGTCGAGCTGCTCGGCGAGAAGCTCGGGCTGCTGGACCCGCTGGGACTGGTGGTCGGAGAAAGGCTGGTGGTCGGGCTCGGACTCGCGCTGGCCGTCGTTCGGGAACTGGAACTCGGCGCCGACCGGCTTACGGTTGCCGACGGGCCGCTCGACCCGGACGGGCTCGGCGAGCTCGCCGGCTCAGGGGCGTGAAAGAGCTGATGGGCCGCGCCCTGCAGCGGACGGGGCAGCGCTCCGGCCGCGGCAGCCACCCCGGTCCCGGCGAGCACCACGC
>JALYVK010000024.1 GCA_030853265.1 Actinomycetota bacterium
GCCGAAAACGGGTTGGAGTTCGGGTCGGGTGCGGCCGGAGAAGATGGAGCCGATGGTGAGGTCGTCCTGGTCGGTGTAGCGGTGCAGGACGGTGAGGTAGCCGGCGAGCAGGACGGCCAGCAGCGGACTGCCGAGTTCGGTGGCGAGCTGGCTGAGTTGGCTGCCGGTGGCCGGATTGATGCGCAGGGTGTGACTGGCGCCGGCACCGGTGGGTTGGGCTGTTCGGGGGTGGTCTGAGGGCAGGTTGGTGTCGGGCAGGTCGGCGAGGGTGCGTTGCCAGTAACGCAGGCTGCTGGGCAGCGCGGCGGGGGCGTAGTGCTGGTGCTGCCAGCGGGCGTAGTCGGCGGGTTGGACGGCGAGGGCGTCGGGTTGCTGAGTTCCGGTGCCGGTCGCGTGGGCGTAATACAGGCCGAGTTCGCGGGTGAGGATGGCGGTGGACCAGCCGTCGGTGATGATGTGGTGGCTGGTGAGGATGAGCAGGTGGTCCTCGGTGTCGAGGTGGCCGAGCCAGTAGCGGAATGCGCCCTGTTCGAGGTTGAAGGGCCGGCTGATTTCGCTGCGGAGGTCGTCGGCCAGGGTGCGGGTGGTGAGCGAGGTTTCGGTGAGGCCGACGGTGGCGGGAGGTGGGTCGATGAGCTGGTGGGGTTGGCCGTGGTCGGTGGTGAAGCGGGTGCGCAGGCCTTCGTGGCGAGTGATGAGCAGCGTGAGGGCGTCAGCTAAAGCAGGGATGTCCAACGGGCCGCGTAGGCGGAGCACCACGGGTAGGTGGTAGGTCGCTGCGTCGGGGTTGAGTTGGTGCAGGAACCACAGGCTTTCTTGCTGCCAGGCCAATGGCAGCAGCCCGTCGCGATCAGTCGGCAGCACCGGACCCACCACGTCGAGCTGGTGGCCGGTTGCGGTGCCGGCGCGTTCGTCGATGACCGCGGCCAGATCAGCCAGCATCGGTCGCAGGAATAGCTGCCGCAGCTCCAGGTCCACCCCGAATGCCTCGCGTACTCGCGACAGCAACTGCACCGCCAGCAGTGAACTACCGCCGAGGGTGAAGAAATTGGCGTGGGCCTTGGGGGCGGTGGGAGTGCCGAGCAGGTCCTGCCAGCTGGCAGCGAGAGCGCGTTGGGTGGGGGTGGTTGGTCCGTCGGCGCTGGTATCGGTGGTGGCCGGTGCGAGCGCCTGGGTGGTGTGGGGTGCGGGGAGTGGCTGGATGGTGCGGGTGAGGGTGTCCAGCTGCTGGCCGGGGCTGGCAGCGAGGTTTGCCCAGGCGGTTTCGAGGTCGTGGGCGAGTTGCTGGATGCGGGTTTGTTCGAAGAGTTCGGTGGAGTACTCGAAGAAGAGGTCGAGGCTGTGATCGGGGTTGGGGGTGACGTTGATGGTGATGTCGAAGCGGGCGTTGGTGGTGGGGGTCGAGATGGTGTCGATGGTGAGCTGGCTGGTGGTGGTCGCGGTGGGGGTGTCGAGCGGGGTGAGGGTCAGGCAGGTTTGGAAGAGCGGGTTGCGGTTCGGAAAGCGGTCGGGGTTGAGCGTGTCGACGATGGCCTGGAAGGGAACGTCCTGGTGTTCCAGGGCGCCCAGGACGGTGTCGCGGCAGCGGTGGACGAGTTCGGTGATGGTGGGGTTGCCACCGAGGTGGGTGCGCAGGACGACGGCGTTGGCGAACAGTCCGAAAACGGGTTGGAGTTCGGGTCGGGTGCGGCCGGAGAAGATGGAGCCGATGGTGAGGTCGTCCTGGTCGGTGTAGCGGTGCAGGACGGTGAGGTAGCCGGCGAGCAGGACGGCCAGCAGCGGGCTGCGCTGTTCGGTGGCGAGCTGGGTGAGTGGGGCGCCGATGGTGGGGTCGATGTGCAGGGTGAGGTTGGCGCCGGCACCAGTGGGTTGGGCCGGCCGAGGGTGGTCTGAGGGCAGGTTGGTGTCGGGCAGGTCGGCGAGGGCGTGTCGCCAGTAACGCAGGTCGGTGGGGAGTCCGGTGTTGGCGTAGTGCTGGTGCTGCCAGAGCGCGTAGTCGGCGGGTTGGACGGTGAGGGTGTCGGGTTGGTGAGTGCCGGTGCCGGTGTGATGGGCGTAGAAGTGGTCGAGTTCGCGGGTGAGGATGGCGCTGGACCAGCCGTCGGTGATGATGTGGTGGCTGGTGAGGATGAGCAGGTGATCCTCGGTGTCGAGGTGGCCGAGCCAGTAGCGGAAGGCGCCCTGTTCAAGGTCGAAGGGGTGCTGGACCTCGGTGCGGAGGTGGTCGGTCAGGGTGGCGGCGGTGAGGGTGGTTTCAGCGAGCTCGAGGGTGGTGGGGGCCGCGTCGATGAGCTGGTGCGGTTGGCCATCGTGCTGGGTGAAGCGGGTGCGCAGTCCTTCGTGACGGGTGATGAGCTGGATGAGTGCGTGGGCGAGGGCGGTGCGGTCCAGCGGCCCGTGCAGTCGCAAGATGAGCGGCAGGTGGTAGGTGGCGGAGTCGGGGTTGAGTTGGTGCAGGAACCACAGGCTTTCTTGCTGCCAGGCCAACGGCAGCATTCCCTGCCGACCACCCGGCAACACCGGACCCACCACACCAACCTCGGTGTCCTGGATGACGGCGGTGCTGGCGCGTTCGTCGATGACCGCGGCCAGATCGGCTAGTACCGGGCGCAGGAACAGCTGCTGTAGCGGCAGTTCGACTCCGAAGACTTCCCGGACCCGCGACAGCACCTGCACCGCGAGCAGTGAGCTGCCGCCGAAGGTGAAGAAGTTGGTGTTGGGGGTGGGCGCGGTGGGGGTCGCGAGGAGGTCGTGCCAGATGGCGGCGAGGGCGTGCTGGGTGGCAGTGGTCGGCGCCGGGGCCGCCGGTTCCAGCGGGGTGGGCAGCGCCTTGCGATCGAGTTTGCCGCTGTTGGTCAGGGGAAACGCGTCAAGGATGGTGAACGTCGCCGGCAGCATGTGCAGCGGCAGCCGGTCGGCCAGGTAGGCGCGCAGGTCGTTCTGATCTGGTTCGGTCTGTGCGGCCGGCACCAGGTAGGCCGCCAAGAAGTGGTCACCGCTCGGGCTGTCTGCCAGCGCGACCGCCGCGGCCTGCACGTCGGGGTGGCTGGTGAGGGCATGCTCGATCTCGCCGAGTTCGATACGCAGGCCGTGCAGCTTGATCTGGCCGTCGTCCCGGCCGAGGTACTCCAGGTTCCCGTCGGCCCGCCAGCGAGCGATGTCACCGGTGGCGTACATGCGTTCGCCGGGTAACCCGAACGGGCAGGCGGGGAACCGCTCCCTGGTCAGGTCGGGACGATTGAGGTAGCCGGTGGCCAGGCCGACGCCGGCCAGGTACAGCTGACCGGGGATCCCGATCGGAACCGGCTGATGGTAGTGATCCAGTACGTAGCAGCGGATGTTGGCGATCGGCCGGCCGATGGGCACGACAGCGCCGTCGGTCAGGCCGCACCGCCAGGCGGTGACATCGATCGATGCCTCGGTGGGACCGTAGAGGTTGTTCAGATCGACCTGCGGCCAGGTTCGCAGGGTCGAGTCCCGGATGTCGGCGCTGAGAGCCTCGCCGGAGCAGAAGAGTCGCGTCAGTTCCGGTAACTCGGCAGCGGCCGGCTCGGCGAGGAATCCGCCGAGTACCGACGGCACGAAATGTGCGACGGTGACGTGCTGATCGCGCATCAGCTGAGCTAGATAGCCGAAATCGCGATGGCCGTTCGGCTTGGCCAGCACCAGCCGGGCGCCGGCCAGCAACGGCCAGAAGAACTCCCAGACCGAGACGTCGAAGCCGAACGGCGTCTTCTGGATGACGGAGTCGGTCCCGTCCAGACCGTAGCAATCCTGCATCCAGGCCAGCCGATTCGTCAGGCCACCATGTGGCACGACGACCCCTTTGGGACGGCCGGTTGAGCCGGAGGTGTAGATGACGTAGGCGGCGTCGGTGGCCGACACGGTGACCGGTTCGCTGGCGCCAGGCCCGTCCGGCATGGTCCGGGTGGTGACCGCGTTGAGTTCGATGCCCGGGACGTCGGACGGGACCAGGGCGGCGGTGTCGGGCTGGTACAGCACTGCCTGGGCGCCGCCGTCCTCGATCTGGAATCGCAAGCGAGCCTCGGGTAAATCCGGATCCAGCGGCAGGTAGGCAGCGCCCGCGGTCATGGTGGCTACCAACGCGACCACCAGCTCGATCGACCGGCGAGCGCATACCCCGACGATCGAGCCCCGCCCGACGCCGAGGTCGGCCAGCCGGCTGGCCAGGGCCTGCACCCGGCGGCCCAACTCGGCGTAGCTGATCTCATCGCCCTCATAGCAGAGTGCCGGTCGCGAACCGTATTCCTGCCAGCTTCTGGCGAGCAGTTGCGGTACCGGCAGTTGCCAGTCCAGCTCGGCGTCGGTGTCGTTGAAACCAACCGTGACCAGCCGGTGTTCCGCCGGTGACATGACTGGCACCTCGGCAATCCGCTGCTCCGGATCGGCCACCATGGCAGTCCAGACGTTGGTCAGATGCTCGAGCAGTCGGGCCACCCGCTCCTGTTCGTACATGTCGGTGGAGTACTCGGTGAAGATCCGGAAGCCACCATCCTCGGTCCGCGCCATTTCGATCCGCAGATCGATCCAGACACCGGCCTGTTCGAGGATGATCGGCTCAGCTTCGAGGTCGCCGATGGCGAAGGATTCGGTCGGCGCTCCTTCAGCCGTTGCCAGGGTCAAACAGGTTTGAAACAAAGGGATTCGGTTGGGGTGGCGATGCGGGTTGAGGGTGTCGACGACGGCTTGGAAGGGAACGTCTTGGTGTTCCAGGGCGCCCAGGACGGTGTCGCGGCAGCGGTGGACGAGTTCGGTGATGGTGGGGTTGCCGTGGAGGTTGGTGCGCAGGACAACGGCGTTGGCGAACAGGCCGAAAACGGGTTGGAGTTCGGGTCGGGTGCGGCCGGAGAAGATGGAGCCGATGGTGAGGTCGTCCTGGTCGGTGTAGCGGTGCAGGACGGTGAGGTAGCCGGCGAGCAGGACGGCCAGCAGCGGGCTGCGGAGTTGGGTGGCGAGCTGGCTGAGTTGGCTGCCGGTGGTGGGGCTGAGGTGGTGGGTGAGGTTGGCACCGGTGCTGGTGGGCTGGGCTGGTCGGGGGTGGTCTGAGGGCAGGTTGGTGTCGGGCAGGTCGGCGAGGGTGTGTTGCCAGTAACTCAGGCCGGTGGGCAGCGCGGCGGGGGCGTAGTGGCGGTGTTGCCAGAGCGCGTAGTCGGCGGGTTGGACGGCGAGGGGTGCTGGTTGTTCGATGTCGATCTCGGTGCCGGTGCCGGTGTCGGTGTCGGTGTCGATCTCGATGCCGGTGCCGGTGCCGGTGCCGATGTCGCGGGCGTCAGCGTCCGTGCCGGTCGCGTGGGCGTAGTACTGGTTGAGTTCGCGGGTGAGGATGGCGGTGGACCAGCCGTCAGTGATGATGTGGTGGCTGGTGAGGATGAGCAGGTGGTCCTCGGTGTCGAGGTGGCCGAGCCAGTAGCGGAATGCGCCGTGTTCGAGGTCGAAGGGTCGGCTGATTTCGGTGTGGACGTGGTGATGCCAGTTGGTGGTGGGGAGGGGTGTTTCTTCGAGGTCGAGGGTGGTTGGTGGTGGGTCGATGAGTTGGTGGGGTTGGCCGTGGTGGTGGGTGAAGCGGGTGCGCAGGCCTTCGTGGCGAGTGATGAGCAGGGTGAGGGCTTGGGCAAGAGCGGGGACGTTGAGGTGACCGTGCAGGCGGAGTACGACCGGTAGGTGGTAGGTCGCTGCGTCGGGATTGAGTTGGTGCAGGAACCACAGGCTTTCCTGCTGCCACGCCAACGGCAGCATTCCCTGCCGATCGCCCGGCAACACCGGGCCAACCACACCAACCTCGTCCTCGGCAAAGATCGAATCCAGCGAATCTTCAGCTTCATCCGACCAATCGAAGGTCAGCTCAGACATACGGTCCTCCATCGTGGGCTTGGTTCTCGACGTGGCCCGATGTGGGAGATGTCCCTGTCTGGGCGAATAGCGTTGTATGTAAGCTTAGCGTCGTATAGATCTTTCGTACATCTTATGCCAGCATAGGAACAGCAGTGCATTTTGAAAAGCGGTGCTCCCAGACAGCAGTGGTCCCGCCACAACTCCGAAGGGCTGACCCAGTGATAGTGCTTGGCATCAGCGGCCTCAGTCGCAGTGTCGACGTCAAGAGATCCCGTTACCCGGGGCTTCCCGAGCGCCAGTACCGGATGGTGCAGGGTCTGGACGCCGCGGCCGCGTTGTTGGTCGACGGGCAGCTTGTCGCCGCCGCGGCCGAGGAGCGTTTCTCCCGAGAAAAAGGTACGAATGCCTTTCCGAAGGCGGCCATCGACTACGTGCTCTCCGAAGCCGGCATCTCAGCCTCGGACATCGATCGGGTCGCGCACAACTTCGACTACGAGGCCTACCTCGACCACTTCTCCCGCAGCGAGGCCGGCAGCGCCGACTACGCGGCCATCTACTCGGCCCAACTCGTCAAGGACGATCTCGACCGGGCCTACCCGGCGGCGAAGCTGTCGGACAAGCTGGTCAAGGTTGCGCACCACGCCGCGCACGCGGCCAGCGCCTTCTACTGCAGTGACTTCGACGAGTCCCTGGTGCTGGTGAGCGACGGGATCGGCGAATTCCACAGTTGCTCGGTCTACTCGGCATCGGCGGACGGCCTCGAACTGGTCAGCCAGATCCCGGGGCTGCACTCGGTCGGCTTGCTCTACGGCCTGGTCACCTATCACCTCGGCTTCTTCATGAACATGGACGAGTACAAGGTCATGGGACTGGCGCCGTACGGAGACCCGGAGCGGTATCGGTCGGCGATCGATCAGCTGCTGCAACTGGCGCCCAACGGCCGCTACCTGACACCTGCCCTGTTCAGCAACGCCACTGACTACGAGCGGGAGACCTACGCAGGGACGCTCGCCGAGATCGAGACGGTGCTAGGCCCTGCGCGGCAGCCCGATGCCGAATTGACCCAGAATCATATGGACATCGCCGCCGCGCTGCAGGCCGCCACCGGCCGGGCATCGCTGCACGTACTCAAGCACGCCGTCGCGGAGCGTCCGAGCAGCCGGTTGTGCGTGGCCGGCGGGGTCGCCCTCAACTGCACGGCGAACAATCAGATCCGCAGCGCCGGCCTGTTCAAAGACATCTTCTTCCAACCTGCCTCCGGCGACGACGGCACCGCGATCGGCGCCGCCCAGTACGACTACTTCGTCAATCATCGCGACGAGGCGCGTACCGCGTTCCAGCAGCGCCAGACCATGCTGCCGCCGCTGTTCGGCCCGGCGTATACCGATTCGCAGATCGCCGAGGCGATCGAAGCCGCCACCGGTGTCGAGTGCCTGGCGCACTTCGATGACGTCTCGTCGGTGGCCGAGCAGGCGGCCGAGCTCATCCGCGACGGCTCGGTGCTCGCGTGGTTCCAGGGCCGGATGGAGTTTGGCCCGAGAGCATTGGGTAATCGCAGCATCCTCGCCGACCCGCGACGGGCCGACATGAAGGACATCATCAATTCGATGGTCAAGAAGCGGGAGGGCTTCCGGCCGTTCGCCCCGGCCGCGATGTCCGAACACGCCGCCGAGATCTTCAACCTGATCGGCCCGGATGCCAGCTACTGGTACATGCTCGAGATCGTCAAGGTGAAGCCGGAATGGCGGCAACGGCTGGCCGCGGTCACCCACGTGGACGGGACCGCTCGGCTGCAGACCGTCCGGTCGGAGCACAACCCCGGGTTCTGGGCGGTGATCGACGCCTTCCGTGGGCTGACCGGCGTCCCGGTTCTGCTCAACACCTCCTTCAACGTCAAGGGACAACCCATCGTCCGGACGCCGGCGGAGGCGATCAGCACCTTCCGTTCTACCGCGCTGGACTACCTGGTCCTCGGTAACTACCTGCTCGCTCGCGAGGGTGCGACGGCGCTGACGGCGACCAACGCATGACGGTGTCGGCGCGATCGCAGGCCGCGGTGCATGGCGTCGGTGCCGTGCCCCGCGACTTCGGCGCGCCGGACGGGCCCCGGTTGCAATCGCGGCCCGCGGAAGTCCATTTCCAGCAATCGCAACCAGATCTGCGACCGGCCTACCTGACGGCCGCAGTTGCCGCGGTGCTCGCCGAGGCCTATGAGCAGGACGGCTGGACCCTCGAGCCTGCGGATCTGCGCGGCGGCCTTGCGGATCTGCGCGGCGGCGGGTCGGCTGGCCGGAGCGCATCGGCTGGCCCGATCGCATTGTCGGTGACCGTCGCGGGTCGAACCACCCGCCAACTGGTGGACGAGCTTGAAGCCCAGTTGCTGCCCACCGGCGATCGGGCCGCGCCTGCCGAGCCCTCGACGTCGGACCGGACCGGCCTGATCCTGTTCGAGGGCAACCTCCGGTTCGAGGGCAACGGGGCTGTACCTGATTCGCTTGATTTCTACGGCAAATCGTCGCTCGTGGTGGCGCTCCGAGTCGGTCCCGGCCCGGTCGAGGTCCGCGCCTACTACCCAGCCGGGTGTTATGAGCCGGCGCTGGTGGATGAGCTAGTCGGAGCACTCGCCGACGGACTCGGCCGGCTGGCCGGCGATGCTGAATCGGCTGTCCACACCGTGTTGTCCGGAGCGCGGCCGGAGCTGCCGTCGGCGGCCGAGCTGGGTCAGCTGCGGGCTGCGCGGCCGGCCGGCGTCACCGCACGGTTCGTTCGGCTCGTTCGCGATTCACCCGATGCGCCCGCGATTCGCTATGGCGGCACCGATATCAGCTACCGGCAACTGGACGAGGCGGTCAGCCTGCTGACCGAGCGCACCACGATCGGTACCGGCGAGGCCGATCGGGTTGTCATCTACTCCCATTCCTGTCCCGAGCTGATCGCCGTCCTGCTCGCGGTCGTGCGCGCCGGCCGGTCGTTCACGATCCTGTCGCCGAATGAGCCGCCACGCCGGCTGGCCGACATCATGGCGGCACTGGGTCAGCCGCCGCTGGTGCTGGTCGCGCCGGGATCGCCTGATCGGCTCGATGCGGTGGCTGGGCTGGCCCGACTTGCCACGGTGCTGGATCCCGCGACGATCTCGGTCATCGACACGCCGCTGTCGAACTGGCCGACGACACTGCCACCTGGCGGACCGCTCGCGCAGCCGCACCCTGGCGCTGAGGAATCGGCTGCCACCGAGGACGAGTTCTACACGGTGTTCACCTCGGGTTCGACCGGCATCCCGAAGGGGATCTCGCTGACCGAGCGGGCCTTCACCCAGTTCAACGAGGAATTCATCCAGCAGGTCGGGCTGAGTGCGGGTGACTCGATGCCGCTCTGGGCCACCCCGTCCTACGACGCCAGTTACTACGAGATCTTCGGCACATTGCTGTCCGGGGCTACCTTGCTGATCCCGCTGCCCGCCGACCGGGCAAGTGAGGCAGCCGCCCTGCGCTGGCTGGCCGAACAGCGGCCGACCCACTTCCAGATCGTGCCGAGCGCGCTGCGCCGGCTGCTTGAGACCAGGCGATCGGCCAACGACGTCAGCAGCCTGGCCTCGCTTCGCTGGCTGTTGTGCACGGGCGAGCACGTATCCCACGAGGTACTGGAATTGGTTACCAGCGCGGGCACCTCGGCGCGCTTTCTCAACATGTACGGTCCGACCGAATGCATCCTGACAACCTGGGCCGAGCTGACGGCGGCGGAGCTGGACCGCTATCGGCTGCCGGCCGGTCAGGCGATCGGGGGCCGGTTCGTCTTCGTGGCCGACCACGACGGGCGCCCGAAACAGCCAGGTTTCATCGGAGAGATCGTCATTGTCAGCGAGCATCTGGCCGGCGGCTACCTGGGACAGGACCGGCTGGCAGCGCCATTCTTCCGATACTCGGACTCAGACACCCTGGTGGGGTTCCGGACCGGTGACCTCGGCCGGCTTCGTCCGGACGGCCAGCTGGAGGTGCTCGGTCGGATCGCGGCCATGGTCAAGCGAAACGGGGTCCGGATCGAGCCCGGCGAGATCGAGTCGAGGCTGCGCGGGCTGGCCGAGGTCGAGAGCTGCATCGTCCTGAACGTCGCGGCCGGCACCGGTGCGCGGCTGGTCGCCTTCGTGCTGGCCGGTCCGGACCAGCAACTGAGCGAACGCTGGATCCGGGCGCAGTTACCCGATCTGCTGCCGCCCCAGCTATACCCGGACGAGATCGTCATCTCAGCCGAGTTCCCCAAGCTTCGCAACGGTAAACTCGACCGGCAGCGACTGCTGGACAGCGCCGTGAACCGGCCGGAGTCGATTGATGAGGCTGCGCCGGTTGATCGAGCTGTGCCGGCGACCGAGGCCGAACGGATCGTGATCCAGGCTTACGAACGGGTATTGGCGGTCTCCGGTGTCACCGCGGACGGTCACTTCTTCGGCCTGGGCGGCCATTCGCTCGCGGCGGCCGAGGTCGTCGATTCGATCTTTCGGGTGACCGGGGTGCGGCTGGAGATGTCGGCGGTCTTCGCCGCCCCGGTCGTCCGCGAACTGGCAGCTCTCGTCGACAAAGATGGCTCGGCCACGCCCGAACCGCCCGGGCTGACGAACACTTCGACTACGGCTGAGGATTCGGCAGCGGCTGAGGATTCTGCGACGGAGGATTCCGTGCAGGTCGATGAGGAGCTGCCGTTGGCGATCACCCAGCTGCCGATCTGGACGTCCCACCAGCTCGCTCCGCAATCCTCCCGGCACAGCGTCTCGATGGCATTTCAGCTGGACCGGGCACCGGATTGGGAACGGCTACGGGCCGCCGTCCAACACGTGGTCGACCAGCAGCCGGCGCTGCGGGCATCGTTTCGGATCAGTGCCGGCTCGGTACGCCAGCTGGTGTCCGCGCCACGACCGGTCGAGTTCGAGCGTCCGGACAGCGGCTCGCGCGAGCTGAGCCTGACCGAGGCGGCCGAGCTGGTGCGACAGCTCGGCGAGCGGCCTTTCGTCATTGAACAGGGACAATTGCTGCGCCTTCTCGCGGTCCCCTGTGTCGCAGGTCGCTGGGTCATCGCGCTGAGCACCCATCACCTGGTGTGCGACGAGGAATCGCTGCACGTGATGGCCGGCGGCATCGAGCAGTTCTACAACGACGCGGCCGGCCGGTCGGCCGAATCGCCCGAGGCCGGCTATCGCCAGTTCGCCCGCGAAGCCTCAGCCGAGCGCGATCCCGCGGAGACGACCCGGTTCTGGCAGGGCCTGATGACCGAGGCGCGGGTGCCGGAGCAGCCGCGCACCCTGCCGCCCGGCGACGGCGTGCTGAGACCGGTGACCACCGACTTCGAGGTCTCCGCGGACCAGGTCGCCCGGCTCAGGGCGACGGCCGCCTCGGTGAACGCGACCCTGTCCATGCTGTTGCTGGCAGTCGTTGCCCAGGTCACCGGTCGTCAGCTGGCCCAGCCGGTGGTGATGGCAGAGCTCGCGGTATCCCTTCGCGAGGGCCCACAACACCGTGACGTGGTCGGCTGTTTCGCCAACACGATGGCGTTGCCCTGCCCGGTCGAACCCGATGCCGAGGTCGGCACTGGGCTGGCCTGGGTCCGACAGACAGTGCTGGCCGCGGTGGCCCACCGGTACGTGGACTACGCGAAGCTGCGCCGCTATGCCGGTGGCTGGTGTGCCGACGGCAGCTCGTTGGCCGATGTCGTGGTGGCGGTGCACCAGAAACGGGGCGCCCATCCCGCGCTGGCCGGACTCGTGGTCTCGCCGTTCGATCACCATGCCCCGTACCTGCGTTCGCCGCTGGCGACCTACTGGCGGCCGACCGCCGAGGGTGGCTTGCGTTGTGAAGTCGAGGCAGATCGGACCAGCTATCCGGACTCGCGGTTGGCTGGCTGGATCGCCGACCTGCGCGCCGGCCTGGCTGGCCTTCGCCTTGACCGGCCGTTGCCGGCCGGTGGCCTCGCTGACGTAGACACCGAAGCCGGGGACACCGAAGCCGGGGACACCGAAGCCGTAGACACCGAACTTGTAGCCAGTGGAGGGAGAACGCCATGAGCCAGTCGCTGCCTGCTGCGGCCGAGGACGTCCGGCTTGATCTGATCGGGATGTGGCAGGAGATCGTGCCCGCGGAGCAGTCGTTGACCGGGGCGGACGCGCCACGCCACCGCGGCGGCGATTCGCTGGCACTGCTGCGACTCATCTCCAAGATCGAGGACCGATGGCAGGTCCAGCTGTCCATCCGCGAGATGTTCGGCAATCCCACCTTCGACGAACTCGCCGCCCTGATCGCCTCGCGGCAGGCCTAGGAATGGGACGCGACGTGGGTTCACTCAACGACTATCCGTTGTCGCGTTCGCAGTGGCGGCTGTGGTACCAGCAGGCCAGCGAACCGGATACCAGCACGCTCAATGTCACGCTCGCGGCTCGGCTGCGCGTGCCGGTCGATTCAGCCGCGGCCAGCAGCGCGATCGCGGCTGTGCTGGATCGGCACGAGGTGCTCCGGAGCGTCATCCGGATCGGGGACGGTGCCGAGGTCTGCCAGGCGGTAGTGGATCGGCGGCCGCCGCCGGTGGTGTTGTTGGACTACCCGGCGGAGCACCTCGCGCTGTCCGAGCTGTCGGACCTGGAGCTGTCGAGCGCGCTGAAGCCGTTCGATCTCGAACACGAACCGCCTTTTCGGGCAACGGTGATCCGCAGCCCCAGCGATCGTGCGCTGGCTGTGCTGGCGACCGTGCACCACGTGTGCTGGGACGCCTTCTCCGCCACCATCCTCTGGCGTGACCTTGCCGAGGCACTGGCATCGCCGTCGGACACCGAGCGGCCGGCGCAGTATCACGAGTACGCCGAGTCGGAATCGCGACCGCCGCTGCGCGACCGGCAGGCCAGTGCGGTCGACCGTTTCGTGGCTCGGGCACAGGCTTGGGATGAGCAGCAGGCCGACGAACCACCGGCCGGCGAGGATCGGCCGCACCTCCTCAGCTTCGACCTCGATGACCAGCTGACCGCCGAGACGGCCGGCGCATCGTTGTTCACGGTCCTGGTCGCGATGGCGGCCCGCGCCTGGTTCGCCACCACCGACCGTGACTCGATGCGGCTGGCTCTGGACGTGAGCCTGCGCGGCGAGCTGCCCCGCTTCGACGACACCATCGGGATGTTCCAGAACCAGGTGATCGTCCGGCTGGAACGCGCCCCGGACGAGGAGTTGCTGCAGCAGGCCGAGTTCTGCGTGCTGGACGCGCTGGAATGTCGGTGGGCCCCCTACGACGAGGTGGTCCGCAGATCGGGCTGGTCGGGCATGGTGGGCCGGGACCCGTTCGACGCCAAGATCTTCCTGGAACCGCCGGCCGCCGTGGCCGATGGCCCGTTCGAGCCGGTGGTCAGGACGATGAGCTTTTCTCGGCACGATCTGACCTTCGGCTTCACGGTGCGCCAGGGCGGCACGATCGGCTGCTGTCTGACCAGCCGGGATGCCGAGATCGGTGCGCGGTTACCCGCATTGCAGCGGGAGCTGCTGGCGGCTACTCGGGTGGCGGCGGGTGCCTCGGCATGAATCGACCTTCCGTACAACGTGATTGTCGGGTCGAACGACCTCCGACGCATCACCCGACGATGAGGAGCTGAGCCCGTGCAACCACCGATCTTGGAGGCCGGGTCCACGGACCTCGACAGCTGGCTGATCGAGCACGCCGGCCGGCTCGAAACGCTGCTCGCCGACGCCGGCGCGGTGATCGTGCGCGGCCTCGACCTCACCGACCTGGTCCAGTTCCGGCTGCTGGCGCAACGGATCTGCTCACCGCTGATGTCCTCGAACAAGGAACACCGGGCCGTCGACGGTGCGGACGACGTCCAGACGCCGGTGGAATTCCCGGCGACCGAGAAGTTGCTGTGGCACACCGAGAACAGCTTCAACCTCGAATGGCCGACCAGGTTGGCATTCGGCTGCCAGACTCGGGCCGAGCGGGGCGGTGACACCCCGACGGTCGACGGACGCGCGGTCCTGGCCGGCATGTCACCGGAGCTGCGGGATCGCTTCACCGCCCACGGCATCACCTACCTCCGGCGGCTGGGCCTGGATGTCGGCCTGGACTGGCGGCAGCTCTACCTGACCGAGGACCGTCGCCAGGTCGAGGAGCTGTGCCGGGCCAGCGACACCGAGTTCGAATGGTCCGCCGACGGCGAGATGCTGACCACCTGGCAGACCCGGCCGGCGGTGGTGCGCCACCCGGGCACCGGAGAACCGGTCTGGGTGGGGCAACCGCTGCACTGGCATCCCGCTGCCCTGACCGGGACCCTGCGTCACGACCTGGCCGAGCTCTACGGCGAGCAGAACCTGCCTCGAACCTGCGTGCTGGGTAACGGTGATCCGATCCCCGACGCCTTCATCGAGGACCTCATCGCGCTGTGCGCTCAGCACGAGGACACGGTTCCGTGGCAGACCGGTGACGTGATGGTGGTGGACAACCTGCTCCGAGCCCACGCGCGCAACCCTTATCAGGGCGAGCGCACGCTGCTGGTCGCGGTCGGCGCGCCGATCGACTGCCGGTTGCTCGCCCCGTGTGTCGTGGCATGAGCGAGGTCTACCTGGACCTGCCGACTGCGCAGGCAACCCTCGATTCTCGGTTCGCCCTGGCGGTCCGGGCGCATCCGCAGGCCATCGCGGTCCGCGATCGCCGGGACTCGCTGAGCTATGCCGAGCTGGACGCCGAGGTGGATCGGGTCGCAGCGTTGCTGTCCGCCCACGGCGTGCTGCCCGGTTCGTTGGTACCGCTGCTGGTCAAACCATCCATTCACGCAGTGGTGGCGATCTTCGCGGTGCTCAGGCTCGGCGCGGCCTACGTGCCGCTGGACCGGAAATCCCCGCCGGAGCGGCTGCGCCAGGTGGTGGACCAGTGCGCGGCGCCGGTTACCGTCCTCGACGCCGGCGACCGGCCTGGCGACATTCCCCTTACGGCACAACTGGTATTGCGGCTCAGAAGCGTCGGCGCCGTGGTCGAGACGCCCCAGTCGGCCGGCACCGCGTATGTGATGTTCACGTCCGGCTCGACCGGCCAGCCCAAGGGCGTCGTGGTCAGCCACCGCGCGGTGCTGCACTACCTGGACTGGGCGACGGCCGAGTACGGGGTCCAGGCCGGCACCGGAGCCCCGCTGTTCTCCTCGATGGCCTTCGACCTGTCGGTCACGGCATTGTTCGGGCCGCTGCTGCACGGCCGGACCGTCGAGCTGATGGACCCGGACGAGTGGCTGCTGGAGTTCCTTGATCGGCCGGACCAGTTCGAACAGTTCAGCTACCTCAAGGCCACCCCGGCGCACCTGTCCATGCTGTGTACGGCGCTGGAGCAGGAAGGCCTGTCCGTTGCCTGCCGGCTGATCGTGGTGGGGGGTGAGCCGCTGTACGGCAATCAGGTGGCGTTCTGGCGCCGATCGCTGCGGATGACCGCTCTCGTCAACGAATACGGCCCGACGGAGGCGGCCGTCGGCTGTTGCCGGTACTGGGTACCCGATGACCCGGAGCCGGGCATGTTGCCGATCGGAACGGCATCACCGGGCACCACGCTCGAAGTGGACGGTCCGCTGAGAGGCGAGTTGCTGATCGGTGGTCCGCAGCTCGCCGATGGCTACCTGAACAACCCGGCAGCGACGGCGCGCTCGTTCGTCCAGTTGCCCGAGTCGGCCGCGACCGGCCGCCGGTACCGAACCGGTGACCTGGTGCAAGCCTCCGAGCGGCAGCCGACGGAGTTCGTCTTCCTGGGCCGGGCCGACAGCCAGGTCAAGCTGTCGGGTCATCGCGTCGAGCTGGGCGATGTGGTGTCACACGCCAGGGCTCGGCCCGAGGTCGGCGACGCCGAGGTGCTGCTCACCCGGATCGGACTCGTCGATGCCCTGGTCTTGTTCGTCTCAGCTGCCGCCGACGCCGCGGTGCCGCTCGACCCGGCCGAGTTGACCCGGCAGCTGGCTGGCGTACTGCCGACCTATATGGTCCCGCACCGCGTTGTTGTAGTTGAACGATTCCCGTTGAACGATCGAGGCAAAGTCGATCGCTCGAAGCTTGAGGAGCTGCTGTCATGACCGAAGAAGACAACCAGGAACCGCAGCACTGGACGGCGGTCGAACGGCAGCTGCGCGAGCTGTGGCACGAGACGCTGGGGGTGTGGGTCGACGATCGGGATGCCTCGTTCTTCTCCGTCGGTGGCGACTCCATCCGCAACGTGCAGTTCGTAGCCGAGGCCAGACGGGCCGGCCTGTCCATCACCATCCGCGACGTGCTGGTGCGCCGTACCATCGCCGGGCTGGGCCAGCTCGTACAGGAGCGCTCGGCTGCCGGCGAGGCATCACCGGCCGATGACGCCGTCGAGCGACTGCTGTCGTCCTCACGTGGCGCCGGGCCGGGAGCTCTCGATGCCCGCTGACCTGCTGACCCGGCTGGACGAGCTGGCACCGGGGGAGCGCTCGCGCCTGGTCCAGTCGATCCTGTCCGCCGAGGAACCGGCCAACCTGCCGGACGAGATCTGGTCGGCGTGCGAGGAATTCTCGCTGCTGTCGGCCGCCGATCGTGCGCAGCTTCCGCCGGATGTGGTTGACGCCTACCCGCTGACCGTCTCCCAGCTGGGCATGATCGCGCACTCGCTGGCAGACGCCGACGTCGGACTGGGTTCGATGCCCGCGGCCTATCACAACGTGGCCACCATCCAGTTCCAGTTCGAGCGTTTCGACGAGGACGCCTTCCGGCGATCGGCGAACCTGCTGGTGCGGCGACACCCCATCTTTCGCACCAGCTTCGCGCTGACCGAGTACTCCCAACCGCTGCAGCTGGTGCACCGGGAGGCCCAGGCGCGGGTCGACTTCATCGACCTCAGATCACTCGATGCCGCCGAGCAGGAGCGGGAACTGGCCCGGATGGCGGCCGAGCTGAACGACCAGCCGGTCGAGCTGGCCGACTTTCCGCTGATCCACTTCTACGTCCACCGGTTGACCGATACCGCCATCGCGCTGACCCTGGTCGAACCGCATGCGATCTCCGACGGCTGGAGTACCCACCTGTCCCTGGTCGATCTGGTGAGCGCCCACAACGCCGTGCTGCAGGGCCGTCCGGAACCCTCGACCGAGCCGCCGGCATCGGCGTTCCGGCACTTCGTCGCGCAACAGACCGCCGAGATCCGGTCGACTGCTGATCGGCAGTTCTGGCGATCCTTCGGCGCCCGATTACCGGCGACCCACCGGGCCACGGCTGCCGTTCAACTGGCGGAGACCTCGTCGGCCCATCGGCGCGAGGTGTACCTGGCCGAGGACGTGGTCATCGGCCTGAAGCAGCTGGCGAACGCGCACGGGGTGTCGCTGAAAGTGGTTTTGCTGGCGGTCCACCTCAGGGCGCTGGGCCAGCAGCAGGGCCTTCGTCGGCCGCTCACCGGTATGACGGTCAACGGCCGGCTGGCCGTGCCCGGCGGGATCGACGTGCGGGGGATGTTCCTCAATATCGTCCCCTTCGCAACCTCGATCGACGGGAGTTGGGACGAACTGGTCCGCCGGGTCGACGAGGTCGAGCAGCAGGTGTCCCAGCACCGGCGGCTGCCGCTGGCGCTCATCATCAAGGAGGGCGGCCAGCACCTGGCCCCCTCGTCGATGTTCGTCTTCAACCACTTCCACTCGATGAGCGGTGTCGCGGCCCGCGAGGGCATCAGCACCATGGAGGAGGTCGCCGACTGGTCCCGTACCAACTACGAGTTGGAGGCCAGCTTCAACCTCAGTACCGAGGTCGGCAACCAGGTGCTGTTCATCCTGGTCAACGACCTGCGCTACCTCGAGGAGGCGGCCGCGGACCAGTACTACGAGTCCTACCTCGCGCTGCTCGCCGACGCCGCCCGAGCCGCGACCGCACCTCAGCCGCAGATCGAACTGCCAGCACCAGTAAGGGAGTTCGTCGCCGACGACCTGCGGATCGCGCTGCGGGACTCGCTGATCGAGCACGCGAAGCTGCCCGCGGTTCGGCACCGCGAGGACGAACTCTCCTACGCTCAGCTCGACCTGGATTCGGCCGAGGTGGCCCGCCACCTGACCCAGCTCGGGGTTGGGCCCGGCAGCCGGGTGGGCGTGTTGTGCGCGCCGTCGCGGGACTTCATCACGGCGCTGGTCGGCGTCCTGCGGCTCGGCGCGGTCTACGTGCCGCTGGACGTCTCGCACCCGGTGGCGCGTCGTCAGTTCATCGTCGACGACGCCGAGCTGGAGGTGGTGCTGTGGGACGGCCACGGTGAGTTCGACCTGCAGGCGACGGCCGAATCGCTGCACTGCACGCACGCCCATCAGCCAACCGAGGGCTACCGAACCGCTCGGGTCCCGGTGGCCGATCGGCCTGATCCGGTCTATGTCATCTACACCAGCGGTTCCACCGGAGCGCCGAAGGGCGTCGAGGTAGCCGCGGCCGGCCTGTGGAATCGGCTCGGCTGGATGCAGGCCGACTTCGCGTTGAGCCCGGCGGACTCGGTGTTGCAGAAGACGGCGGTCAGCTTCGACGTCTCGGTATGGGAACTGATCTGGCCGCTGCTGCACGGTGCCCGGATCGTGATCGCCGACCAGGAGATGCGCCAGGAGCCGGAATACCTCAGCCGGTTGATCATCGACGCCGGTGTGTCGCTGTGCCACTTCGTACCGTCGGTGCTGGCTCGGTTCATCACCGCGCCCGGCGTCGAGAAGTGCACGTCGTTGCGGCACGTGGTGTGCAGCGGTGAGGCACTCCCGCCGCGGACGGTCAACGGCTTGCAGGACCTGCTGCCGGACGTGGTCGTCACGAACCTGTACGGACCAACCGAATGCTCCATCGATGTGACCGGCTGGCGCTGTGAGCGTCCCGAGGCTGGCAACACGGTTCCGATCGGCTTCGCCAAGCCGAACTGCGACCTCTACGTGCTCGACGGCCAGCTCGCCGAGGTGCCCGACGGTACCGCCGGTGAGTTGTGCGTCGGCGGGGTTCAGGTCGCCAATGGTTACCTCAACCGGCCCGAGGCGAATGCTGCCGCCTTCGTACCGAACCCGTTTCGGCCGGGCACCATGCTGTACCGCACCGGGGATCTGAGCCGCCGCCGGAGCGACGGGGCGTATGAGTATCTGGGCCGGACGGACCGGCAGGTCAAGGTGAACGGCGTCCGGCTGGAGCTGGAAGAGGTCGAGACGGTGCTGCGGCGCCAGCCCGACATTCACGAGGCAGCGGTCGAGCTGGTGACGGCCTCGCACGGCGGCCAGCAACTGGTGGGTTTCGTGACGATGCTGCCGGGCGCGGACTGCCAGCCCAGCCTGATCCTGGCCGCCGCCCGCCGGCAACTGCCAGCCGAAGCGACCCCGGCCCGGATCGTCGCGCTCGACCGATTCCCGATCACCACCACCGGGAAACTGGATCGGGCGGCGCTGGGTCAGCTGATGCCGGCACCGGCACCCAGCGTGCCGACCCCGGTCTCGAAGCTGACCGATACCGAGCGGCTGGTCGGCCGGGTCTGGTGCAAGGTCACCGGTATGAAGAGCGTCGATTTCGGCGCCGATCTCTACGCCCTGGGACTGGATTCGATCGCGGCCGTGCTGGTGGTGACGGCGCTGCGGGGCCAGCGTCGGAGCACCTCGGTCGCCGAGCTGATGGGCAGCACGACCCTGCGGGACTACGCCAGCCGGCTGGATGCGCGGACGCCATGAGATCGGACCCGTTACGGATAGCGCTGGACGCGGAGTTGTCGGACTGGCTGGCTGAGAACCCTGATTGGGGCCAGACGCTGACCCGCCACGGTGCGATCATCTTCAGCGGCGGCCGGTTGGACGATGCCGCCGACTTCGACCAGCTGGTGAAGCTGCTGGTCCAACCAGGCCGTGATTTCGACGAGGAAACCTCACCGCGTAGCGCGCTCAGCGAGGTCAGCTACACCTCGACCGACTACCCGGCCCAGTATCCGATCCAGTTCCACAACGAGTTCTCCTACCGCGCGAGCCGGCCGGAGGTGCTGCTGTTCGGCTGCCTGATCGCACCCCAGAGCCAGGGCAGCACCCCGATCGCCGACGGCCGGCTGGTGCTGGAGCGGTTGCCGCGCGAGATAGTGGACCGGTTCGCCGACGGTGTCCAGTACGTCCGCAACTACGTCGGCATGGGTATTGGCTGGCAGACCGCCTTCGGCACCGATGCCAAGGAGGACGTCGAGGCCTACTGCGAACAGGCCGGCTTGGATTACCGATGGTCCGCCGACGGGTTGCATACCTCGCAGCGGGGCGAGGTCATCGTGCGGCACCCGATCACCGGCGAGCTGTCCTGGTGCAACCACGTGATCAACTTCAGCGTGCACGGCGTACAGCCGGCCGAGGTCCGCTCAGCGCTGGTGGCGGCCGACCCCAGCTGGCGACCGACCGACACGTTGTACGCCGACGGCACCAGCGTCGACGTCCAGACCATCGAGACGATCCGGGCGGCGTACGAGGCGGTGGCCTACCGGCACCCCTGGCAGTCCGGGGACGTGATGGTGCTGGACAACCTGCTGACCGCGCATGCCCGTGACCCGTACACCGGCGACCGCAAGATCGTGGTCGGAATGGGCGCCCGGCAGGACTGATCGGCCGGCTCAACCGGGCTGACCCGGCTTACCGTGCCGGCTCGGTTTAGCCGAGCCGGCTTAGCCGTGCCGAGCCGGTTGGAGCGTCCGGGGTGCGGTGCCGAGTACCCCGAAAGCTTCCCGCAGCGTTTCCAGGTCCCGCGCGAGGTAGGGCATGGCCAGCGGGTCCGAACTGCCCAGGGTCTGCCAGCGTTCGTCGGAGTCGCTGCCGTAGAGCATGCTGGTCGCCGCCCGAAAACGCAGCGCCGAGGGGTCGTCGCCGAAGTGATGGCCGCCGAGCACCGCCACACCATGGTGTTCGAGCAGGTGCCTTTCCAACGTTGCCGAATCCTCGATGCCGTGCTGGCGATAGATCGCTCGCATCGGCTCGAAATCCGGGTATACATAGAAGCCGCCGGTCGGTCGACGGCATTGCGCGCCGGCCGCGATCATGACGTCGTACACCGCCGTTGCCAGCGTCGCGTGCAACCGGGTGCTGGCCTGCCGGTGCGCGACCAGTTCGGCCGGCTCGCTGAGCGCGTACCGAGCGACCTCCTGCATCGGGCCGGCCAGGCTCGACCAGATCTCGCTGGCGATCGCCAGGATTCGAGCCCGCAGGGCCAGGCCGGCCGCCGTCGCCGGGAACCTGGCGAAGCCGATCCGCCAACCACCGAGCGACAGGGACTTGCTCAGGCCGGAGGTGACCACCGTCCGGTCCGGCGCGAACTGCATCGGGCTGGTGATGTCGGCGGCCGGGTCGTGCACGACGTCGCGGTAGATCTCGTCGGAGATGATCAGCAGGTCTTCCTGCTCGGCGATCTCGGCCAGCCGGCGCACGGTGTCGGCGCTCGGATAGGTACCGGTCGGGTTGTCCGGCATGGTCAGCACCATCGAGCGAGGTGGTTCGCCGGCCGCCTTGGCTCGCTGGATGGCCTCGACCAGGAGTTCCGGATCGGGGATGCCGCCGGACTCAGGTGGCACCGGCACGCTGATCACCCGGCGGCCGAACAGCCGAGCCTGCGGGGCGTAGGTCACCCAGCACGGCCGCGGCAGCACCACCGGGCCGTCCAACGCGGCCATCAGCGCGAGCAGGATCGGCTTGCTGCCCGGCGCGAAGATGATCTGCTCCGGCTCGGCCTGGATACCCCGGCGGGTGAAGTAGCCGGCGGCGGCCTCGCGGCAGTCCTGCTCGCCGCTGATCTGCCCGTAGGCGTTTCGCTGGGCGCCGACCAGCAGCCGATCGGCCAGGAACGCCGGCACCGGCAGCTGCGACTCGCCGAAGCCGAGGTGCACGACCGACTCGCCCGCCTGTCGCCGTCGGAGGATGTGCTCGTTCAGGGCGAGATTGGGGGACGGCTCGAGCCGCTCGTCGCTCACGGGTATTCACCCGCCTGGTGCGCCGATGAGTTCACCGCGGCTGCGATGTCCGGTGGTGTCCCGGGCAGCAGTTCCAACTCGTCCAGCCAGGCGGCGGCCGGGTCGAACCGGGCAAAGAACGGCCGGCCGACCAGCGCGCTGTCGCGAGCCTGCAGGAATCGCAGCGCGAGTGCCGGGTCGTTTCCGATGGTGGCCGGGCCGTCGATCACCACCTTGCCGGGCGTCGCCGACATCACCGGGCCGCGCAGGGTACGAGCAAGGCCGGGCAGGTCGCGGTACGCCGAGGCGAACAGCTCCTGGGCCCGGGCAAGGGGCACCTTGAAGTATTCGTGCGGGCCGGTATCGCGTGCGACGAAAAGGTAGTACGGCACCGCGCCGAGCGCCAACTCAGTCGTCCACAGCCGGGCCAGTCCCGCCGCGTCGTCGTTCACGTGCGCGATCAGCGGCGCCTGGCAGTACATCAACGCACCCGTGTCCAGCACTCGTCGGACCGCCTCGCGTGAGACCGGCGTGGACAGTTCCCGCTCGTGGCTGTAGTGCGCCATCAACGCGAGGTTTCGGCCGGTGGCGACGATCTGTTCGAAGAATCCGAGGACCTCGTCGGAGTCGGCATCAGCCACGAACCGGTTCGGCCAGTAGGCGACCGACTTGGTGCCGATCCGGATGGTGCGGACGCTCTCGATCGCCAGCAACGGCTCGAGATGTTGCCGCAGCCGCGCGGCCGACATCATCATCGGGTCACCGCCGGTGACCAGGACGTCGGTCACCTCGGGATGCGCGCGAAGGTAGCTGATCAGCTCCTCGGGCCCGGAAGCCGCGAACCGAAGATCCCGGTCGCCGATGAACTGCGCCCAGCGGAAGCAGTAGGTGCAGTAGGAGTGGCAGAGCTGGCCGTGCTGCGGAAAGTACAGAACGGTCCGGGTGTATTTGTGCTGCATACCCTCGATCGGGTTCCCGGCCAGGGTGGGCACGTTCAGTTCCCGCTGGGCGGACGGGTGCGGGTTCATGCCGGCCTGGATTCGGGCCACCACCGCGGCACGGCGCGCTCGATCGCCCGATTCCACCGCCGCGGCCAGCTCGCGAACGGCGGCTGCCGGGAGCATGCCTTCCACCGGGAAGACCAGTTGGAAGATGGGGTCATCCGGCACCGCGGACCAGTCGATCAGCTCCGACAGCACATAGTCGTTGACCCGAAAGGGAATCACCTGCGAATACAGCCGGACGGTCTCCACCAGGTCCGGCCGCAGCGGATAGCGATGCGCGATCTCGTCCAGCTTGGCCGGACCCAAGGCCTCAAACCGCAAGTTCGGCGGCGCGAGCTGCAAGCCGGTCACCGGCGACGCCGTTCTTGAGGGCTGAGTAGTTGGGCCTCTTCGGGGCGACGGACGACATTCATCCAGTCATCGTATCGCGCGTAAAGGGTAAAAGGGACTCTTGTTAGGTAACGCATCTTCCGGACATGCGTTTGGTCCGGAAGATGCGCGGAGTCGTGGGCTACTCCCTCTCCGATCGGCGAGCCCGGCTGGTTAGCGCGGCGCGCCGGCCACCACGAAGGTGTAGCTCAGCTCGCAAGAACCGGCTGGTGCGTCGCCGTTGACGGTCTGCACCGTCAGCGTCTGCTTGCCGGCCCGCTTCGGCGTCCATTGCACCGTTGCGGTCTGGGAGTTCGGGTCCGCCGCGACGGTGCTGCGGGGCCCGCCCTCGAATCGGTACTGATAGCTGGCCACCTGATGCCCGTCGAAGGGCGGCGAGAACGTGAAGCTGCCGGGGACCCCGATCCCGCCGGTCGGCTGGTCGGAATTCTGGTAGATGTCGGAGGTGACCGTCGGCTGCGGGTCTATATCCAGGTCGGCGTAACCGGCTGAGGATTGAAAGCCGTTGGCGCTCAAGCTGGTGGCACTGATCGCGTACGGCTGGGATGACACGTCTATCTTTGCGGTCGCCTTGCCCGCCCGGTCGGCTTTGACGGTCACCGGCTGGTTGCCGAGCGTGTAGGTGTAGGACACCACCCTCGAGATCCCCGGATACGGTGCGAACGACACGGTCGCCTTCGTGCCACAGATCGGCTGCTTGCTGGTGACGGCGACGGTCGGAGCGACATAGGGGACGAAGGTGCGGTAGGTCACGACGGGTAGGGACTGGTTGCCGGCGCGATCGACAGCGGCGATGGTGATGTCGACCGGCCCGGCGTGCGGCGGGCTCATCGTCAGCTTCGCCGTTCCACCGGGGACGTCTGCTCGAACCACGTCGGGCGCTGACAATGGGTCGGCGCAGACGAGCTGTCCTTGCGGGCCGCTGTATGAGCAGACGGGGACGGCCACCTCGTCACCCCACGCCCAGGCGAAGCCGGCGGTATCCGGATCGCCGTTTCCGCTGAAGGTGAATTGCATGAGCTCGCCGATCGGCCCTGATCCGTCCGGCGGGAAGTTGCTGGAGCTGATCGTCGGCAGTTGCGGGCGAGTGCTGTCGTAGCTGAAGGTGCAGGTCCGCGACCACGGGGACGTGCCGTTGGTGTCGCTGAGTTGCAGCCGCCACGAATAGCTGGTGCCGCTGCTCAGCGTGCCCGCCGGCACGACCCCTCTGACCAGCTCGTCGATGCCGTAGTTCAGGGTGGTGAAGTTCGTGATCGCGGTCGGATCGGACTGCGGCCAGATGGCGAAGGTGTAGAGGTAACGGGAATCTGTCGTCGGGGTCGGGTCACTACCGAGTGCTTGGAGCTGATCGGCGAAGTTCCCAAGCACCGGAGGTGTGCTGACGGAACACGGCATACCGCCGTTCATCAGGCTGGAGTTGTCGATCTTTGGACCGGCCGCGGCCGCCGAGGCCGGCGACAGCAGCGTTGCCACCGTGCTGACAGCGGCAATCGAGACAGCAAGCATCTTCATAACGCGCACAGCTATTTCCCCCGTACAGTCCGATATTTGATTAAGGCAGCTCAAATTAACACATACATCAATTGGTGGGATGGAGATTGAAGGGAGATTTAGCTCAACCAGGCCGGGTCAACGAGACTGGCCCGCGTAGGCGGTCAGGAAGCGATCGCGGAAGGCATCCATTGGCCACACCGGAGCCTGCGGGTTGGGCAGCATTCCGTCCTGCCAGCCCCACGACGCGATGTGATCCAGCACCGTCGGATCATGGGCGATGATCGTGATCGGTACGTCATGGTTCGCCTCGGTGCCGCTGACGATGGTGGCCGGTTGGTGATCTCCGTAGACGACCATGACGAGGTTGTCGTCGTGCGAGGTCTGCACGAAGGAAATGAGACTGGTCAGCGAGTATTGGATCGATTGGCCATAGACGGCCCGGACCCGGCTTTGGTTGGGCCAGACCTGGCTCGGCGATTTTCCCTGGGCGGGCATCCCGTTGAAGATGGAGCCATCACCAACCTGATTCCAATTCACCACATGCGGCAAGGGTGTCCACGGAGTGTGCGAGGACACCAGATCTATCTCGGCCATCACCGGCCTACGATCGGGTGTGGTCAGCTCACGCCGCTGGAAGGCCGACAGGGTGTACTGGTCGGGCATCGCCGCATAGCTGAACTTGGGGCCGGCGTAGCCGACGTTGTGCTCGTCGTAGAGCTGGTCGTAGTGGTAGAACGACGTGCCCTGCGGCCAGGGCCCGGTATTCGACGGCACATCGCCGACGGTCCGCCAACCGCCTCGCTTGAACGCATCGCTGAGGGTGAGCCGATCACTGGCGACGAGCTTGTCGTAGCGCTGTTGGCTGTCGATCCATAGCCCCGACTGCAGCGTGGAGTGCGCGAGCCAGCTGGCCCCACCGAAGGTGGGCGAGCTCAGGAAGGCGCTGCGGGCAGAGAACCCGGCGGCGCTCAGCTGCGTGGTTCCGGCATTGAGCACCGCGTCAACCCCGGGCGAGAAGGAAGTCCCCTGCACGGCAACCTGACCGTAACTCTCGACCACTGCGATCAGAACGTCCTTGCCACGAAGCTCACTGAGCAGCTGCGTCCCGGGCGTGATGGCGTACGGGTCGGGCGCGGAGAGTGCCGAATCGAAGGTTCGTTGGTCCCGGAGGGCGGTGCCAACGGCGTGCACCTGGTCGATGGCCAGACCCGCGGCGCTTCGCGACGCGAACGGCGCGTCGCCGCCGCCCGGTAGGCCGAAGGCGGCCAGCACTATCCAGACGACGCTGAGCGCGGCGACCGTCCGGGCCGAGGTGAGGCGGTGGCGGGCGGTGATCCTGGTCAGCCGGATCACCGCGAGCGGCAGCAGAATGAGAACAGCCAGCACGAGCACAACGACGGCGAGCTCGGCGATCAGGGTGCGGGCCGAGCCGATGGAGTCCCGCACAACACCCACCGCCGGCCCGAGATAGCTCCAGTCGGTAACCGGATTGAACGGGCGGTCGAGTGCGTAGTAGAACCCCATATCCAGGATCCTCACCAGCGTGAGCAGGCCCAGCAGCACGCCTGCCACGGCCGCGACGGTCGTTCGCGGCCGGGACGGCAACGCGATGGCGACCGCGACGAGGATGAGCCCCTCGACCGGCAGCCGAAGGAACTCGCCAGGTGTCAGGCGGTCGAGCCGAACGGGCCCGACGAGCGCGAACCAGACGAGCAGGAAACCCAGGGCCGTGAGTGCCCACGCCGCCAGCATCCGCGCTCGCCGCCGACCGGTGCCCGATTCGGGAGTGGCCGTCGCGCTGAACGCTGCTGCCTTCGCGCGCTGGCTCATCGAACTGCCGCCGGCACGGCCTCAACCTGGCGGACCGGTCGGTGCGTCCTGACGCGGTGGCGCGACAGCCACCACACCTGCCGCCCGAAGGATTCCGCGAGCAGCACCAGCGCGGCCGCGAGCATCAGGTCGATCGCCGCGCGCGGCAGCACGTCGGCGGCAGCGATCGTGAGCGCCACCCCCTGAATGGCGGCCACCGTCTTGCACCAGTGGCGGGGCGCGGCCGGCTCGCGCAACCAGGGCAGCAGCCAGCCGGCCACCACGAACAGGTACCGGGCGGCGCCGATCAGCAGGACCCACGGCCCGATCCGATAAGCGACGAACACGCTGAGAACGACAAGGAGAAACGCATCGACCTCCATGTCGAAACGCGCTCCCACGGCCGTCACGGTGCCGGTGCGCCGAGCGATCGCTCCGTCCACCGCATCGAGCAGCAGCGCGCTCGTCGCGAGCGCGATCAGGGTCGGCAGCGGCGTGGAACGGGCAAAGGAGTTCGTCACGAGGGCCGCGACGCCGCCGACCAGCGCCGCCCGGGCGAACGTCACGCCGTTGGCAGGGCCGAGCGGGTACCCGCCGGAGCGATCCAGTGCGCGGGTCAGCGTCACGGCGGTGACGAGGCCGACGCCCGAACCGGCGAGCTCCGCGGCGGCCGAGAGACCGACGGTGCCCGCCAGCGCGGCTAGCACCGCGAGTTGAGCGATCACACCGAAGACGATCCCGATTCGAACCATCGCGGCCTCATCTCCGTGTGTGTGGACGTACAGCTAGCTACGGAAACGGCTTCGGTGCGGTTCACTCTTGTGTCGGTGAGGTGGGGCGATGTCGAACAGTGCGTTCGCTTTCTGGCTCTGTCGGCCCGGCCTGGGCGAGATCCGGCCGGTGGCACTGACCGATCCGGGCCCGGACGAGGTACAGGTCCGAACGGTGCGTTCGGCGATCAGCCGGGGCACCGAGACCCTGGTCTTTCGCGGTGAGGTCCCGGTGGACCAGTACCCGGTCATGCGGGCGCCATTCCAGGACGGGGATTTTCCCGGACCAGTGAAGTACGGCTACCTGAATGTCGGCGTCGTCGAACAGGGGCCATCTGCGCTGCGCGGGCGCACCGTGTTCTGCCTGTATCCACACCAGACTGCCTACGTCGTCGCGGCCTCGTCCGTCGTCGTGGTGCCAGACGGCGTGCCGCCCGCGCGAGCCGTCCTGGCCGGCATCGTCGAAACCGCCGTCAACGCGCTGTGGGACGCGCCGCCGCTGGTCGGCGACCGGATCACCGTGGTCGGCGCCGGCATGGTCGGTTGCTGCGTCGCTCGACTGCTGGCGCGCTTTCCGGGGGTCGCCGTCACCCTGGTCGACGTGGACGGCGACCGAAGCGAACTGGCAGGGGCGCTCGGGGTGGACTTCGCGGTCCCGTCCGAGGCAGCCGATGGCCGCGACCTGGTCTTCCACACGAGTGCGACCGCCGCGGGCCTCCAGCGGTCACTGGACCTGCTGAGACCGGACGGGACCGTGGTCGAGCTGAGCTGGTACGGCGACAGCGCCGTGACACTGTCACTCGGCGGTCCGTTCCACTCCCGGCGACTCGGCATCCGGGCCAGCCAGGTAGGGACCGTGGCGTTGGCCCGGCGGGCCAGCCGGACCACCACCGACCGCCTTGCCCTTGCCCTGGACCTGTTGCACGACAGTGCCTTCGACGCCCTGCTGTCGGGCGTGTCGGCCTTCGAGCAGCTGCCCGACGTGATGGCCCGGCTGTCGGCCGGGACGCTGTCTGCCGTCTGCCACAGCATCAGCTACGGCGAGGAGTGAGCATCATGTTCAGCGTCACGGTCAGGGACCAGATGATGATCGCGCACTCGTTCCACGGGGAGGTGTTCGGTCCCGCGCAGCGGCTGCACGGAGCGACCTACCTGGTGGACGCAACCTTCCGGCGCGCGGTGCTTGACGCCGACAACGTCGTCCTGGACATCGGACGCGCCGCCGACCAGCTGCACGCCGTGCTCGAGGAGTTGACCTACCGCAACCTCGACGAGGAGCCGGACCTCGCCGGCATCAACACCACCACCGAGGCGCTGGCGCAGGTGATCGCCGACCGCCTCGCGAACCGGATCATCGCCGGCAGTCTCGGCGAAGGCGCCCGCGAGCTGGCCGGGATCACCGTCACGCTGCACGAGTCACACATTGCCTGGGCCAGTTACGAGCGACCACTGTGACCACGGTGCACTTCGTCGTCCCGGACGGCATCGATGATCCGGAACATCCCAGCGGCGGCAACGTCTATGACCGGCGCCTGTGCGTCGAGCTTCGCCTCCGTGGCTGGGACGTCCGGGAGCATGCCGCACCGGGTTCCTGGCCGTACCCGGAGCTGCCCGCGCGGCAGTCGCTGGAGCGCCAGATCGCCGGCGTCCCCGACGGTCAGCTGCTTCTGGTCGACGGGCTGATCGCCTCGACGATGCCGGCCGTCCTGGTACCCGCGGCGCGGCGTCTCCGGCTCGTCGTCCTCGTCCACCAGCCGCTCGGCAACGCCGCCGAGCGGCCCGATGCTGCCGCGCAGGAGTGCGCCGTCCTGTCCGCGGCCCGGACGGTCCTCACAACGAGTTCGTGGTGTCGCCGCTGGCTGCTGAGCCGCTATCCGCTGTGCCCGGACCGGGTGACGGTCGCCGAACCCGGCACCGACCCCGCCGGTCTGGCTGTCGGAACGGCCGGTGGCGGCGAACTGCTCTGCGTCGGCACCGTGTCGCCGTCCAAGGGTCACAACCTGCTGCTCACCGCACTGGCCGCAGTCGCCGACCTGCGGTGGCGCTGCATCTGTGTCGGCACGCTCGATCGCGATCCAGCCTTCGTGGTCCAGTTGCGGCAGCGGCTGGTCGCCGACGGCCTCGGCGACCGGGTGCACTTCATCGGCCCCCGGACCGGTGCGGATCTTGAGCGTCTGTACGGCGCCGCGGACGCGCTCGTCCACCCGTCCAGGGCCGAGACCTACGGCATGGTGATCACGGAGGCTCTGGCGCACGGGCTGCCGGTACTCGCCGCCGACGTCGGCGGCGTAGGGGAGGCACTGGGACGGGTGTCGCGCGATCGACGCCCCGGCCTGTTGATTGCACCCGGTGACCCGGACGCCCTGGCCGGGGCGCTGCGCCGCTGGTTGGTGGAACCGAAGATGCGAACGCAGCTGCGCGCGGCGGCCCTGGAGCGTCGGGCCACGCTGCCGGGCTGGGACGCTACGGCCGACCGGATCGCCGGGACGTTGGGCCAGGTGGCCGCATGACCCGGCGACTGGGGCAGTGGGCCAGGGGCGCGGGCGGAGCCGCGATCCTCGCGCTGGTGGTCTGGCGGCTGGGCACCGGCCCGATCGTTGCCGGGTTTCGGACGGTCAACGGCCGGGCGCTGGCGGCGGCGGCAGGCCTCACCGTCGTGACGACCGCGTGCTCGGCCTGGCGGTGGAGCATCGTCGCGCGGGGTCTCGGTGTCGCCGTATCGGCCCGTTCGGCGGTCGGGGCGTACTACCGATCGCAGTTCCTCAACACCGCGCTGCCGGGTGGCGTGCTCGGCGACGTGCATCGGGGCCTGCGCCACGGACGACAGGTCGGGGACGTGGGGCGTGCATTGCGCGCGGTCGTCCTGGAGCGCTGTGCCGGCCAGGCGGTGCAGGTACTGCTCGCGCTGGGCGTGCTCCTGGTCTTCCCCTCCCCGTTCCGGGCGTCGCTGCCAGTCCTCCTCACGCTCGTCGCGGCCGGCACCGTCGGGCTTGCGATGCTGGTCCGGCTGGGTCCTGGTCGTCCCGGGCGATGGGCCCGCATCGTGGCTTCGGAACTGTACGAAGGACTGCTCGGCCGGCGGGTGTGGCCGCGCCTCACGCTCGCGTCCATCGTCGTCGTGGCCGGTCATGTCGCGACGTTCGTGGTCGCGGCGCGCACGGCCGGATCCACCGCATCGACGGCGACGTTGCTACCGCTGGCGATGCTGGTGCTGCTGGCGATGTCCGTGCCGGTCAACGTTGCCGGTTGGGGACCGCGCGAGGGCGTGGCCGCCTGGACGTTCGGTGCCGCCGGACTCGGCTCGGCGCACGGCGTCGCGGCAGCGACCGTCTACGGCGTGCTGGTGTTCCTCGCCTGCCTGCCGGGCCTCGTCGTGCTGGTCGTGGCTCGGCAACGGCGGCCGGCCGACGGCGTTGTCCCGCCCGCGCCGGACGAGGCCAGCGCGCCGGCGGCTCGACCGAAACCGTCCGTGGTCCGCGCGGGCATCGTCACCCGGTTGCCGCGATCCTGCCCGCCGGCGACGGTGGGCGTCGTACGGGGAGACCGGCATGGCTGAGCGCCCGTACACCCTGCTGAGCTGCAGCATGTCGATGGACGGTTACCTCGACAACGCCACCGCAGCCCGGCTGTCGCTGTCCAATGCCGCCGACTTCGATCGCGTCGATGCGGTGCGGGCCTGCTGCGACGCGATCCTCGTCGGCGCGGCCACGGTGCGGCACGACAATCCCCGGCTGCTGGTCCGGTCGCCACGGCGGCGGGCGGATCGGATCGCCCGCGGCCTGCCGCCCACGCCCATGAAGGTTACGGTCACCAGCAGCGGCAAACTCGACGCCTGCGCGCAGTTCTTCGTCACCGGCGACGTCGACAAGGTGGTGTATTGCACCAGCGAGACGCTGACCGAAACCCGTGGCCGGCTCGGGTCGGTGGCGACCGTTGTCGACGTCGGCGAGCCGACGGACATGCGGCGGATCAGTGAGGACCTGGCCTCCCGCGGCGTGCGCCGGCTGATGGTCGAGGGTGGCGGCATCGTGCACACCCAGTTCCTGACCAGCGACCTGGCCGACGAGTTGCACCTCGTGGTCGCGCCGTTCTTCGTCGGCGACTCGCGGGCACGCCGGTTCGTCGGCGACGGGCGGTTTCCCTGGAACGACGGCCACCGGGCCACCCTCGCCGACGTGCGCCAGATCGGCGACGTGGCGCTGCTCACGTACGCGCTGTCGTCGCGGTTCGGCTCAGCCGACACCTCGGATGCCTTTTCCGCTGCTCGGTGAACCGAAGCAGGCGTTCGTGCGTAGCACCAGACAGCACCTTCCGCGACACCGAAGGAGTGCCGCGGTCTCTGACCGAAGGGGATGGTGAGACCGATGAGTGTTCGAGCCCGGTCGGCACGTGAGTGGGTGTTGACAATCATCGCGGTCGCCGGTCTGGTGGTCGACGCCTACGTGCACTTTCACCTGGCGTCGGCCTTCACAGGCAACAAGACGAGTGTCCTTTCGGAGTCGGACCTGTTCCGGGCCGAGGCGACGGTGGCGGTGATAGCGGCGGTTGCCCTGCTGCTGCGTCCGCGCCGGTACACAGCGCTGTTCGCGTTCCTGGTTGCCGCGGCCGGCACGGTGGCGGTCGTGCTCTACCGGTACGTCAATGTCGGAGCGTTCGGCCCGATCCCCAACATGTACGACCCGTTCTGGGCACCTGCCGAGAAGACGCTCAGCGTCCTGGCCGAAGCCGCCGCCGCCCTGGCGGCACTGGCCCTGTTCGTGATTCTGCATGCCCGGATGGGCCGCAACCCGCAGGCGATGCCGGTTGCGAGCAGCCCTCGGTAGTCGCGCTGGAGTCCGTCCTCAGCTCGCGAAGTAGGCATCGCTGGCAGACTGGCCAGATCGGTCACGCCGGCCGGGCCGAGCGGGAGGGATGTCCACGGGTGTTGGAGGTCGCCGCTGGACGGCTCAGCTCCCGGCGCCGGGGGCGCTCGTGGTTGCTGTCGCTCGGCGTGCTGGCTGTGCTGGCCTGGCTGTTCACCGGTTACTACCGGATGGCGCTGACGGTCCCGACGACGGCTGACGGCGCCGGGAACGCCGTGCAGGCCTTCGACCTGTTTCACGGCAATCCGCTACTGCACGGTTGGACGGTTTCCGATGTGTCGTTCTACGGCGTCGAGCTGTTCCAGTTCGCGGCCATCGAAGGGGTCCTCGGGCTGAGCCCACAGGTGGCGCCAGCGAGCGCCGCGCTCAGCTACACGCTGATCGTGCTGCTGGTGGGGCTGCTGGCCAAGGGCAGTGCCACTGGGGTGGCGGCCAGGGTGCGGATCGGGGTGGCACTGGGTGTCGTGCTGGTGCCCCAGCCGGGGTTGGGCCAGGCCATCGTGCTGGGCGGCCCCGACCATACCGGCGCTGCCGTGCCGCTGCTGCTCGCCTGGCTGCTGCTGGATCGTGCCGGTCGGGACCAGGCCGAGGCCGAGGCAACCCGCGAGCCGGCCGCACGCGGCTGGGTCCGTCCGCGCTGGCTGCCCTACGCGCTCGGCGCGGTGCTGACCTGGGGACAGCTTGCTGACCCGGTGTTGAGCCTGGTCGGTGCCGTCCCGCTGACGGTGGTCTGCCTGCTGCGGACGCTCCGTCGCAGAGCCTGGCGTGGTCCGGACGTCGCACTGGCGCTGGCCGGTGCCGGCTCGGTGCCGGTTTCCTACGGCGCGCTCTGGTTGATCGGACACCTCGGTGGCTACCGGACCCAGGCGGTGCCCACCGGCCTGGTGTCCTGGGGCCAGCTGGCATCTCACCTGAGGACCGCCGTGGAATCGGTGACGGTGCTGTTCGGGTGCCACTTTCCGGAGCTGCACGGCTGGTTCGAGCGCAGTCTGGGGGCCGTGCACCTGATCGGTGTGGGCCTTGCTGTGATCGCCGTGGCGCGGACCGTCCGGCTGGCCTGGCGCGGCGCCGGCCGGCGGGTCGAGCAGGTGATCGCGGCCGGCATCCTGGTCAACCTGGCGGCGTTCGTGGTGTCGGCGCTGAACACGGACCTGCTGGCATCGCACGAGATCGTGCCGGTGTTGCCGCTGGCGGCCGTGCTGGTGGCTCGGGCCCTATTTTCCCCGATCCGATCGAAGAACCCTGGCCCGGCCTGGCTACCGGCAGCGCGCTGGTTGGTGCCCGCGGTCCGGATCGCCGCGCTGACCTCGGCCGGCCTGCTTCTGGCCGCCTTTGCCGGCCAGCTGAACCGGCCGGCGGCTCGGCCGTCGGGCGCGGCCGTGGCCGACTGGCTCGCGTCCCAGCACCTGCACTACGGCCTGGGTGGCTATTGGGTTGCCAACAACATCACCGTGGACAGCGGCGGCACCGTCCAGGTCGCGCCGCTCAATGGCATCTCCCGGATCACCGGCTACCGGTGGGAGTCGCGCCGCGATTGGTATGACCCGGCCCAGCACGATGCCCGATTCATCGTGCTGCAGTTGAACTCGCCCGGCTTCTTCACGGTGGACGTCGCCATCGCGCAGTTCGGCCAGCCCGTCGCCCGCAGAACGTTGCCCACGTCCGGGTCGGGCAGCGCGACCGTGTTGGTGTACGACCGAAACCTGCTGCTCGGGCTGCCGGCATGGTGCGCGCCGGGCCGGGAGGCACCGAGCATGGCCCAGTGCCGTTGAGCAAGCAGCGCTGTTGAGCAAGCAGTGCCGTTAAGCAAGCAGCGCCGTTGAGCAATGCGCGGGACGGTCAACGACGGCGTCGGCGGTGTAGCGGGGGGCCGCCGCCAGTCATCAGCTAGCCCCGCGCCACCGACGGCTCGCCTAGTCCAGGTAATCCCGCAGGACCTGGGACCGGGACGGGTGGCGCAGCTTGGACATGGTCTTGGACTCGATCTGCCGGATCCGCTCCCGGGTCACCCCGTACACCTGGCCGATCTCGTCCAGGGTGCGTGGCTGGCCGTCGGTCAGGCCGAACCGCAGCTTGACCACGCCGGCCTCGCGCTCGGACAGCGTGTGCAGCACCGACTGCAGCTGATCCTGCAGCAGCGTGAAGGACACCGCGTCGACCGCTACCACGGCCTCGGAGTCCTCGATGAAATCACCGAGCTGGCTGTCGCCCTCGTCGCCGATGGTCTGATCCAGCGAAATCGGCTCCCGGGCGTACTGCTGGATCTCCAGCACCTTGTCCGGGGTGATGTCCATTTCCTTGGCGAGCTCTTCCGGCGTCGGCTCGCGGCCGAGGTCCTGCAGCAACTCGCGCTGGATCCGGCCCAGCTTGTTGATGACCTCGACCATGTGCACCGGGATCCGGATGGTGCGGGCCTGGTCGGCCATTGCCCGGGTGATCGCCTGCCGGATCCACCAGGTCGCATAGGTGGAGAACTTGTAGCCCTTGGTGTAGTCGAACTTCTCGACCGCCCGGATCAGGCCCAGGTTGCCCTCTTGGATGAGGTCCAGGAAGGCCATCCCACGTCCGGTGTAGCGCTTGGCCAGCGAGACCACCAGCCGCAGGTTGGCCTCGAGCAGGTGGTTCTTGGCGCGCTCGCCGTCCCGCACGATCCAGCTCAGATCCCGGCGCTGCTGCAACGGCAGCTTCTCGCCGGCCACTTCGAGTTGGCGCAGTCGCTCAGAGGCGTACAGGCCAGCCTCGATCCGCTTGGCGAGGTCGACCTCCTCCTCGGCGTTGAGCAGCGCGACCTTGCCGATCTGCTTGAGGTAGGCGCGCACCGAGTCGGCCGAGGCGGTCATCTCGGCGTCCTTACGGGCCTGCCGCAACGCCTCGGACTCTTCCTCGTCCCAGGTGAACTCCGTGGACTCGCCCTCGGCGGCTACCTCGGGGGTCTCCTCGGTCTCGGCGTCGGCCTCGACATCGACGGCGATGTCTTCGAGTTCGGCATCTGCCGGGATGTCGGTGGGCTCGGCGTCACCGGCATCGACCGCATCGCCGGCGACCGGGTCGGCGACGGCCCCCTTCTTGGCCGCTGCCTTCTTGGCCGGAGCCCGCTTGGCTGCTGCCTTCTTCGCCGGGGCCTTCGCCGGAGCGTCAACCGTCTTCGTCACGGCTCTGCTCGCCGTCGCAGCCGCGCTGACTTTCGGCTGCTCGGAAGATTCGCTGGAAACCACGTACGCCCTTTCATACTGCGGTCGCACACACTCGACAGGTGCGTACCCAGGAGGGTCCGCTGTGCGCGAAGATGTCTTGTGGGCCAGCCGGCCGCTGGGGTTCACCGGGTCGATCACCGCGACCTCGGTGCCTTCGTTGGCGCCGTACCCTGCGGGGACCATTGTAAACACGAATCGTGAGCGCCGAGCGGACGTCGCCGGCTACCCGGCCGGACAGGTCAGCGTTCGGCGGCCGCCATCGCCGCGCCGACGATGCCAGCGTTGTTCAACAACTGGGCCGGACGGACCGGTGTCTGCAGGTCCAGCAGCGGCACCCAGCGGTCGGCATCCTTGCTCACGCCGCCGCCGACGATGAACAGATCCGGCGAGAAGATCTTCTCGACATGGGCCATGTAGGACTGAACCCGCTTGGACCACTGCTTGTAGGACATCTTCTGCTTGTCCTTGACCGAGGCCGCGGCCCGGGACTCCGCGTCGTGCCCGTCCAGTTCGAGGTGGCCCAGCTCGGAGTTGGGCACCAGCTGGCCGTCGAGGAAGATCCCGCTGCCGATCCCGGTACCGAAGGTGAGCAGGATGACCACGCCACCGACGCCCTTGGCGGCCCCGAACCGGACCTCGGCCAGGCCCGCGGCATCGGCGTCGTTGAGCACCGTGACGTCCAGGCCGGTGGCCTTGGAGAACACCGCATCGACATCGGTGCCGATCCAGGACGGGTCGACGTTGGCGGCCGATCGAGCCACCCCGTTCTTGACCACGGCCGGGAAGGTGGCGCCCACCAGGCCGGTCCAGTTGGCCTTGGTGACCAGCTGGACGACCACGTCGGCGACGTTGTGCGGGGTGGACGGCCGCGGGGTCGCGATGCGTACCCGCTGGGTTCTCAGCTCACCGGTCCTGGTGTCGACGATGGCACCCTTGATGCCACTGCCTCCGATATCGACGCCGAACGCCGCCTCGGGCTGGCCGCCGGTTTGTGACGCTGGCGCGGTCATGGTTCCTCCGCTGACTAGGTTGGTGCTGGCAACCCTATCGGCCTCGTGCGCTGAGCAGGCATGGCAGCGAGGTAGGAGTGAGTGGCGCGGCGAATCCTGAGCGCGCGGAGCGGAGATCGCAGATGACCGACAACGCGTCCGGCGGCCCCGTCCCGAACCCTGCCGAGCTGACCGAACTAGCCGTCGGCCTGGCCGGCCTGGCCGGGACGCTGATGCTGGACCGGCGGTCGCGAGGGCTGTCGATCTCCACCAAGTCGTCGGTGACCGACATCGTCACCGACGCCGACCACGCGGTCGAGCGGCTGCTCCGGGGCGAGCTGGCCCGGCTGCGGCCGGCCGACTCGATCCTCGGCGAGGAGGGTGGCGAGCACGGCCGGCCGGACGCGGCGGTGCGCTGGTTGCTCGACCCGATCGACGGCACGGTGAACTTCATGCTCGGCCTGCCGCAGTTCGCGGTCTCGATCGCCGCCCAGGTGCAGGGCCGGACGGTCGCCGGCTGCGTGCTGAACCCGGTGTCCGGTGACCTGTTCCAGGCCACCTTGGGCCGCGGCGCCTATCTGGGGGACCGACGGCTGACCGGGCCTCGGTCGGTGCCGCTGGCCGAGGCAGTGGTGGCCACCGGCTTCGGCTACGACCCACAACTACGCGCCCGGCAGGGCCGGATCGTCGGCGAACTGCTCGGTCGGGTCGGCAACCTGCGCCGGTTGGGTTCGGCCGCGCTGGACCTGTGCGCGCTGGCCGCCGGCTGGATCGACCTCTACTACGAGGGCCCGCTCGGCGAATGGGACTACGCGGCCGGCCTGCTCATCGCCCAGGAGGCCGGTGCGGTCGCCACCGGCCTGGCCGGTGGGCCGCCGGGACCGCTGCTGGTCGCCGCCGGGCATCCGGACACCGCCGAGGAGTTCTTTGCCGTACTCGGCGAACTGGGGGCCGGTGAGCCGGTCTAGCGGTTGAGGTGTGGACCGATTCAGAAGGACCCGAACCTGATTCAGACCGGCCCGAACCTGATTCAGACCGGCCCGAACCTGATTCAGACCGGCCCGAACCTGATTCACGAGGCTCGAAAACCGAACTGGGCTCGCTCAGCAGGGCTTCTTGGCCTCGGTGACGGCCTTGGTCACCGCGGCCGGCGAGGCCAGCGTCTGGTAACCGGAGCCGAGGACCAGGTTGATCAGGTTGTCCGAACGCTTCTGGGCCACCATCTTCGCGCCCGGCAGGTAGTAGCTCAGCAACGTCGCGCCGCTGGCACCCGCGCTGCCGAACTGGATCTCGCCGGTGCCGGTCAGCGCGCCGGCATTGCCGGGGGTGCCGACCGCAAAGCCCCGGCTCTTCAGCAGCGTGGAGACCTGAGTGGCCAGCTGCTCGCGACCGGCGCCGTTGAGCACGTCGACCTTGACCGAGGCCGGGGTGGGCAGGGTGACCTTCTTGCCGCCCGGGGTGCACTTGATGGGCTGTACGGTGACCGGACCGTCGGCTGTGGTGGTGCCGTCGGGACGGTGCAGGACTCGCCACCAGACGATCGCGGTGAGCACCGTGAGTACGAGCAGGAACACCAGGGCAGGGAGCGGCCGGCGCGAAGTCATAGCGGACATACCGGGCAGTTACCCTCCTGAGCTGAGCATTCCGATGAGGAAGTCAGCGTAGCTGGGGTGATCTCGGGAATGGTGAGGCATGCCCGGTCGTTGGAGGGCAGGCGTAACGCGATACGGTTCCGCCGCCAGCGGGAGCCTTGGACTATCGAGAACCAAGCCCCCGGGCTCACGACCAGACCGCTGACAATTATGTAGGTGAACGAGGAGTTGACAGACAAATGGCCACCGATTATGACGCCCCTCGTCGGGGCGATGTTGACGAACTGAACGAGGATTCCCTCGAGGAACTGAAGGCACGACGGGCCGAGGCCCAATCGGGCTCGATCGATGTGGACGAGACCGAGCTCGCTGAATCGCTCGAACTGCCGGGCGCCGATCTATCCAGCATGTCGGGTGAGGAGCTCACCGTCAGGGTGCTTCCCAAGCAGGATGACGAGTTCACCTGTTCGAGTTGCTTCCTGGTACACCACCGCAGCCGGCTGGCTCGGGAGAAGAACGGCCAACCGATCTGCCGCGACTGCGCCTGATCGGCAGTGCGCGGTGGTTGCGGCCACCGCGCGAGAAGGACCGGGCAGGTTGCCGCAACGAGGCGGCGACACCCGGCGAACATGCCGGTACGTCGGCGCTGGCACAGTGGAGTCATGCCCCACGATGAGTTAGCCGAACTGGTAGCCAGGGCTACCGCGGCCGCCTCCACCGAGTCGGCCGAACGACACGGCCGCGAGAAGGCGTTGGCGGCATTGATCCCGGTGCTGACCCGCAGCGCCAAGGAATCCGGAATCCGAGCCGTCGCGGCCGGCCGGTGGCTGGTCGAGCTGGTGCTCGAAATCACTCCCCGGCTGCCGATCCGCACCGCCCCGGCATTGCGCGAGCAGCACCCCGGCCTGAGTGACAGCGAGATCGCCGAGAAGATCATCCGAACCGCGACCAAGACCACCGCGGCGCTGGGTGCCGCTGCCGGTGGGCTGGCCGCGGTGGAGTTCCTCAGCCCGCCGGCCCTGCTCGCCGCGCCCATCCAGCTGGCAGCCGAGATGCTGACGGTCACCGCGGTGGAGCTGAAGATGGTCGCCGAGCTGCACGAGATCCTCGGCCATCCCGCGCTCGGCTCGGTGACCGAGCGGGGCAGCCTGTACCTGATGTCCTGGGTCCGGCGGCGGGCGGTGGCACCTCAGCTCGGCGCGGCCGGGCTGGGGTCGGTGCTCGGCGTCGCGGCCAAGCGTGAGCTGCGCAGCCAACTGCTGCGTCGACTCGGCCGCAGCACCACCAGCCTGGCGCCGTTCCTGGCCGGCGCGGTGGCCGGCGCCGAGGTGAACCGGCGGGCGACCAAGGCCCTGGGCGAGACGCTGCTGGCAGAGCTGCGCGGGATGTCCGACGAGCGCTGGTTCCGCAAGCTGTAGCTGGTTCCGCAGGCTGTAGCGCTGGTTCCGCCGGGCGGTAGCGCTGGTCCGCCGGGCGGTAGCGCTGGTCCGCCGGGCGGTAGCTGGCTCCGCAAGCTGTAGCGCTGGTCCGCCGGGCGGTGGCCAGCTACAGGCCGGCGACCATGCCGCCGTCGATCACCAGGGTCTGGCCGGTGGTCCAGGCCGCGTCGGCAGAGGCCAGGTAGGCCACCGCGCCGGCAACGTCCTCGGGCTCGCCGAGCCGCTTGAGCAGGTAGTGCTCGGCAACGCCGGCCTCGTCATGCTCGTAGAGCGCCTTGGCGAACTTGGTCTTGATCACCGCTGGCGCGATGGCATTCACCCGGATGCCGGGGGAGAGTTCCGCGGCAAGCTGCTGGGTCATGTTGATCAGGGCGGCTTTGGTCATACCGTAGAAGGCGATTCCCGGCGACACCCCGAGCCCGGCGACGGAGGCTATGTTGACTATCGCGCCACCGTGCTCGGCCAGCCACGCCCGGTGGGCCAGCTTGATCCAGCTCAGCGCGGACAGCACGTTGATCTCGAAGATCTTGCGCGCGGCGGAGTCCTCGATCTCGAGCAGCGGACCGAAGACCGGGTTGATGCCGGTGTTGTTGACCAGTACGTCCAGCCGGCCGAAGGCCCCCATGGTGGCCTCGACCGCCGCCGTCCGGTGTGCCGGGTCATCGCCGGAGCCGGCCGCGAAGATCGCGGTGTCCGGGCCACCGAGCTCGGCGGCGGCCGCTTCGAGCGCGTCGGCCTTGCGCGCGGTGATGCAGACCCTCGCCCCCTCGGCGACCAGTCGTTGGGCGGCCGCGAAGCCGATACCGCGGCTGGCCCCGGTGATCAGGGCGACCTTGCCGTCAAACCGTCCGACCGACATGGCGGAACTCCTTCACTGGGCGTCTGGGATCACTGCGTCCGATCAGCTGACGGCAGCGTCGATAGCGGTGATCAGCTTGCGCGGATGGCGGCTCGAGACCAGCCAGTACGGCTCAGGCAACCGGGGCAGTGGCGCGTCCTCGTCGTAATCTTCCTCGACGTCTTCGACCAGCTCGGGCTGGGCCAGCACCAGCTGCACGCCAGGGCCGACCCAGCCCCGGATGAAGTTGAACGCCAGCGGGTCACCGTGCCGGCCGACCACCCGGCGCAGCTCGGTCTCGGTCAGGTCGATGGCCTGGACGATCTCGGTCAGCGCCAGGCTGCGGTCACCGGCGATCAGCTGCCCGTCGCGGACCACCACCTTCGCCGAGGAGATCCGCCAGACGACCAGCACCGACCCCAGCAGCGAGAGCACGATCGGCAGCCAGCTCAGCCAGGTCGGCACCACGAAGACGAATTCGGCACCGAGCAGCACTCCCACCACCATGCCGGCCGGATACCACCACCAGGGCGTCCACAGCCGCTCGCGATAGCCGTCTCGGGAGGCGGCGGCAGACGCCTGACGGGTCGCGGGCTCGATCACCAGACGAGGGTAGCCTTTGGCCCTGTGACGTCCGGACCGCCGCTGGCAACTGCCGCCGACACCGGCCCGAGCCTTGCCGGTGCCCCCTCGATCGCACCGCTGGTGGTGCGGGTGCGAAGGCTGCATCCGGACGCCCCGCTGCCCAGCTACGCCCGGGACGGCGACGCCGGGGCCGACCTGGCGACCATGGTGGACGTCCGGCTGGCTCCGGGCCAGCGGGCGCTGCTGCCGACCGGTATCGCCATTGCCCTGCCGCCCGGCTACGCGGGTTTCATCCATCCCCGGTCGGGGTTGGCGGTCCGGGCGGGTTTGGGGATGGTGAACGCGCCTGGAACCATCGACTCCGGTTACCGCGGTGAGATCAAGGTGATAGTCATCAACCATGATCGTGACACCATGATCGAGTTACGGCGGGGTGACCGAATTGCGCAGTTGGTAGTCCAGCGGGTGGAACACGCACACTTCGACGTGGTGGACGAGCTACCCGACTCCGAGCGGGGCGAGGGTGGCCATGGCTCGACGGGTGGTTCGCTGGCCTTGCTCGCTGACCTGTCCGATCAGCTCGATGGCACCGATCAGTTCGATAGCACCGTGCACGGCGAAAAACTTAGAGGAGACGATCAGTAATGGCGCTGCGGCGCAAGGAAAAACGCACCGAGCGGTCCAAGCTCGATGCGACCCCACCGTGGGACACCAAACGGCACCACGATGCCGAGCCGACTACCGGCCCGTACGACGAGGCTGACCAACCCGAGGACGGCCTGCAGCGGCTGGACCTCGGCGCCTTGCGGATCCCGGCCGAAACCGGCCTCGAGATCCGGGTCGAGGTGGCCGAAGAGGGCCAGGTGGCCGGTGTGGTGATCCTCAACGAGACCGGCCAGATGCAGCTCGGCGTGTTTGCCGCGCCCCGCAACGAAGGCATCTGGGAAGAGGTTCGCACCGAGATCAAGGCCTCGATCTCGTCCCAGGGCGGCACGGTCTCCGAGCAGGACGGCGAGTTCGGCGTCGAACTCGGGGGCAAGCTGCCCGCGCAGGGTGGCGTTACGCCGGTCCGCTTCATCGGGGTGGACGGACCGCGGTGGTTCCTGCGCGCGATGCTGGCCGGCGCGCCGGCCCTCGACGATGCCAAGGCCGCGCCATTCTTAGAGACCTTCCGGGGCGTCGTCGTCATACGTGGCAGCGAGCCGCTGCCGGTGCGTGATCCGATCCCGCTGGAGCTGCCGCAGGATGCCGCCGAGCAGGTCGCGGCGGCTGCCGCCGAGGCCGCCGAGCAGCAGGACTGACCCGCCAGGTGAGTTCGCCGACGACCGACGAGCTGCGGGACAAGACCCGCCAGCAGATCATCGATGCGATGGGCGGCTGGTCCGGCACGGTGGTCGCGGCGATCCCGCCGGTGGTGTTCGTTGCCGTCAATGCCCTGGCACATCTTCGGGTCGCGGTCTTCGCCGCGATCGGCGCAGGCGTCCTGGTGACCGGCTACCGGCTGGTCCGCCATCAGCCGCTGCAGCAGGCCGCCACCGGCCTGTTCAGCGTGCTGGTCGCGGCGCTGATCGCGGCCCGCACCGGCCAGGCCCGCGGGTTCTTCCTGCTCGGCATCGCCGGTTCGATCCTGTACGGCGCGGTGTTCGCGATCTCGCTGCTGGTCCGCCGGCCGCTGGTGGGACTGTTCTGGGAGTTCCTGGACCCGTCCCCGCTGCCCGAGGGCACTCGCTGGTACCGGGTCCGGCCGCTGCGCCGGGCCTATGACCTGGCCACCTGCGCGGCGCTGGCGATGTTCGCCGCGCGGGCGATCGTCCAGCTGAGCCTGTTCCGTGACAACAAGACCGGTTGGCTGGCCGTCACCAAGATCGCGATGGGGTTTCCGCTGTACCTGGCGGTGGTCGCGGTGGTGTTCTGGGTGGTCCGGCGCGCCCGTCGACAGCTGCCGCCGCTACCGGCTATTGAGCCGGCCGAAGCAGTGGAGCCGGCCGAAGCAGTGGAGCCGCTGGATCAGCCGCTGACGACTGAGATGCCGGCAGCCGAGCCGTTGCTTGCCGAGCCGGCCACCAGGGTGGTCGAGCCCGGGTCGATTGACCCCGAGCCGTCTGCGGTTGGGCTGCCGGCCGAGTTGCCAGTCGACGCAGCGCCTGCCGGCCCGGCTACCGAACCGGCCGATCGGCTAGGCGGCGCAGACGGCTCGTCGGATAGCCGGCTCCGCCTCGGGCAGGGCGACGAATAGCAGCTCGTCACCGGGCTCGAGCGGCTCGTCCGGGGTCGGCACGATGACTCGCGAACCGCGGATGATCGCCACGATCGCCGCGTCCGAGGGCAGGTCCAGATCCCGGATCGGAATACCGGCGCACGGCGCCCCGACGGGCAGGGTGACCTCGATCAGGTTGGCCTGGCCCTGGCGCAGCGTGAACAGCCGGACCACGTCGCCGACCGAGACCGCCTCCTCGACCAGCGCCGCCAGCACCCGCGGGGTGGACACCGCGACGTCGACGCCCCAGGCCTCGGTGAACAGCCACTCGTTGGCAGGGTGATTGATCCGAGCCACCACCCGGCGTACCGAGAACTCGGTCTTGGCCAGCAGCGAGACGACCAGGTTGACCTTGTCGTCGCCGGTCGCGCCGATCACCACCTCGCAGTCCTGCAGGTGGGAGTCCTCGAGGCTGGACAACTCGCAGGCATCTGCCTGCAACCACTGGGCTTCCGGGATCCGCTCGGGCCGTACCTTGCGGACGTCCTTGTCGATGAGCAGTACCTGGTGGCCGTTGGTGATCAGCTCGCGGGCGATCGACCTGCCCACCGCGCCAGCGCCGGCGATTGCGATCCGCATCAGTGGTGCCCTCCTGCCGGTCCGGCGGCCGCGGCGGCGCGGACGGTGTCGGTGAGATCGTCGGTGGCGGTCACGTGCAACTCGTCGCCGGCCTGGATCACGGTCTGTGCGGTGGGTAGTTCACCCTTGCCGAAGCGGCTGATCAGCGCCACCCGGGCGCCGGTCGCGCTCTCGAAGGCGGTGATCTTCTGCCCCACCCAGCCCTCGGCCAGGATCACGTGCAGCATCACGACCAGGCCGGTCGGATCGCGCCATTCCTCGTCGATGGTGCCGCCCATGATGTTCTTCAGCAGCCGGTTGGCGGTCCACGGCACGGTGGCGATGGTCGGGATGCCCAGCCGCTCGTACACCTCGGCGCGTAGCGGGTCATAGATCCGGGCGACGACATGGCCGACGCCGAAGGTCTCCCGGGCCACCCGCGCGGCGATGATGTTGGAGTTGTCGCCGCTGGACACCGCGGCGAACGCGTCCGCACCCTCGATGCCGGCCGCGATCAGGGTGTCGCGGTCGAAGCCGATGCCGGCGATGGTCTTGCCGGTGAAGTTCTCACCGAGCCGGCGAAAGGCATTCGGGTCCTGGTCGATCACCGCGACCGTGTGGTTCAGCCGCTGCAGATGATGAGCGAGGGTGGAACCGACCCGGCCGCATCCCATGACAACTATGTGCACGACGCGACGGTACACACTTCGAGATCGCGATGCCGCGAGGTGCCTAGGCTGGGGCGGTGAGCCGATCCGAACGCAGCCCCGAGCCGAGCTGGTCGGGTCGCCGACTCCAGGTGTTGGTCGGGCCGGTCGCGCACGGCGGCCACTGCGTGGCCCGGTACGAGGGACGGGTGCTGTTCGTCCGGCACTGCCTGCCCGGCGAATCGGTGCTCGCGCAGGTGACCGAGGACCGCGGCGGCTCGTTCTGCCGGGCGGACGCGGTCGAGATACTGGCGCCCAGCCCGGATCGAGTGGCACCGCCGTGTGAGTATGCCCACCCCGGTGGCTGCGGTGGCTGCGACTTTCAGCACGTCTCGCTGGCCGGACAGCGCGAACTGAAGGCGACCGTGGTGCGGGAGCAGTTGGCCCGGTTGGCCGGCATCGACCGCGAGGTCACGGTGCTGCCGCTGGCGGCGGGCGAACCCACCGAGGACGGCCTGGGTTGGCGGCGGCGGATCCGGTTCGCGGTCGCCCCGGACGGCCGGCTGGGTCTGCGTGAGCACCGCTCGCACCGGGTGGTGCCGCTGACGCACTGCCCGCTCGGCGCGCCCGGCGTCGGCGATGCGGACGCGCTGGGCCGGCGCTGGCCGGATA
>JALYVK010000144.1 GCA_030853265.1 Actinomycetota bacterium
CCCCGGCACCGTCGGCGCCGGCCGCCCCGCAGTCCGCGCCGCCAGCCGCTCCACCGGTTGCCGCCGCCCCAGCTGCCCCGTCCGCCCCGGCCAGCTCAGCGGCCGATGACGACGAGGTCGCCGGCACCTATGTGACCCCGTTGGTCCGCAAGCTGGCCAGCGAGCACGGCGTCGATCTCAACGCGCTGACCGGCACCGGTGTCGGTGGCCGGATCCGCAAGTCCGACGTGCTGTCGGCCGCCAACGCCGCAGCCGAGCAGCGGGCCGAGGAAGCCGCCGCGCCGGCCCCAGCCGCCCCGGTCGCTCAGCCGGCTACCGCCGCTGCCCCGGCGTCCCCGTCCCCGTCGGTGGATCCCGCGCTGCGCGGGCAGACCGTGAAGCTGTCCCGGCTGCGTCAGGTGATCGCGGCCCGGATGGTCGAGTCGCTCCAGACCTCGGCGCAGCTGACCACCGTGGTCGAGGTGGATGTCACCCGGATCGCCCGGTTGCGGGCCGCCGCCAAGACCGACTTCGAGCGGCGCGAGGGCGTCAAGCTGTCGTTCCTGCCGTTCTTCGCGATCGCCGCGGTCGAGGCACTCAAGGAACACCCCAACGTCAACTGCTCGGTCGACACCGATGCCGGCACCGTGACCTACCACGAGGCCGAGCACCTGGGCATCGCGGTCGACACCGAGCGGGGCCTGCTGGTTCCGGTGATCCACAATGCCGGCGACCTGAACCTGGGCGGAATCGCGCGCAAGATCGCCGACCTGGCCGAGCGCACCCGGACCAACAAGGTCTCACCGGACGAGTTGGGTGGCGGGACGTTCACCCTGACCAACACCGGCAGCCGGGGCGCGCTGTTCGACACCCCGATCATCAACCAGCCGCAGGTCGCGATCCTGGGCACCGGATCGGTGGTCAAGCGTCCGGTGGTGATCTCGGATGAGAACCTCGGCGAGACCATCGCGATCCGTTCGATGGTCTACCTGGCGCTGTCCTATGACCACCGGATCGTCGACGGCGCGGACGCCGCGCGGTTCCTCAACACCATGAAGACCCGGCTCGAGGCAGGTGCGTTCGAACGCGCACTCGGCCTGAACTAGCGGCCCGAACGGGCCACGGCAGGAACAGCGAGGTCCGGACGTGAAGGTGCTCATCGCCGGTGCGTCCGGCTTTCTCGGCCAGGCGCTGGCCAAGGAACTCATCGCGCACCGGCACTTGGTGCACACCCTGGTGCGGCGCGCGCCGGCGGCCAGCACCGAGATCGAATGGCATCCGGAGCGCGGTGAACTCGACCCGGAGCTGTTGGCCGGTTACGGTGCGGTCATCGGGCTGTCCGGTGCCGGCATCAGCGACAAGCGATGGACGGCTGCCTACAAGCGCGAGCTGCTCGACAGCCGGCTCGGGCCGACCGGCACGCTGGCCACCGCGCTCGCCGCACTGCCCGCCGATCGGCGGCCGGCGACGTTCATCAGCGCCTCGGCGATCGGCTACTACGGCGAACGTGGCGATCAGCCGCTACCCGAATCGGCCGCTGCCGGTACGGGATTCCTGGCGGGCTTGGTCATCCAGTGGGAAGCGGCCACCCAGCCGGCCGTGGACGCCGGAGTCCGGGTGCTGACCCTGCGCACCGGGCTGGTCCTCAGCGCCGGCGGTGGCCTGATGAAGCGGCTGGTTCCGCTGTACAAGCTGGGCCTCGGCGGCAAGCTGGGCTCGGGACAGCAGTACCAGTCCTGGATCACGCTGGCCGACGAGGTTGGCGCGATTCGGCACCTACTCGAGACGGACGGGGTGGACGGTCCGGTGAACCTGGCTGGTCCGGCCCCGGTACGCAATGACGAGTTCAGCTCGGTACTCGGCTCGGTGCTGCACCGGCCGTCGATATTTCCGACCCCGGCGTTCGGGATCAGGCTAGTGCTCGGCGAGTTCGCCGACGAGGGCGCGCTCGCCAGCCAGCGGGTGATCCCGGAGAAACTGGCCGCCAGCGGCTACCAGTTCCAGCACGCCGATATCCGGACCGCGCTGGAGTGGGCGGTCAAGAACTAGGCAACTGCTTGAGCGTGGTTGCGACACAGCAACAACCGCGGGCGGCAAGCGCGGTGAGGACTTCAGCAACCTGGCGCGACCTTCAGCGCAAGGGCCCGGATCTGCGCCTGGTCGCCAGGGCTGCGCGAGGCATCCGCGAGGCCGCCCCGCCCGGGGATCGTGAACGTCTTCAGCACTGTGCATGCGTCTTTCTGCGCTCCGGTGAGCTTCCAACTGCTCGGTGTTACCCCGGCAGCGGCGCAGACTGCGAGGAGCCGCCAGATGTCTACCGCATCCTTGGGTGCCTTTCGTTCAATCCATGCGAGCAGCTTCACGCATAGAGCCGACTGCGGCGGGGGCAGCGGCACGGGGATGTCGTAGGACACGCCGGTGGTCAGGGTCGCGTTGACCTGAACTTGGACAGGCGAGTGGGCAAGCGCCAGCGCGAGGCCGGGGAACGCATCGACGACGAGTTCGCCAGCCGGCTGGTTGGGTTGATGGTGCCCGGTGTAGCTGGGCATGAGCACGTCGATGGCCGGCCGCATCCCGGATGTTTCGGTGTCGCCGTACCCTTCGGCTTCGGCCGTGGTAAGTCCACGGCCGAACCGGCTGCCGTCCTCTTGGGTGTAGCCGCGGGCCTTCAGTAGCGCGGGCAGGGCGGGGTCGCTGACGACCTCGAACCGCGCTGCAAGATCGGCGTCGGCCGTGGCCCGTGGCGGGACGCCGGTCACCGCGTACACCTCGACGAGCAGGGACACCATGGTGCCGCCGACGACCCGGTACTCGTGGCCGAGTTCGGTGCCGACCTGCGCCAGATCGTGCAGGGCGAGGTAGCTCAGATCCTGCTCGCGGGAGGTGCTCGCTACTCTGATCGACGCGTAGGGGACGAGAGGACTCGGGTTGCTCATGGCATCACCTGCGTCCGAGTCTGCCGCCAGCTGTCAGCCAATGTCGTTCTCAGTGCGGCACGGAGACGATCGCGGGCTTCCGACGCCGTAGGGCCAGCCGCCGCGCCCACGTCGTAGAGAATTTGCAGAGGATCAGCCAGGCCGACACGTGTCCCGAGCAGGGTGACCGACCACGGCGAGCGCGGCCAGATCCCTGTGTCAGCCGGCACGGTGAGGCATAACGTCGCCGCTTCTGCGGTGGCGACTGGAACGAACCCGGCTGCTGCTAGCGGCACCGCTTTGCAGGTGTACAGCTGCACGCTGCCCGATCGCTGCCATGGTGCGAGAAGATCGGCAGCCACCTGACCGGAGACGACCGGAGCGGCGTTGCCACGTGAGGCACCGAGCAGCGCGAGGGCGTCCCGTGTCTGCTCGGCCGGTGTCGCCAGCGAATACCAGTAGCCGGTGACCCCGCCGGGACCAGGATAGTTCTGGAGCCACCAGTCGATCAGGGCGTCCAGATCGGTGGCCTGGATGCGGCCTCGAGCGATCTCAAGCAGCCCGTGTTCGGACAACCGTCGCACAGCACGGTAGATCGTCGGCTGGGATGTGCCGACGATCTGTGCCAGGAACTCTTGGGTGACTGACCCGCCGGGCGGGGCGGATGCGGCGAGCGCCGTGAGCACGCGCACGGTGGTCCAGAACGGCCAGGGCTTGCGTCCGGGTCGCTGCTTGACGACCGGCTGCTCTTCGTGCCGACGGAGGATGTGCCGCGAGCCGATCGCGATGTCGAGCTCACCGTCCTCGGTGGCGATCCACCAGCCGACCTGCCGAGCTGTGCGAAAAAATACCTCGCTACCGTGCGGCACAACGAGCAGGCCAGCCCGCTCCCCCAGCGGCGGTACCTTGGAGCTGCTGAGCGGTCGGCGGTAGTCACGCAGCAGAACGACACTCGAGGCTGATGACTCTTCGTCAATCAGCTGCACGTGATGGGCGTCGATCACGTTGACGGTGACACCCTCATCGGCCAGGGCCTGTCTCCAGCTCACCGGGCACCTCCTTTATTCACATTATCCACGAGCAGCGGATAATGTGAATAGTCTGCAGGGCCGGTACGCCGCAGCCGGCCGGAGACCCGTGTCTGGAAGGGAACACCACGTTAGCCCGGACCTTGTGCCACTGACCGGAGCTGCTCGGTGGCGATCTGAAAGCCGTGGCCGGCGTCGACCAGCCCCAGCTCCAAGTCGACCGGGCTGGCGGCCGACGTCCGGCTTCGCAGCGTGTCACCGCAGCGCAGCTCGGCGGCCGGCAAACTGGCGGTTACCAGCAATTGCAGGCGATTGTCGTCGGCGGCGATCACTTCGAGGTCGCGATAGCTGGTGCGCAAGCCGGTCAGCCGGCAGCCCGCCGGAACCCACCGGCTGAGCTGAGCGGCGTCCTGTGCGAGCAGGGACGGTGACTGGTACACCTGCCCGAGCAGTTCGGGCCGGCGCTCGGCGTAGGCCCACGACCGGAGCAGGTCCAGCGCGGCGAGAATCGCGGCAGGGTTGCTGGACGAGGCAGGGTTGCTGGACGACGCGGCGTTGCTGGACGAGGCAGGGATGCTGGACGAAGCCGGGTTGCTGGACATGGCCGAGGCAGCCGACATGGCCGAAGCAGCCGACGTGGCTGGACCAGCCGGGGCGGCCGGGTTGCTGGACACGGCCGGGTTGAGCGAGACCGCCGGGGCGGCAGATCCCGTCGGCGCCGGTACAGCTGCGACCGGGCCGGTTTGAGCGGCTGGCACCACGTGCTGGGTCAGCCGGCCGGTCAGCAGCAGGATGCCGGCCACCAGCGCGAACCCGATCCCGGCGAGC
>JALYVK010000025.1 GCA_030853265.1 Actinomycetota bacterium
TGCTGCCGCTCGGGCCGCTCGCTCTGGAAGGCATGGACGCCCGAATGGTCGATGTGCTCCGGGTCCGGCGCGGCCCGGCCGCGGTGCCGGTGCTGCCCGACGGCGGCGGCTGGCTGTTCGTCGAGACCGGCGGCCAGAGCCAGCACGAGGCGATTGCCGCCGCCGAACGGATCGTGGCCACCGCCGATCCGCAGGCTTCGGCGGTGGTCACCGGGGCCGATGCCCGCACGCTGTGGCGGATTCGAGAGGACGGGGCCGGCCTCGGTGGCCGGACGCCGGCCAACGCGCCTGCCTGGCCGGGCTGGGAGGACGCCGCGGTGCCACCGGAGCGACTCGGCAGCTACCTGCGCGAGTTCTTCGCGCTGCTGAAGCAACATCGGGTGGACGGCCTGGCCTACGGGCATTTCGGCGACGGTTGCGTGCACGTCCGGCTGGACTTCCCGCTGGCCGACCGGCCGTCGGCGTTCCGGGAGTTCCTGCTGGACGCTGCCACCCTGGTCGCCGCGCATGGCGGCTCGATGTCGGGCGAGCACGGTGACGGCCGGGCCCGGAGCGAGCTGCTGCCGGCGATGTACTCGGCCGAGGCGATCGGCCTGTTCGGTGCGGTCAAGGCGATCTTCGATCCGGCCAACCTTCTCAACCCCGGGGTGATCGTGGACCCGGCGCCGGTCGATGCGAACCTGCGGCTGCCACAGGCGAAACCGCTGACCGGGGCGCGCGGGTTCAGCTTCGGCCACGACGGAGGTTCGTTCAGCACCGCCGTGCACCGCTGCGTCGGGGTCGGCAAGTGCCGGGCCGACACCACCGCCACCGGTGGCGTGATGTGCCCGTCCTACCTTGCTACCAAAGACGAAACGCACTCGACTCGCGGCCGCGCCAGGGTGTTGCAGGAGCTGGCCAACGGGGGCCTGGTGACCGGCGGCTGGGCCGCGCCCGAGGTCAGCGAGGCGTTGGACCTGTGCTTGTCCTGTAAGGGATGTGGCTCGGACTGCCCGGCCGGGGTGGACATGGCGACCTACAAGGCCGAGGCGTTGTACCAGCGATACCGGCGAAAACTGCGTCCGCCGTCGCACTACGCACTCGGCTGGCTGCCGCGCTGGGCCCGGCTGGCCACCAGGACGCCTCGGCTGGTGAATGCGATGTTGAAGCCGAAACCACTGGCAGCATTGGCAAAACGGCTCGGCGGCATCGATCAGCGCCGGCCACTTCCGGAGTTCGCCGAACGCTCGTTCCGGCGGTGGTTCGCCGAGCACCCGGTGGCCGAAGGTGATCCGGTCATGCTCTGGGTCGACACCTTCACCAATGGTTTCTCCCCCGAGGTGGGCAAGGCCGCGGTCGCGGTGCTGGAATCTGCTGGTTTCTCGGTACGAATCCCGGCCGACGAGGTGTGCTGCGGGCTGACCTGGATCTCCACCGGCCAGCTCGACGGTGCTCGCAAGCAGCTACGCAGCGGCCTGGACGCGCTCGATACCGCGCTCGAACAAGGGTTTGCGGTGGTCGGCCTGGAACCGTCCTGCACCGCGGTGCTGCGTTCGGACGCCGTGGAGCTGCTGCCCGATGACCCGCGGGCAGCGAAGCTGAAGCAGCAGACCCGGACGCTGGCCGAGCTGCTCACCGAACGTGGTTGGACGCCGGCCTCGCTGACCGGAGTACGGGCACTGGCCCAGCCGCACTGCCACCAGCACGCGGTGTTGGGCTTCGACGCGGACCAGGCACTGTTGGCCGGTGCCGGTGCCAGCCTCAGCACGGTCGGTGGCTGCTGCGGGCTGGCCGGCAACTTCGGCGTCGAGCGCGGCCACTACGAGGTCTCGGTGGCGGTCGCCGAGCAATCCCTGCTGCCGGCCGTCCGGGCGGCGGATCGGGAAACCATCGTGCTGGCCGATGGATTCTCTTGCCGTACCCAGCTCGAACAGCTGTCGGACCGGACCGGTCAACACCTGGCAGAATTGCTCGCGCGCCACCTGCCGGGCGAGAATAGCTCGATTGAAAAAGGAGAAACCGGTGAATGAAGGAGAACAGGAGAAACCGGTGACTGAGGGATTTGTGCCGCCACCCTACCCCTACGACCGGCTGGACGAGCTGAAGTTGCTGGCCGGCGCGCTGGACGGCGGAGCGATCGACCTGTCAATCGGCACCCCGTGCGATCCGCCACCGGCCGCGGTGGTTGCCGCGCTGGCCGACGCCGACCCGGCCCGTGGTTACCCGGCCTCGATCGGCACGCCCGGTTTCCGGCTGGCCGCCCGGAACTGGATCGCGCGCCGGCTCGGCGCCCAGGTGGATGTCGACACCGAGCTTGCCGCCTGTGTCGGGACGAAGGAGTTCGTGGCCTCGGTCCCGCAGTATCTGAAGCTGCGTAGCCCCGGCAAGGACACGGTGCTCTACCCGGCGATCAGCTATCCCACCTATGAGATGGGCGCGATCCTGGCCGGCCTGCGTGCGGTGCCCTACCGTACGCTCGCCGAGATCGACGACGACGATGCCGAACGTGCCTTGTGCATCTGGGTGAACTCGCCCAGCAACCCGACCGGTGAGCTGCACGACCTGGCGGCCGCCGCGGCTTGGGGACGGGCCCATGCGGTGCCGGTGCTCTCGGACGAGTGCTACGCCGAGTTCAGCTATGCCCGCGGCCCGGCGACCATCCTGACCGAGGGCACCGCTGGCGTGCTTGCCTTGCATTCACTGTCAAAACGGGACAATTTCGCTGGTGCCCGGATTGGCTTCTACGCCGGGGATGCCGAGTTGGTGCACTACCTGCGCGAAACCCGCAAGCATGCCGGTCTGATGCCGCCGGGTCCCGTCCAGCAGGCAGCGATCATCGCGCTGAACGACGACGCGCACGTCGAGGCGCAGCGGGCCAGGTACTGGCGCCGGCTACAGCGCCTCGTTGAGATCCTGGACGCGCTGGGGCTGAAGGCCGAACTGCCGGCCGGCGCGTTCTATCTCTGGTTCGCCGCCCCGGACGGTGACGCCTGGGGCTGTGCCCGGTTGCTCGCCGAACGAGCCGGCATCATCGGCTCACCGGGTGAGTTCTACGGGCCCTTCTCCACCGGCTACCTCAGGCTGGCCGCGGTGGCCCCGGATGACCGGATCGAGCTCGCGGCTCGCCGGGTCGGCTGCTGATTGACAAAGACCCTTTGCGGGTGGTGATCATGCAACAATGATCGCCACCTGGTACTCCGGTTTCAACAGCGATTTCCGGGGCCGGTGAACGATGAAAAGGATGACCACATGACATCGATCCTTGCAGCGCAGATCAACGACGCCGCGATCAGCAGCGGGGTCCGCGGTATCGGCGGCGTTATCAGCCTGATCATCTTTATCTACATGGTGGTCGACGTGTCGCGGTCCAACGCCGGCACCGGCAAGAAGGTGGTCTGGATCGTGCTGTCGTTCTTCTTCAGCATCATCCCGCTGATCGTCTGGCTGGTGTGGGGCAAGCGCAACGCCAACAAGGGCTGACAGTAGTCAGGGCCGGCGCGAAATCGCGCCGGCCCTGATCCTTGTTAGCTGGACTAGACGAACTCAACGCCCTGCGCGAGCGGCAGTTCGGTCGAGTAGTTCACCGTGTTCGTGCTGCGGCGCATGTAGGCCTTCCAGGAGTCCGAGCCCGATTCGCGGCCGCCGCCGGTCTCTTTCTCGCCGCCGAACGCCCCGCCGATCTCGGCTCCGGACGGCCCGATGTTGACGTTGGCGATGCCGCAGTCCGAGCCGGCCGCCGAGACGAAGCGCTCAGCTTCGCGGACGTCCAGGGTGAACACCGAGGACGACAGGCCCTGTGCGACGTCGTTCTGCAGTGCGATGGCTTCGGCGAAGTCGTCCGCTCCGGCCTCCGACGGGCCGCCGTAGGTAAGTACGTAGACGATCGGCGCGAAGGTTTCGGCTTTGACGATGTCGGTCTGGGCCGGCATCCGGACGATTGCCGGCTGCACGTAGAAGGCGTCCGGTGCCTCGTCGGCGAGCACCCGCTCGCCACCCACGATCAGCTCGCCACCGTCGGCCTCGGCCGCGGCCAGCGCCTTTCCGAATCCCTCGTAGGACGCGCCGTCGATCAGTGGCCCGACCAGCACGCCCGGCTCGATCGGCGAACCGATCGGCAGGGTCGCGTAGGCCTTGCGCAGCCCCTCGACCAGCTGGTCGGCAATCGAGTGGTGCACGATCACCCGGCGCAGCGTGGTGCAGCGCTGGCCGGCGGTGCCGGCAGCGGAGAACACGATGCCCCGGACGGCCAGGTCCAGGTCAGCACTCGGCGCCACGATCGCGGCGTTGTTGCCGCCGAGTTCCAGCAGCAGCTTGCCGAACCGGCCGGCGACCCGGGGCGCGATTGCCTTGCCCATCCGGGTGGAACCGGTCGCCGAGATGAGCGCGACCCGGTGGTCATCGACCAGGCTCTGGCCGACTTCGGCACCACCCAGGATCAGCTGGTTGAGCTCGGCCGGGGCACCGACCCGGCAAGCCGCCTCGGCGAACAGTGCCTGGCAGGCCAGGCCGGTGAGCAACGTCTTCTCCGAGGGCTTCCAGACCACCGCATTGCCGCAGACCAGCGCGAGCGCGGTGTTCCAGGACCAGACCGCCACCGGAAAGTTGAAGGCCGAGATGACGCCGATGACGCCGAGCGGGTGCCACTGCTCCATCATCCGGTGGCCGGGCCGCTCGGTGGCGATCGTCTGGCCGTACAGCTGACGGGACAGGCCGATACCCAGGTCGCAGATGTCGATCATCTCCTGCACCTCGCCGAGGCCTTCGGAGGTGATCTTGCCGGCCTCGATCGAGACCAGCGCGCCGAGATCGTCCTTGTGAACACGAAGCAATTCGCCCAGCTCACGAACCAGCTTGCCGCGGACCGGCGCCGGCACGTCCCGCCAGGTCTGGAACGCGGCGGCCGCCTGGCCGACAATCTGGTGCACCTGATCGGGTGTGTGCGCGGCCAGCCGGCCGATCTCGCCGCCGGTGATCGGCGACCGGCAGATCAGCTCGCCGTCGGCAGTGAACGGATCGGTGACCCCGAGCCGATCGAGAATCTCTCGCGTGCGACTGGCGATGGACTCGTGCGATAGCGAGGTTGTCATGTCAGCTCCTAATCAGACTTTGCCGAGGTCGCCGAACAGGGCGCCGTTCTTGGTGGAGAGCAGGTCGGCGAAGGCGATATCTTCCTGCTTGATGAAGCCGGTCTGCGGCAGCCGGCCGTCGGCGACCAACTCGACCACCGCCGCGGCCGAGGCCGCCGTCGTCCACGAGATTGCCCGCCAGCGGCGGCCGTTGATCTCGAGCGGCTGGTAGGCCCGGACGTACTGCTTGCGGAACGGCTGACCGCCGTTGGCGGCGTCGGTGTGACCCTCGACCGCGGCGTACAGGTAGACCACGTCGTCATCGACCGGCGGCTTGGCGGCTACCAGGATCTCGCCGGCCAGCTCACGCCGATCGCGAAGACCCAGCTCGTCAAAGAAGAATCGCATCAGCTCGAAGTGGCCCGGGTAGCGCATGGTCTTGTAGTCCAGCCGCTGCACCCGGCCCTCGTAGGTCTCGCACATGGTGCCCAGGCCGCCGGAGGTCAGCGAGGCTTCCAGCTCGATGCCGCCGATCACCACTCGCTCGTGCTCGGTCATCGCCGGTACCATCTGCCGGTGACCCGAACGCAATACCTCGCAATCATTGAGGTATTCGTTCACCACGCCTTCCGAGGACCAGTTGAAGGCGTAGCCGAGCAGGCCGGCCGGGTGCCGGGGCAGCGCGCCGACCTTGAGCTCGATGGAGCGGATCTCTTCGAACTGCTTGGTCAGCGACGAGCCGACGATGCCGATCAGGCCCGGGGCCAGGCCGCACTGCGGGGCGTAGACGGACTTGGCGCCAGAACCTTCCAGGCCGGCCAGTTCGAGCACCCGGTTGGTGGTCGGGACGTCCTCGGTCAGGTCGAAGTAGTGCACCGCACAGTCGTGCGCGGCCTCGGCAACCCCGAGGTTGAGGTTGTACGGCAGGCAGGAGACCACCGCGTCGGCACCGATGAGGCCATCTCGCAGAGCCGCCGAGTCCCGGACGTCCAGGGCCTGGGTCGGAAACGGCAGGTCGCGGCGCTCCCGTGCGTCGTAGGCAATGACGTTGAAGCCCGAGTCCGCGAGCAGGGTGGCCACGAGTTCGCCGACCTTGCCCAGTCCGACAACTCGTACCTCGTTGATCGAGCGTGCCATGTATGTCCCTTTCTTTTCCTGCCGAGTTGGCCGACCCTGCGTAGTTGACCGTGCTTACGGCGATATCGGCCCGATTAGGCAGTGTGCAGTTGTACTTACGATAGTCTAGGCAGCATCGTAAGAGAAATTAACGACTCCCGCAGAGTAGAGGATTCATGAACACCTCGCTGGACGTAGGCCGGTTGCGGTTGCTGCGCGAGGTTGCGGTACGGGGCTCGATCGCCGCCGCAGCCCGCGAGGTCGGCCTGTCCTCCTCCGCGGTCTCCCAACAGCTGTCGATCCTCGAGCGCGAGGCGGGCACCCCGCTGCTGGACCGCTCGCCGCGCGGCGTGCTGCTGACCGGGGCCGGCCAGGCGCTGGTGATCCGGGCCCGGGCAATCCTGGAGTTGCTGGAACAAGCCCGATCCGACCTGGACCGGCTGGCCGGCGAACTGTCCGGCCACGTCCGGATCGGCACGGTGGCCTCGGCGGCCGCGGCGCTGGTCAGCGAGGCCACCCTGCGGCTGTCTGCCGATCACGCCGAGCTGGACCTGACCGTCAGCGTCGCCGAACCCGTACGCAGCATCGAGCAGTTGTTGCGCGGTGATCTGGACGTGGCGGTGGTCGATGTCTATGACCGGGTACCGGTGCCGGTGCCGGACTACCTGGTCGCCACCGAGCTGGGTACCGAGCCGCTGGTGGTCGTCTCGGCGCCCGGCACCTTTCCGGCCGGGACGAGGCTCACCCTCGCGGCGCTGGCCGGGGAGAACTGGGTGATGCCACCGCTGGAGGCCGCCTGCGGGCAGGCCGTCCGGTTCGCCTGCCGGGAAGAGGGTTTCGAGCCACGGGTGCGGTGGGAGACCGACGACATGCTGCTGCTGGTCCGGGCGGTGGCGGCCGGCCACGGGGTCGCGGTGCTGCCCCGGCTCGCGGTGGCCGACAACGTGGCCGAGGTGGAGATCCGGCCGCTGGCCGACCCCAGCCTGAGCCGGCGGCTACTCGCGCTGACCCGGACCTCGAGCCGGGCCAGGCCGATCATCAGCGCCGTGTTGGAGGAATTGCAGAAGGCAGCCGGCTAGAGCTTGGTCACCGGCCAGAGCTGTGGTCGCCGGCAGCGAAAGGCGCCGACTGCACGAGGCGGCCCGGCTAGAGCTTGGTGGCTACCAGTAGCCCGTCGCCGACCGGCAGCATCGCGGTCATCAGCCGGGGGTCATCGCGGACCGCCTTGCTCAGCTCCCGCAGCGAGACGGTGTCGGCATCCCGGGCACTCGGATCGGCGACCCGGTCATGCCACAGGACATTGTCGAAGGCGACCACGCCACCGGTACGCAGCAGCCGGACCGCCTGCTCGTGGTACTCGCTGTAGCCGGTCTTGTCCGCGTCGACGAAGACCAGGTCATAGGCTCCGTCGGTGAGCCGGGGCAGTACCTCGCCGGCCGCGCCGTTGATCAGCCGGTAGCGGGTCGAGGCGATCCCGGCCTCGCCGAAGGCATGCCGGGTTGCCCGCTGGTGTTCGGGTTCGGTGTCGACCGTGGTGAGCACGCCGTCCGGGCGCATCCCGCCGAGCAGCCACAGGCCGGAAACGCCTGCTCCGGTACCGATCTCGACCACCGCCCGGGCCCCGCTGACCAGGGCGAGCAGTCGCAGCGCAGCCCCGCCGGCCGGTCCGATCGGGACGCAGCCCAGTTCCTTGCCACGAGCCCGGGCAGCCGCGATCACCTCGTCCTCGACGATGAAGCTCTCGGCGTAGGCAAGGCTGGGTGCGGACAGGTACTCATCGGCCATGGCCCAGGACTCTACCGATCAGTAGAGGTCGCGCTCGCCAAGAGAGTGGAAGATTTTATCGCCTGGCCACAAAAATCTTCCACTCTCTTGGGACGGCGACGAGTGGGGTGTGGATAACTCGCGTCACCGCCGGCCAGGATTCGGCATGCTGCGTCGATGAGATCGCAGTCGCAGCCGCCCTGGGTTCGGCTGGCGAGGTCGCAGCACGGAGTGCTCAGCAGGCGGCAACTCATCCGCGCCGGGCTGACCGAGGCGCAGCTGGTCGGCTTGCTGGACAAGGCCATTCTCTGCCGGCAGGGTGCCGGGGTATACCGGGTCACGCCGGCCCCGGCCTCGTTCGACGCGGCGCTCTGGGTGGCGGTGCTGGCAACCGGCGGGGTGTTGTACGGCAGTACCGCGGCCTACTTGTGGGGGATGGTCGGTGAGCATCGCGGCCCGATCAGGATCGCCATCGCCCGCCACCAGCGCGCGGTCGCGCCGGCCGGGGTCAGCATGCTGCGTCGAGACCTGGCCCCAGGCGCCATCGACAGCCGTTGGCGGCTGCCGGTGACCGTCCGGCGGCTTGCCGCGATCGACCACCTGGTGAGCCTGCCGCTCGCGGAAGCAACCAGCTTCGCCGACCGGGCGTTGCAACAAGGCTGGGTCGGCTACCCCGACCTGCGGGATCGGTTACGCGCACCCGCCCGCGGCAACGTGCTGCTGCGCCGGGTGCTGGGCACGCTGACCGAAGGTGCCGAGGCCGAGTCCGAACGGTTGTTGCACCGGCTGCTTCGAGAGCACCGGATCACCGGCTGGGTGGCCAACCACCGGGTGCTGGTCAACGGGGTCCTCCGGGCTCGGATCGACGTTGCCCTGATCGAGCAGCGGATCGCCATCGAGGTCGACGGCTTCGCCTACCACTCGGCTCGGGGCCGATATCAGCAGGATCGCACCCGGCAGAACCTGCTGATGATGCTGGGCTGGACGGTGCTGCGGTTCACCTGGGAGGACCTGACGATCCGGCCGGACTACGTGCTGGCCACCGTCCGGCAGGCTCTGCAACGGGCCAGTTGAGACCACGTTCGGCAAGAGAGCGGAAGATTTTCGTTGCCTGCCCACAAAAATCTTCCACTCTCTTCGGTGGCCGAGCGGGTGGCCGGGCGGGTTGCCGGGGCGGGGCTCGGGTGGTGCCCGGGCTAGCGCATGGAGGCGATGATCTGGGCCAGGTCATCGGCCGTGGTCATCGGGTTGACGATCGCGAACCGGGTGCAGGTCCGGCCGGCATGCTTGGTGGGCGTGACGAAGGCGAAGCCTTGGTCGAGTGCCCGGGCGCTCCAGTCGGCGTAGCCCGCCTCGTCCCAGCCGATCCGTTCGAAGATCAACACCGACAGGTCCGGTTCCACCAGCAGCCGCAGGTGCTCGGCGCTCTCGATCAGCTCGCGGCCGGCCCGAGCGGTCGCCAGGGTCTGCTCGACCGCCTCGGTGTAGGCGGTTGTGCCATGTACGGCAAGGGAAAACCAGAACGGCAGGCCACGCGCCCGGCGAGTGAGGTGGATCGCGAAGTCGCTCGGGTTCCACTCGCCCCCGACAGTGACCGGATCCAGGTAGCCGGCCTTCTGGGTGTGCGCGGCCCGGGCTAGCACCGGGTCGCGGTAGAGCAGCGCGCAGCAGTCATAGGGCGCGAACAGCCACTTGTGCGGGTCGACGATCAGCGAGTCGGCATGCTCGATGCCGGCGAACAGCGCCCGGACGGACGGAGCGGCCAGCCCGGCGGCACCGTAGGCGCCGTCCACGTGCAGCCACCAGCCGTTCTCCTGGGCCACCTCAGCGATGCCGGCGATGTCGTCGATGACGCCGGAGTTGGTGCTGCCCGCGGTGGCCACCACCGCGAAGATGCCGGCCTGGGTCGCTTCGGAAAGCCCGGCCAGCGCGGCCCGGATGGCGGGGCCGGTAAGCCGGCCACGCTCGTCGCCGGGCACCGAGATCACCTCGACGTCCATCACCACCTGCAGCGCGTGCTTGACCGAGGAGTGGGTCTCGTCGGTGATCACCACCGCCCACCGGGCTGGCGGCTCGGTTCGGTTGCGCCGGATGGTTTCGCGGGCAGCTTCCCGGGCGGCTACCAGCGCGGACAGGTTGCCGATGGTGCCGCCCTGCACGAACGCCCCGCCCGCCTGCTCGGGCAGCCCGGCCAGCTCGGCGATCCAGCGCAGCGCCTGGTTCTCGGCGTAGACCGCGCCGGAGCCTTCCAGCCAGGAACCGCCGTACACGCTGGACGCGCCGACCAGCATGTCGAACGCCGCGGCGGCCTTGGACGGGGCGCCCGGGATGAAGGAGAGATAGCGCGGGTGGTCCACCGACAGGCAGGCCGGCGCCAGCACGTGCTCCCAGAGCCGCAGCGCCTCGGCGGCGCCGATACCGTTCTCGGTAACCGTCAGGCCAGCCAGCTCGATCAGCTCCTCCGGCGTCAGGGCCCGGTCCAGCGGGGCCTGCATGGCGAGCCGCTCCAGACACAGCTCGGCCAGCGAACGGGCGGTTGCCGCACTTGCATCAGTGAAGGTGTGCACGGATGGTGAGCCTAGACAGCATTCGGTGAGCACCGGAAACAGCGACCGGAGCGGCGCGAGATTAGCGACCGGGGCAGTGCGAGATTAGCGACCGGAGCGGCGCGAGATTAGCGACCGGCGCAGTGCCAAATCCGAGTCCCGAATCGGGAACGTGAGAGGGCTCTGAGGCGTTCACCCAATACACAGCTGACCCTGCCAAAGTGAAAGCCGTCCCACCAGATGGGTAGGACACAGCTGCAGGAATGGGTGATTTTGTCGATGTCCACGCTGAATCTCGGTGTGGCTAGCTCAATGGGGCAAGCCGTCCCGGTGAGCGCAGCCCCCCCGGCTGCCACCAGCACCGACCCGGCCGAATGGGTCGCGCCGTCCTGGGATGAGATCGTCCGCCTGCATGCAGACCGGGTCTACCGGCTGGCCTACCGGCTTTCAGGCAACCGATCCGACGCCGAGGACCTGACCCAGGAGACTTTCGTCCGGGTTTTCCGATCGCTGGCTGACTACACCCCGGGCACCTTCGAAGGCTGGCTGCACCGGATCACCACCAACCTCTTTCTCGACATGGTCCGGCGCCGGCAGAAGATCCGGTTCGACGCGCTGGCCGATGACGCCTCCGAGCGGCTTGCCTCCGACGAGCCTGGCCCCGAACGGGCCTACGAGCAGAACAACCTCGATCCGGAGATCCAGCAGGCGCTGGACACCCTGCCCGCCGACTTCCGCGCGGCGGTGGTGCTGTGTGACCTCGAGGGACTGACCTACGAAGAGATCGCGCTGACCCTCGACATCAAGGTCGGGACGGTGCGTTCGCGCATCCACCGCGGCCGGGTGTTGCTGCGCGAGGCGCTGGCCCACCGGGCGCCGGGTACCCGTCCGGCCAGCGAGTACCACGAATCCGGTGTGGTGGTCGGCTAGATGACCGTTCCGCGCGTATTCGGATTGCCCCACCTGTCAGAGGACGCGGTGGCGGCCTTCGCCGACGGCGTGCTCTCGGCCACGGCGGCAACCCGAGCGCGCCGGCACTGCACCGAATGTGCCGAGTGTTCCGAGGCCGTCCGCGGCCAGCGTGAGACGGCGATGATGCTGCGGACCGCCAGCTCACCCTCGGCGCCGGCCGGCTTGCTGGATCGCCTTGCTGGGCTGCCGATGTCGGCCCCGCTACCGCCGCCGCGCAGCGGGCTGCCCACCACTCTCGGCGCCGACGGGGTGCCGGTCTTCATCGCGCACTGCCCGCCGCGCAAGGTCTCGGGTACTCAGCAGTCTTCGGGTACTCAGCAGGCTTCGGGTACTCAGCAGTCCTCGGGTACCCAGCAGGCTTCGGGTACTCAGCAGGCTTCGGGTACTCAGCAGGCTTCGGGTACTCAGCAGTCCTCACGTACCCAGCAGTCCTCGGATGCCCAGCACCAGTCGATCGCTCAGCCGGCCGGGCACGGGCATCGCCGTGGACTGCTGCCGGTGACGATCTTCGCCTCGGCGGCGGCGGTGGTCGCGGCCGGCACCCTGGGCGGCAGCGTCTCCTCCTTCCAGGCGGCGTCGAACCAGCCGCCGGCGTCGAACCAGCCGCCGGCGGCGAACGTCGCCTCGCAGCTGATCAGCAGCAGCCAGAACAACAGCGGCAGCCAGCTCAGCGGCGACAGCAGCGGCTCGGGTTCGGCAACCACCCCGGGCCGGCGTCAGGTCGAGCAGTCGCGCAGCGGCCCGGCGGCCTTCGGTGCCTCACCGGCTCTGCTCATGGAGCAAGCCTTCCTCAGTTCGACCGTCGACCGGCATCATCCGGCACCCTGATCGCGACGATGGATCGGCTGTGGGCCGGCGGACGAGCGGCCCCTCGGCTGGTCGCGCTGAACCGACTCGGGCAGACTCGGGCATGATCGTTGGACGCCAACCCATCCGTTTCCGGGCGGGGCCGCGAACCACCGACGGCGGGTCGAGCACCTCCGACCTGCCGAACCCAGCGGCTCGAACGCAGACGGAGGACATGTGAGCGAGGAGTCCGCCGGATCGCCGTTCTCCCGCCCGGACGACGTGGACGGCGCCTTCGAGCCCCGGACCGCCGCCGAGCGGGAATTGCCGAGCGAACCTCGACCGGCGGTTTCGGCCGCCGACCGGGACTCCTATCAGGCACCGGCCGGATCCAGGCAACCCTTCGACCCTGCTCCTGGCCACCGGCTGCCACCGCGGCACGACCGGCCGCAGTCGCCGGTGCCGTACCAGTTGGCCGAGTCCTTCGGCGGTTCCGGGCAGCCCTTCGAACCGGCGCCCGGCGATCGGCTGCCGCCGACCAGGCCCGGCCCCGGCTCGCCCTGGTGGAAAGAGGGCGCGGCAACCGACCCCTGGCGCGATGCGCTGTCGCCGTACTGGATCGCCGGGCCGCCGGTGTTCGCCGGTGACGACCTGGTCGGGATCGGCGAACCGATCGAGCTCGACGACGAGCCGCCGGTCGACCCGACATCGGCCAAGGGCGGCCGGCGGGCTCGGTTCGGGCTCTCGACGCTGGCGATCGTGCTGGTGGCCGGCCTGATCGCGGGCGTGGTGGGCGGCGGCGCCGGCTACTGGCTGTCCGAGCGCGCGCACCGGGTGCTGACCGATCCGAACCTGAAGCTGGCCACCGTGGGAACCCCGGCGAACCGGCCGCCCGGCTCGATCGCCGATATCGCCAAGCGGGTCAGCCCGGCGGTGGTCTCGATCGATGTCCGCTCCGCCGATGCCGCCGGCTCCGGTTCGGGCGTGATCATCGACAAGGGCGGCTACATCCTCACCAACAACCATGTCGTCAACTTCGGCAGCAAGCTCACCATCCGGGTGGTCTTCGCCGACCAGTCGAGCGCGACCGGACAGGTGGTCGGCACCGATCCGCAGGACGACCTGGCGGTGGTCAAGGTCGCCAAGACCGGGCTGACGGTGGCCAGCCTCGGTGACTCCTCGACGCTGGCGGTCGGCGATCCGGTGGTGGCCATCGGCGACCCGCTCGGGCTGCGGGGCACCGTCACGTCCGGCATCGTTTCGAGCTTGAAGCGGCCGCTGCGGCTGCCCGGCGAGAACGGCGAGCCGGACGCGGTGATCGACGCCATCCAGACCGATGCGGCCATCAACCCGGGCAACTCCGGTGGCGCGTTGGTGGCGGCCGACGGCAGCGTGGTCGGCATCAACACCGCGATCGCGTCGCTGGGCCAGGCCGCCAACGGCGCCCAGTCCGGCAACATCGGCGTCGGCTTCTCGATCCCGATCAACACCGCCCGGATGGTTGCCGAGTCGCTGATCCGGACCGGCAAGGTCGTGCATGCCGACCTCGGCGTCAGCAGCCGCAGCGTGTCCAACGGCGGCCAGGACGGGGCTTACCTGGTGCAGGTGGTGCCGGGCGGGCCGGCCGACAAGGCAGGTTTGAAGGAGGGCGACGTGGTCACTCTGTTCGACAAGGAGCTGGTCGATTCCGGCGATGCGCTCACGGTGGCGGTATCCGAGGCCAAACCCGGCCAGGCGGTGACGCTGCGCTACTCGCGTAACGGGGTTTCGGCTACCGCCAAAGTCACCCTGGGAACCTCCTAGTGCAGGGCATAGGCTGATCAGGTGTTCAACATCGGACCACTCGAGTTCGTGGTGCTGGCAGCCGTCGCGCTGCTGGTCTTCGGTCCTGACAAGCTGCCGCAGCTGACCAAGGACGCCGGTCGGATGCTGCGCACCCTGCGCGATCTGGCCCAGGGTGCGCGTACCCAGTTGAACTCCGAGCTCGGCCCGGAATTCGCCGACTTCGACCTGTCCTCGCTCAACCCGCGCACCGCAATCAAGAACGCGCTGCTGGGCGATGGCGAAACGCGTACCGACCTGACCGGCCTGAACCCCAAGGACGCGCTGTCCAGGGCCTGGCGCGGTGAGGACGATCCGGTGACCAAGCCGGTTACCCCGTCCAGCGCCCCAACCCCGCCGCCTGCGCCACCGCTGGCCGCCGGCGAGCGGGCGCCCTACGACACCGACGCCACCTGAGCCCTGGCCGACCCTGATACCGAGCCAGGGCGCTTAAGTCGGCTCGGTATCAGATCCCACCCCAGTATCAAGATCCACCCGCGGTAGCAAGATCCACCGGGTAGCGGACAACCAGGTCAGCGACCGGCGACCGACAGCCCCAGCGAGCGGCCGACCAGGCTGTGCTGCCGGCCGGCCAGCGTGTCGGCGATCGTTCCGAAGGCCCGCGCCGAGGCTGAGTCGGGTTCTGCCAGCACGATCGGGACGCCCTCGTCGCCGCCCTCGCGAATGGCCACCTCGATCGGGATCTGGCCGAGCAGGCCGACCTTGGTCCCGGTCGATTCGGACAGCGAGTCCGCCACCGCCTGGCCACCGCCGGCACCGAACAGCTCCAGCCGGCTGCCGTCGGGCAGGTCCAGCCAGCTCATGTTCTCGACCACGCCGATGATCTGCTGGTGGGTCTGCAGTGCGATCGAGCCGGCCCGCTCGGCAACCTCGCGGGCGGCCAACTGCGGGGTGGTCACCACCAGCAACTCGGCGGACGGGACGAGCTGGGCCAGCGAGATCGCGATGTCACCGGTGCCCGGCGGCAGGTCCATCAGCAGGACGTCCAGGTCGCCCCAGTAGACGTCGGCCAGGAATTGCTGCAGGGCCCGGTGCAGCATCGGCCCGCGCCACACCACGGCGGTGTTGCCGGGGGTGAACATGCCGATCGAGATGACCTTTACGCCGTAAGCCTGCGGCGGCATGATCATTTTCTCGACCTGGGTCGGCTTGCCGGTCACGCCGAGCATCCGGGGCACCGAGAAGCCGTAGATGTCGGCGTCCAGCACGCCGACCTGCAGGCCGCGCTGGGCCAGCGCCACCGCGAGGTTCACCGTCACCGAGCTCTTGCCGACGCCGCCCTTGCCCGAGGCCACCGCGTACACCCGGGTCCGCGAACCCGGCTGGGCGAACGGGATCTCGTTCACCGGGTTGTCACCGCGCAGCTTGGTGCGCAGCTCGGTGCGCTGGGCATCGTCCATCACGCCCAGTTCGAGGTTCACCGAACTCACGCCGGGCACCGCCGAGACCGCCGCGGTCACGTCGGTGGTGAGTTTCTCGCGCATCGGGCAGCCGGACACGGTCAGCAAGACCGTCACCGCCACCGCCCCGTCCGGTGCCACGCTGACCTGGGAGACCATGCCCAGTTCGGTGATCGGACGGCGGATCTCCGGATCCTGGACGCCGGCCAGCGCCGCCGAGACAGCCGCATGAAGTTTGTCGATGTCAGAAGTTGTTCTATCGATTGCCACTAAACGATCCTACGGCTGCGCCCGGCGTCACTACGATGTGTGGCAATGGCAGCCCCGCTCGAACCCGAACTCACCGCCCGCGCCGAACTGCCGGACGGTCATCCGCTGCGCCCAGGCGACTGGCGGTTGTCGGTGTGGCGGAGCTTCCTGCGTACCCACACCCACCTGTTGCGGATCCTCGAACAGGACCTCAACCACCACCGCAAGATCGCTATCGGCAGCTACGACGTGCTGGTGCAACTGGCCGAGGCGCCGGCTGGTCGGTTGCGGATGTCGGAGCTGGCCGAGGCGGTGCTGTTGTCGCGCAGCGGCCTGACCCGGCTGGTGGATCGGTTGCAGCGCAGCGGTCTGGTGCGGCGCGAACCCGATCCCAGCGACGCTCGCGGGCTGTACACGGTACTCACCGAGAAGGGCCGGGACGCGCTGCGCGATGCCGCCACCGTCCACCTGGCTGGAGTGTCGCGGCTGGTGGTGGACCGGCTGACTGACTCCGAACTCAGAACGCTGCAGGAGCTGATGCGCAAACTGGACCCGGTGCCGCTGTCCGAGCAGGCCCCGGACGCCGGCTTCGGCTGATCGGCCAATGGCTGAGCAGGAGCAACCGGAGACCACCGACCTTGCCGAGCGACGCCAGACCATCCGGGACTCGCTCGGGGTGGGAATGGCGGTCGGCGGCTACGGGGTGGCCTTCGGTGCGGCGTCGGTGGCGGCCGGCTTCAGCCCCGCGCAGACCTCGGTCTCGTCGTTGTTGACCTTCACCGGCGGCACCCAGTTCGCGATCGCGGGAGTGATCGCCGGCGGCGGCACGGCTGCTGCCGCGCTGGGTAGCGGCTACCTGCTGGGCGCCCGCAACACGTTCTACGCGCTGCGGCTGTCGCCGATGCTGGACCTGCGGGGCTGGCGGCGACCGCTGGCAGCGCTGATGACCATCGACGAGACGACCGCGATGACCCTCGGCCAGCGCAACCCGAAGCTGGCCAGGTTGGCGTTCTGGTGGACGGCCGGCTCGCTCTACCTGCTGTGGAATCTGAGCACGCTGGCCGGCGCGGTGGGTGCCCGGGCGCTAGGCGATCCACGCCGTTTCGGATTGGATGCGGCGATTCCGGTTGCATTTCTGGCTTTGTTGATCCCGCAATTAAAAGCGAGTCGAATGGTGCCCGATCGGTTGAATTCAGGCCGCTTGAAATCGAATGGCAGGGGGCTGCACGCGCTGCTTGCCAAGCTCGCTGCGCTGCGCTCGGGCAACCCGGGCGTGCCAGTCGCGGTGCTGGCCGCGCTGATCGCGATCGCGCTGATTCCGCTTACCCCACCGGGTGTTCCGGTACTGGCGGCCGGGTTGGCTTTGATACTCACAGTCACTCGTCGGACACGCTCTGTCAGACGACCGACGGCTGATAAGACGGTGCCTCGAGTCGACAACCGGCGGCCGGAGCCGGCCGGCGAGCCGGTGGAAAGCCCGCCGTCCGGTGGTAGTTCACCCTGCAACGGCAAGGAAACTGGCCGATGACGGCCGGTACCGGATGGCTCATTGTCGTTCTGAGTGGTATCGGCTGTTATATCCTTAAATACGCTGGATATGCCCTTCCGCAGCGACTATTCGCTCATGCCTGGCTGCAAAAACTCATCGGATTGCTTCCGATCGCATTGCTGTCCGCACTCATCGTGGTGGAAGCGCTCGCGGACGGTAGTCACTACGACGCGGACGCGGCTCGGCTGGCCGGCTTCGGCGTGGGGGCTTTCGTCCTGTGGCGTAAGGGTTCCTTCCTGATTGTGGTGATCAGTGCCGCGGTCACCGCGGCCGTCATCAGACAGCTCTGACTGCAGCTCCGGCCGCACCGGGCGAACTGTGGCCGAGTGGTAATTTGGCGCAAAATTTTATGTCAAAATAGTCGGCGCACCCTAGACGCCACGGCGGATGTCGGACATAGTGTGCGCGTACCAAGTTTGTGTCATACGGGGAGTACGAGCTAAATCGCAGCACGAATTGATGCGATGGCATATCGATGAAAAGCCCTCACCAGGGCTCATCGTCGTTCGTCCTACTCATCGGCTTGGAGCAGACCCGGAACCGCACGGTGTCTGCACGAACAGTCAGGCAAGGGAGAGTCGCTCAATGCGCACGTTTGACAGCAAAAAGTCCGATTTCGGGCAGGCCGGACCCATCTCGGTAGCCCGTTGGGAGCAATACCAGCTCGGCGGCGCGATGCCATTCGATGCCATGTGGTACACCGTTGCGCCAGGCTCGTCGAGCCTTCGGGACTGCCATCCGGAACTGGAACTGTCGATCGTGGTGGCGGGTACCGCCGCCGTCGAGATCGCCGGCGAGATCACCGTGGTGCCCACCGGGATGTCCTTCCTGCTCGACAGCGAAGAGGCGCACATCATCCACAATCGGACGGTCGCCGACCCGTTGATGATCTTCAGCGCGTACTGGATGCCGTTGCCGGACAAGAACTCGGCTGGTCAGGAAGCCGATCAGGCCGGTCAGGAAGCCGGACAGGCTAGTCAGGAAGCCGAGCAGGCCGGCCAGCAGCAGCTCGTGACGGAGTCCGCCGGTGGCTGACCCGACCCCGATGCCAGCGCACGCCGAGCAGCCGATCGACGTCTACGTGATCGCGCCGCCGACCACCAACGGCCCGCTACACCTCGGCCACCTGTCCGGTCCGTACCTGGCCGCCGACATCGTCTCGCGCGCCGCCCGCAACCGCGGTGACCGGACGCTGACGATCGGTGGGGTGGACGTCCACCCGAACTGGGTGCTGACCCGCGCCGAGAACGAGGGCATCGATGTCGAAAAGCTGATCTGGGACTTCCGCCAGCGCATCGACGAGGCGCTGTTCCAGGCCCGGGTGAACTGCGATGTCTACCTCGACCCGCAGCAGTCCAGCCACCAGCAGGCAGTCGCCCGGCTGGCCGCGCACCTGGCCGACAACTACTGCGAGTTCCGCGAGCTGACCCTGCACGCCTGCACCGACTGCGGCCGTACCCTGCACAACTCCTATGTCGTCGGCAGCTGCTCGCGCTGCGGCAGCCATTCCAACGGCGGCACCTGCGAGGGCTGCGGCGGCTACGCCTCGGCACAGGACCTGATCGATCCCCGCTGCAACCGCTGCGGTGGTGCGCCGAAGGAGTTCCAGGCCCGGATTCCGGTGCTGGTGATGGAGAAATTCCACGCCCAGCTGGAAGAGACCTGGCAGCGGATCGAGCTGCCCCGGCGGATCCGGGACCTGATCGCCGGCTACCTGGCGGATGGACTGCCCGAGATCCCGTTGGGCTACCCGACCAACTGGGGCGTCGAAGGCGTCGGCTCGATGGCCGGCCTGCGGCTGGACGTCAATGTCGAACTCGGCCTGAGCACCTACCACTGCGCCAGCACCGGCATCGACCCGAGCGTGGACAGTGTCGAAGCCGAGCGGGTCGCCTGGGAACAGATCGGCAAGCTCTGGCACTTCCACGGCATCGACAACGGCTTCTACTTCGCGCTGCTCTGGCCGGCCTTGTACGCCGCGCTCGGCGTCCGGTCCGACCAGATCGGCGGCACCGTGGTGAATGAGTTCTACACCCTGGACGGGTTGAAGTTCTCCACCAGCCGGGCGCACGCCATCTGGGCCGACGAGCTGCTGAGCAGCCAGGACCCGGATATCGTCCGGCTCTACCTGGCCTGGGACCGGCCCGACCGGTACCAGAGCGACTTCACGATGGCTGCCTTCGAGGACTTCCGGGACTGGGTGGCACCGCTGCTCGCCGGCACCGCGACGGTCCCGGCGCAGCCGGCCGGGCTGGTCACGCCGGATCTGATCCGTGGCCTGGATGCCTTGCGCGCCAAGGGATATGACTCAGCACTGGCCGCTCGCTGCCTGCTGGCCAACCTCGGTAGCCAGCACGAGCCACGCTGGCAGCTGCTCCGTTCCGCCATCTGCGGGAGCACCGACGGCTCGTCGGAATTGGTCGGCGCCGGCGCGTCCAGCAGTCCGAGTGGCAGGTAGCGGCAAAGTCATGCAGGTCTGTGTCATCGGGGGAGGCGTAGCCGGCGCAATGCTCGCCTGGCGGTTGGCCCAACAGCCAGCCGTCGAGCTGGTGTACGCGCCGGGGCCGGCATCGCCGGCCGACGCCACGGCGGTCTCGGGCGGTTCCATCCGTTGCTTCGAGATCGAGGCGAACCAGCGCGGGCTGGCCATCGACAGCATGTGCGAGCTGGTGGCCGACCCGGTCCTGCGGGACTGGGCCGGTTACACCAGCTGCGGTTCGGTCTACGTCCCGGCCGACAGCGCCGGATTGGCCGGCGCGGTAACCGAAATCGAGGCCAGCCTGCCCGGCTCGGCGTCGTTGCTCGACGCCGCGGAGCTGACCCGGCGCGGTTGGGCCGGGCTGGATTCCACCGTGGTCGGCCTGTACGAGAACGAGGCCGGCTACCTCAGCCCGCAACGGCTGCGGCAATCGGTGCTGGCCGATCTGGCCGGCCGCGGCCGGGTTCGGTTCCTCACCGCCAGCCCGATCACCGAGCTTGCCGCCGGGCAGTTCACGCTGGCCGGCGAGCGGCACAGCTATGACCGGGTGGTGCTGGCGGCCGGCGCCTGGACGCCCTGGTTGCTGCGGCAGCACGGCTTTGCGGCAACTGGCTTGCGAACAAAGGGCATCCAGTACACGATCCACCAGGCCACCGGCGCGTTGCCGAGCACCTTCGTCGACGACATCAGCGACCTGTTCGGCAAGCCGGTGCCCGGCGGGGTGCTGCTGGGGCTGCCGACCCAGGCCTGGGACGTCCGGCCGAACACGCTGGCACCGGATCTGACACTCAGCCAGGCCGCTGCCGCGTTGGCCGTGCGCCGGTTCCCCGGACTGCGGCTGCATGCCGCGGCGGCGCCGGTCACCGCCGTCGACTGTTACGCCGAGTCGGGCACCCTGGCGCTTCGCGCCGTCGAGGGTGGCCAGGACCGGCTCTTCACCTTCACCGGTGGAACGGGGAGCGCGGCCAAGACCGTGCTTGCCGCCAGCCGGCGCGCTGCGATCCAGCTCGCCGAGGACCACCGGGACCGAGTGGAAACACCATCAACCCTGATCGGACGGAGATCTTCAACATCATGAGCGAGTCGACAGTGAGCATCGAGCGAGAGACGAGCGAAGTGACAGCCACCGGCACGCTGCCCTACTTCCACGCGATCGGCATCGGCGCCGGCCCCGCGAACCTCAGCCTGGCCGCGCTGTTCCAGACCAGCACCGATGAGAAGATCGCGCTGTTCGACAAGGCGACCGGTTCGAACTGGCATTCCTCGCTGTTGCACCCGGGCGTGCGGATGCAGACGTCCTGGCTCAAGGACCTGGTCTCGCTGGTGGACCCGACCCACAAGCTGAGCTTCCTGAACTACCTGGTCACCCAGGGCCGGCTGTTCGCGATGATGAACTCCCAGTTCGATGTCATCCCGCGCCGGGAGTACATGCGCTACCTGGCCTGGGCATCGGGCCAGATCGACAACATCCACTACGACACCGCGATCGACGAGGTCAACTTCGTCGAGGGCGAGGGGTTCTTCGCGGTGTCCGGCGGCCGTTCGATCGCCCGCTCGGAGCACTTGGTGATCGGCGTCGGCACCCGGCCGAGCATCCCGGCCGGGCTGGCCGGGCTGCCCGAGGATCGGGCTTTCATTGCCGACCACCTGGCACTGCACCTGGCCGCGATGAGCGTGGACAAGTCTGCGCCGGTCGCCGTCGTCGGTGGCGGTCAGACCGGAGTCGAGGCCGTGCTGCGGCTGTTGAACACCGGTTTCACCAACATCAAGTGGTTGGGCCGCCGCCAGTGGTTCCAGACCATCGACGATTCGCCGGCTGCAAACGACATCTACCGTCCGGCGCACCAGCAGTTCCTGCAGGGGCTCAGCCGGCCGACCCGCAAGCGGCTGGTGGAAGAGGCCAACGCGACCGGTGACGCGCTCACCCCCGGCGCGCTGAAGACGCTCTACCAAGCCAACTACGACGGGATGCTCGAAACCGGTGCGTTCCCGGTGGCGCTGCTGCCCGGCCGCGATGTCACCGAAGGCACCCAGGACGGCGAGGAACTCGTGCTGCAGTGCACGACCCCGGAGAAGCTCGAGGAACACCGGGTTCGCTACGCGGTGATCGCGGTCGGCCGGCAGAGCGCGCCGGTGCCGTTCTCGGCCGAGTTGCGTGAGCGGATCGACGTGGACGAGGACGGCGACATCATCGTCGATGACGACTACTCGGTGCGCTGGAAGGGTATGAACGGCCACCGGATCTACGCCTTGAACCGGGCCCGGTTCAGCCATGGCATCCCGGATGCCAACCTGACCCTGCTGCCGGTGCGCGCCGCCCTGGTGATCAACTCGATGCTGGGCCGCGAAGTCTTCCCGGTCCGCGACGAACTCTGCCCGGTCCAGTGGGGCTGACGGTGACCGAGCATGACGAGCGGCCGGCTGGCCGGCCCGAGTACGACGGCCTGCGCTTCGGGCCGGAGGTGCTGCTGCCCGGTTCGGTGATCGGCCACTACCACCAGCAGGACGACCTGATCACTGCCGAGTTCTCCGGTGAGAGCGTCCTGACCGGCCGGTTGGTGGGTCTGGCCGACGCTGCCGGGGTCATCAATGCCTCCTACTGCCAGGTCATGCACGACGGCGAGATCGTCGCCGGCCGCTGCGTCAGCACGCCCACCGTGCTGGCCGACGGCCGGGTCCAGCTGAGCGAGCACTGGCATCGCATCGACGGGACCTCGGGTATCTCGCAGATCACCGAGATAGCCGAGCTGGCTGATCTGACCGGTGAGCCGGCCATCGAAGAGGCGCCCGCCCTGACCTCGGCAGAGTCGCCGGTCGGTTCGCCGGAAGCCGGCCCGGACGAGCGGCCGCACCTGCTGCTGATCTCCACCGGCGACCGGCTCTTTCGCGAGTACCTGCTCGCCCCGATCGCCGAGCAGTACCGGATTCACCTTTTTCTGGCGGCCCAACCGCTGTGGGAGACCCAGTACGTCGATGCGGTGACGGTGCTGGCCGACACGATCGACGCCGAGGAGATGATCGCCGCCGCGGCCGAGTTGAATGGCCGCGACCGGATCGACGGCGTGCTGTGCTGGGACGAGGCGCGGGTGCTGGCCGCCTCGAAGGTGGCCCAGTCGCTCGGCCTGCCCGGCGGTGACCCCGAGATGGTGTTGCGCTGCCGTGACAAGCACCTGACCCGGGAACTGGCCGCCGCGGCCGGCGTACCGCAGCCCCGGTCCGTCCTGGTCGCTTCGGTGGACGAGGCCGCCACGGTGGCCGCTGACATCGGCTACCCGGTGGTGCTCAAGCCGCGTGGGGTGGCCGCCAGCCTGGGCGTGGTGCTGGTCGGCGACGAGGCCGAGTTGCGGACGCTCTTCGACTTCGCCCACGACACCACCGCGCCCGGTGCCATTCTCGGCGACTCCATCGTGCTGGTCGAGGAGTACGCCGACGGGCCCGAGATCAGCGTGGACTGCGCGGTGTTCGGCGGCGAGGTGTTGCCGATCTGCCTGGCCCACAAAGAGATCGGCTACCCGCCGTACTTCGAGGAGGTCGGCCACCTGGTGGACGGGGCGGACCCGATGCTGACCGACCCGGCGTTCCGGCAGATCCTGGAAGCGGCGCATCAGGCGCTCGGTTTCAGCGACGGGATGACGCACACCGAGTTCCGGCTCACCCCGTCCGGGCCGAAGTTGATCGAGGTCAACGCCCGGCTCGGTGGCGACCTGATCCCGTACCTCGGCCTGCGCGCTACCGGCATCGATCCCGGCCTGGCCGCAGCCGCGGTGGCCTGTGGTCGCCGGCCGGCCGTCGCGCCCGATCGCAAGCGGTTCGGTGCGGTGCGGTTCTGCTACGTCCCGTACGAGATGACGATCGGCGCGATTTCCTTCGAGAGCAGCCGGATGCCGGCCGGTGTCGACCTGGCCGTGGTGCGCGCCGCGCCGGGCCAACACCACTCGCCGCCACCGGCCGGCACGGTCTGGGGACGGATCGCCTACGTCACCGCGGTCGCCGACACCGAACTCGACGCGCGGACCACCATCGCCGCCGCCGAGGCCGCGCTGGTGGTTGCCGAGGCCGCCGAGGGCGAGCCGGTGCAGTCGGGGGTGCCCCGACCGTGACCGATACGATGCCGCCGGTGACTGACGACGGCATTTGGAGTACCTGGCGGCAGGCGCCCGGCCCGGTTCGAGCAATCCTGCTCGGGGTGTTCGTCAACCGGCTGGGCGCGTTCTTCCAGACATTCCTGGTGCTCTTCCTGACCCATCGCGGCTTTTCCAAGTTCGACGCCGGGCTGGCGTTGACCGTGTACGGGGTTGGCTCGATGCTCGGCGTGATCGCAGGCGGCGCGCTGGCCGATCGGCTCGGTCCGCGGCTGGCCACCCTGGTGTCGATGGGTGGCAGCGCGCTGATGCTGCTGAGCGTGCTCTACCTGCACAACTACCCGTCGCTGCTGGTCGCGGTGGCCCTGGTCGGCGTGATCGGCCAGCTGTACCGGCCGGCTTCGGCGACCTTGCTGTCCCAGCTGACCCCCAAGGAACGGCAGGTGATGATCTTCGCGCTCTATCGCTGGGCGATGAACCTCGGCACCACCGCCGCTCCGCTGATGGGCGCCGCGCTGATCCTGATCAGTTACGACCTGCTGTTCTGGGCCGAGGCGATAACGGCAATCTGCTACGGGGCGATCGCGGCGGTCGCGCTGCCCCGGCGCGCGCCGGCCGCTCCGGCTGGCCAGTCGGCGCCCAAGCAGACCGGTTACCGCGCGGTGCTGGCCGACCGGCGCTACGTCCTGTACCTGCTCGCGGTGCTGGTCAACGCCATCGTCTACATCCAGTACGTGTCCACCCTGCCGCTGACCATGCACGACGCCGGCCTGGCCACCGTCTGGTTCAGCGTGGTGGTCGCGCTCAACGGGTTCCTGGTGATCACCTGCGAGCTGCTGGTCACCAAGGTCGTGCAGAAGTTGCCGATCAAGCTGGTGGTCGCGGCCGGTTTCGCCTTGCTGGGCGGGGGATTGTCGCTCTACGCGCTGCCCTGGGGAGTCGGTATCTTCCTGGTCGGCACACTGGTCTGGACGCTGGCCGAGATGGTCGGCGGCCCGACCATGTTCGCCTACCCCGGGATGGTCGCCTCCGATCAGCTGCGCGGACGCTACATCGGATCGATGCAGCTGATGTTCAGCCTGGGCAGCGCCATCGGGCCCGGCCTCGGGGTGTTCGCCTACGACGCCATCGGGCTCAACGTCTGGTGGTGCTGCGGCCTGGCCAGCCTGGTGGCGCTGGTGCTCGCCGCGTCCGGCATGTCCCGGCCGGTGCCGGAGTCGCAAACGGCGTCGGTGCCTGAGTCGGAACCGGTGTCGGTTTCGGCGCCGTCGCCGGATGTCGGTACAAACATTGATACTTCTGCCGGCACGCCGGTCAGTTCAGATAGCACGCCCGTCAGTTCAGAAAGCAGGTAACAGGCCATGCAACGCTATGCGATCATCGTCGACCCGTTGTCCACCGGACGGGAGTACCCGGCCGCGTTCCGGGCCGAGGGCGTCAGCCCGATCGCGGTGCTCAGTACCGCCGAGCCGGTGGACGTGCTCAAGGACTCCTGGCACCCGGAGAACTTCGATCAGGTGCACTACTTCGACGGTGACCTGGATGGCCTGGCCACCAGCCTGCGCAAGTACGACCCGATCGCCATCCTGCCCGGTGCCGAGTCGGGCATCCGGCTGTACGAGGCACTGGTGCCGCTGGTGCTGCCCGGCACCGGCAACGTGCCCGAGCTCGGCGATGCCCGCCGGGACAAGTGGGAGATGGCCAAGGCGGTGGCCGCGGCCGGCGTCCCGCACCTGCGCCAGCTGTTCTCCGCCGACGCCGACGAGATCACCAACTGGCTTGCCGAGACCGGGCTGGATGCACACGATCTGGTGGTGAAGCCGCCCAACAGCGGCGGTACCGATGACGTGCACATGGTGCCGGCCGGCGGTGACTGGCGGCCGCTGTTCGACCGGATGGTCACTCAGGTCAACCACCTGGGCCTGGTCAACGGCGGCATCCTGATCCAGGAATTCGCCGAGGGCACCGAGTACCTGGTGGACAGTTACTCGGTTGACGGCAAGCACGGGCTGGTCGACATCTGCCGCTACACCAAGCTGCGCAAGGGCGACCGGATCGGGATCTATGACCGGGTGGACTTCCTGTCGCCGGAGGATCCCGAGGTTGCCACGATCTGGCAATACACGTTGCAGATCCTGGACGCGCTGGGCTTTCGCAACGGCTGCGGGCATGCCGAGATCATGCTCACCCCGGACGGTCCGCGGCTGATCGAGATCGCCGAGCGGCCGGCTGGCGGCGGCCACCAGGTGATCTCGAAGATCGCCACCGGCGACAACCACATCCTGCGTACCGTCTCGCACCGGGTGCACGGCGAGTTCAAGCCGTCGTATGAGTTGCTGCAACACCTGTGCGGGGTGTTCGTCTCCGCGCCGCATGCCGGCATCTGGCGCAACGCCGAGATCTTCGACGAGCTCGAACAACTGCCCACCTACGTCGACAAGAACTTCCCGAAGGGCACCGGCGACTACGTGGAGTCCACCGATGACCTGTCCAGCTTCCTGGCCTGGGTCACCCTGGTCGCGCCGGACGCGGAGGCGATCAACGTCGATTACCGCCGGGTCAAGGAACTCGAGGCCCAGATCGTGATCGAGCCCGTCCAGGCCGCCGCGGCCAGCACTCACTGAGAGGCATCGCAATGACTCGCCCCACCCACAACGCGCTGACCCAGCGTTATCTCGACGCCTTCGCCGCGCCGAGCGAGTTGACCGTTGCCGCGCTGCGGGAATCCGTGCACGACAGCATCGCCGACACCACCTATCAGGGCCGGACGCTGAGCCGGCCCGGGCTGCTGGAGCGGGCGCAGGTGGATCAGTTGGCCGGGGACCTCGAGATGCTCTACTCGCTGGTCACCAGCCTGCCCGACAAGCTGTTCGGTGGTGACCTGGGCGCGTTCGCCGCCACCACCGGGATCACGCCGGGCCAGGTGCAGGCGGTCGTACGTGGCCGGGGCAGCGCGCCGTCTCGGCTGGCCCGGGCCGACATCTACCTGGACGAGACCGGCTTCCGGGTGATGGAAATGAACATGTCCAGTGCCCTGGGTGGGGTGGACAACATGGCGCTGAACCGGGCGATGCTCGAATTGCCCTTCATCGCCGACTTCGTGGCCGAGAACAACCTCGGTTACCTCGACACCATGGTGGAAGTGGCCGAAACCATCTTCGCCGAATGCAAGGTTCCCAGTGGGACCCGGCCGGTGGTGGCGCTGTGCGACTGGCCGGCCAGTTACGAGACGCTGGAACCGCAGCTGCGCAAGAACGTGCCGGTCTTCGACGCGCTGGGTATCGAGGCGCTGCCGTGCCACGCCGGCCAGCTTCGGCTCGAAGATGACTCGATCTGGTTGGGGGATCGCCAGATCGACGTGATCTACCGGCTGTTCCTGATGGAAGACCTGCTCGATCCGGCTGGTCCGGCGCTGATCGAACCGATCCTGCGGGCGGCCGAGCGCGGCAACGTCTCGCTCTTCACGCCGATGGACTCCGAGCTCTACAGCAGCAAGGGCGCGCTGGCATTGTTGTCGGACGAGGCCAACCGGCACCTGTTCACCGAGCCGGAGTTGACCAGCCTGGACCGGTTCCTGCCGTGGACCCGGATGGTTCGATCGGGCCCGGTGACGGTGGGCGGCCAGAGCGTGCTGCTGGAGGACTACGCGATTTCCCAGCAGAATGAGCTGATTCTCAAGCCGACCCTGTTGCACGGTGGGCTGGGTGTGATCCCCGGTTGGCAGACCGATCCGGCCGAGTGGCGGGGCATGATCGCCGACGCGATGGACCAGCAGTTCGTGCTGCAGAAGCGCATTCACCCGTTTGCCGAGCCGTTCCCGAAGGCGGATGGGCCGGGTGTCGAGGACTGGGTGGTGCTCTGGGGCGCGTACCTGGGCGCGCGGGGCTATTCCGGAATGCTGTTACGTGGCACCAGTAAGTCCGATGCCGGGGTGCTGAACATGACCACCGGAGCCATCGCGTCCTGCTGTTTCCACGAACTGAGCTGACCAGCCGGGTTGAACGGACGGTCACCGCGCACCGCCGGCCAGCAGCGATTTGCTGGTGTGACGGCGGAGTGACCGGCCAACGGCAGCTAGGGCCGGCTGGACGGCGCCTAAGCCGGCGTGGCGGCGGGTGCCTTAGCACGGCCGCGCAGGCGCGGTCTGCTCAGCGTGGTCGCCGCGACGTGCTGTTTCCAGCTGGCTGACTTTCACTTTTCCCTTACTGCCGATACTGGTACTAGTTGCCCGGTGCTGGGCCGGCGATCATGGTTCTGTCAGCCGTCACGGGCGGTCGGTTTGAATCGCCGGGGTTGGCGAATCGGCTGCTGTCATAGGCGCATTCCTCCTGTTCATGGTCGGTGGTTGCGTTGTGGTGTTTGGGTGGGGTCTTGCCAGGGTGGTGGGGTGAACCAGGGCACGTTGTTTTTCATGGTGATTCGCCATTGGTGGGTGTTGATTCGGTCGTGGTGGTGGTCGCAAAGCAGGCACATGTTGCCCAGGTCGGTGGTGCCGCCGGTTGTCCAGGGTTTGATGTGGTGGCGTTCTGTCCATTCGGGTGGGTCGGTGCAGCCGGGGAAGCTGCAGCCTTTGTCCCTAGCGATGAGTGCGAGGGTTTGGCCTTGGGTGGCTATTCGTCGGGTGCGGCCGTAGCTGAGGATCCCGCCAGCACTGTTGTGCACGATCCACGCGATGGATGCCTGGTCAGCGATCCGCAAGGCCTGGTCGACGGTGAGTTTCTGGCCGAAGCTGGTCGCAGCGAGTCCGGTGCGGGTTTCGAACTGTTCGGCGGTCATGGTGATCAACACCGTCGCCGGTATCCCACCGGAGGCGGGAAGCTGGCCTGATCGCAGCGCCAGCTTCAACACCGACCGGAACGCGTCATGCAGGCGTTGGCTGGGGCTGCGCTCGTCCCGATCACCGTCGGTGGTTTTCGGTGCCGACAGTGAATGCAGGACCGTCATGGCCAGGGCGGAGGTTTCAGCGTCCAGGTCGCCGGTCAACCGGTACATGCCGTCACCGTTGGGGACACAGTGCAGGGACCGGAGTCGTTGCTGTCGGCGGTCATCCACCAGCTGACCATCCGGATCCAGGGTGTCGACCAGTTGCCTAGCGATGCCGGCGAGGACCTGGGCGTCGAAGGTGTGGGCTTGTTCGACCAGGAACGCCTCCGCCTCGGCCAGTTCCTCGACCGGTAGCTCCGCTGCGCGGAGTTTGGTGATCGCGTGGATGATCACCTCTACCTGCTTCCCGGTGATCGCCCCTTCGGCCCGGGCCTGCGCGGTGAGCGGTAGTAGTGGTTCCAACCGGTCACCGGTCACGGTCACGCGTGGACCTAACTCGTGTGCCTGACGCACCCGACTACTCGCCTCGGCCGGGGAGAGGTTCAACAACCCCGCCAAGAACTGCCGCGACCCTCGCACCACATACCGGCCGGGTAGGTTCCGTGCCTCTAGTTCCGCGATCGCCGCGTGATCGAAAGCTTCCACCTTGCGCCGAGCACGCTCCATCACCCGGACCACGTCCAACAACTCATCCTCAGACAACCCCGCCAACGAACACTCCAACACGTCGGTGACCGCAGCCAGCACCGCCCCAGCCCTCGCCGACACCTCACTGATCACCGCCGTTGTCATACCTCAAACCCTACGACCAGCCTCTGACAAAACCGGGTGCACCAAGCCGGATGACCAAGCAACCAAACGGCAAACCCCGCCAGTGACGCGGCAGCAACCATCGCCACCGCGTCACTCACCAGTGCCGTTCTCATACCTCAAACCCTACGACCAGGGTCTGACAAAACCTCCGCACGCCGACCCTGATCACCAAACAACGAAACAGCAAAACCCACCTTGTCGCCTGCTGTCACGTCATAACTAACCCCTATGATCAGGGTCTGACAAAGCCCCCGCCCATCGAAGACCCGCCGAAGACCCGCCCCAGACGCAACCTCATACCCCACCGGTGACCCGCTACTCAGAGCCCGCGCCGAGAGCTACTCAACCCTTAAGGACCTGGTCATCAGGCGACAAACTCGCCAGCCTTCGGCAGCGACCCATCGCTGCCGTCGTACCGAACCTACGAGCTAAGCGCGAGGACCCGCGCTGAGCAAGGTCAGCGCGGCAGGGCTCAGCCGTCCCGATCGCGTGGGTGATCGAGTTTGGCCAGTTCCGAACGCAGGTAATCGCGGGTGACCACGTCGCCGAGCGCGATCCGGATCGAGGCGATCTCGCGGGCTAGGTACTCGGCGTCGGCAATCGCGCGCTCGTCCCGGCTGCGGTCGGCCTCGGCCTGGATCCGGTCCCGGTCGGCCTGCCGGTTCTGGGCGAGCAGGATCAGCGGCGCGGCGTAGGCGGCCTGGGTCGAGAAGGCCAGGTTCAGCAGGATGAACGGGTACGGGTCGAAGGGCTTTTTACCCTTGGTGCAATTACTGGTCTGGTCCTGGACGATCTGGTTTCCCTCGATGTGCTGGCTGCTCACACAGCCGCTCTTGGAGTGGGCGTAGTTGAGCCCCCAGATCACATTGATGCCGATCCAGACGATCACGATCGCGGTCTGGATGAGCAGGTACCGCGCGGTGCCGAAGAACCTGGCGATGCCCTCGGCGGCAGTGCCCACCGCGTCCGGGCTGATCCGGGGCGTGCGCAGGCCACGGGGAGTCTTCGGCTGGTCGAGCCGGCGGCGTGGTTCGCTCATCGAGCTATCCCAGCCGGCGCGCTGCGTTCACCCCGTGAAGATAACGCGATCACTGGGCTCTCCGGCGGGTCATCGCGGCGTCGGCGGGCAGCTCGTCCCGATCGCGCCAGTCCTCGGGCAGCAGATGGTCGATCACGTCGTCCACGCTGACCGCCCCGAGCAGCCGATCGTTCTCGTCCACCACCGGCACCGCGACCAAGTTGTAGGTGGCCAGGTGTCGGGTCACCTGCTGCAGTGTCGATTCCGGGGTGAGCGGCGCGATGTCGTCGTCGAGTACGCCGGAGACCAGCGAGGACGGCGGTTCCCGCAGCAGTCGCTGGAAATGCGCCACCCCGAGGTACCGACCGGTCGGGGTTGCCTGCGGCGGCCGGACCACGTACACCTGCGCCGCCAGTGCCGGCGTCAGGTCGGGGTTGCGCAACCGGGCCAGCGCTTCGGCGACGGTGGCATCCGGCAGCAGCACGACCGGCTCCGAGGTCATCATGCCGCCGGCCGAGTACTCGCCGTAGGTCATCAACCGGCGGACCGGGGCAGCCTCCTCGGGCTCCATGATCTCGAGCAACCGCTCCTGCTCGTCAGCCGGCAGTTCGCGCAGCAGGTCGGCCGCGTCATCGTCGTTCATCTTTTCCAGGACGTCAGCGGCCCGCTCGTCGGTCAGGCCGGTGATGATGTTGATCTGGTCCTCTTCGGGCAACTCCTCCATCACGTCGGCCAGCCGGTCGTCGTTGAGGGCCTCGGCCACCTCTTGCTGGCGCTTGTCGCTCATATCCTGCATCTGTGCAGCAAGATCGGCCGGACGCAGGCCGGCCAGCACCGCGAGCAGCGACTCGGCGCCCTGGCCGCTCTCGGTGGCGGACAGGCCGTCCACCTCGTTCCAGTCGACCTGGTGCAACACCGAACGCCGCCGGCCCAGCTTGCTGGCGGTACCCCGGACGGCGAGCCGGGTGATCACCCAGTCTCGGGACCGGCTCTGCTCCATCGCGGCGTCGACCACCACCAGCCGAGTGCTGTCCTCGATCCGGACCACGCCGCGGTCGAGCACCTCGCCGAGTACCAGCAACTCGTTGGGCCGCTGCTCGAAACGCTTGATGTTCACGCTGCCGGTGGTCAGCACGATGGCCTCGGGCTCGATGCTGGTGACCCGTCCCATCGGCACGAAGATCCGCCGGCGATGCTGCACCTCGACCACCAGGCCCAGCACCCGGGGAGGCTGTCGGCCGACTCTGAGGGTGGCTACCGCGTCGCGTACCCGGCCCAGCTGGTCGCCGTTAGGGTCGAAAACACCGATCCCGGCAAGCCGGGCGATGAAGACGCGGGTGGTGGTGGGCACGGCGCAAGCTTAGTGGGGACGGCTGATGAGTTCGGGCTGACAAGCCGAGTAGCCGCATTGCCAAGCCAAGCCAAGCCAAGCCGGGACGGGCGGCGGCCGGATAGGTGGCGCCGCGCTGGCCGGTCGGCTCCGCTGACAGGATGGTGCGGTGCAGCCGGTCTCGCAGTCGCAGGAATCGCTCGCGCTGCCGCCGGCGCGCGACGGCGCTCTGCTCGTGGTCGCGCTGGCCGGGGTCTCCGCGTCCGGCCCGATCATGGCAGCCACCGCGGCACCGGCCCTGGCCATCGCGTTCTGGCGCAACGCCCTCGGCGCGGCCAGCACCGGAGTGGTCACCGGGCTGCGCCAGCGAGCCGAATTCGCGGCCCTGACCAGGCGTGGCTGGACGATCTCGGCGGTCGCCGGGGTGTTCCTGGCCCTGCACTTCGGCACCTGGGTGCCCTCGGTCAAGCTCACCTCGGTGGCCTCGGCGACCGCGCTGGTGGCCACCCAGTCGATCTTCAGTGGCCTGTTCGCGTCCTTCGCCGGCCGGGTGCTGCCGCGCGCCGCCTGGTTCGGAATGGCGCTGGCGATCCTGGGCACCGCGTTCATCGCCGGTGCCGACTTCGGGGTGTCGGCCAGGGCGCTGACCGGGGACGGCCTGGCGGTGCTGGGTGGCCTGTTCGCGGCGGCCTACGTCACCGCCGGCGCCGGTGCCCGCAAGCTGATGTCGGCGGCGGCCTATACGAGTATCTGCTACACCGTATGCGCATTCTGCCTATTGCTGACCTGCCTGGTCGGTCGCCAGTCGTTACATGGTTACCCGGCCCGCGCCTGGTTGCTGATCATCGGGGTCACCCTCTGCGCGCAACTGCTCGGCCACAGCTTGATCAACGTGGTGCTCCGCTCGATGAGCCCCACCCTGGTCAGCCTGGCCATCCTTGTCGAGACGCCGGGAGCAGGCCTGATCGCCGCGGTCTGGCTGCACCAAACCCCGCCGATCTGGGCCTTTCCTGGCCTGGCGCTGCTGTTCTGCGGCCTGGTGATCGTGGTGCGAGCCCGCGAGCGAGCCCCGGCCGCCGACCTGGACTGACGCCCGGGGCAGCACCCGGGGCAGCACCCGCGGTCAGCAGGTCCGACGGCTGATCGTGACGTAGGCGGTCTGCACGCCGGTGTCGATGTAGCCACAGGGCCCGTCCTCGTGTTCGCCGACCAGGACGGTATGGGTCGCGTCGGAGAAGTAGTAGGTGATGGTGTCGCAGTTATCCGGCGTGCACTGCGGAATGCCGGCCTGGGCGGATACGGCCGGGCTGAGCAGTGCGCCGGCAACGACCGCGGCCGCCACCGCTGCTGTCCTGGTTAAGCTGAAGATTGTCATAACGCCTCCTATGTGTGTTTAAAAAGGTAATAATAGATTAAGTCCGAAAAATCGGAAAGATAAAACAGTGATAGATAGCGGGCCTCGCGGCTACTCCTCCGCTGTGACACCGCGAACATCGCACTGCGGGCGGCCGATGCCAGATGGCATTGTCTGTCCATGAGTGAAACCCAGCCGGAAATCCCGCGTCCCCGCCGGTCCTGCCTTGCCGTGCCCGGTTCGAACCCGCGCTTTCTCGAGAAGGCGAAGGGGCTGCCCGCCGACCAGGTGTTCCTCGACCTCGAGGATGCCTGCGCGCCACTGGCCAAGCCCGGCGCCCGCAAGAACATCGTGGCTGCGCTGAACGAGGGCGGCTGGGGGGACAAGATCCGGGTGGTCCGGGTGAACGATCTGACCACTCACTGGACCTACCGTGACGTGATCGAGGTGGTCGAGGGCGCCGGGGCGAACCTGGACGCGATCATGTTGCCGAAGGTGCAGAGTGCCGGCCAGATCGAGTGGCTGGACCTGACGCTGACCCAGATCGAGAAGACCATCGGGCTGCCGGTCGGCCGGATCGGGATCGAGGCTCAACTCGAGAATGCCCAGGGACTGCTGGCAATCAACGATATTGCCAAGGCCTCGCCGCGGATCCAGACCCTGATCTTCGGCCCGGCCGACTTCATGGCCTCGATCAACATGAAGACCCTCGTCGTCGGCGAGCAACCGGCCGGCTACGACGTCGGCGATGCCTATCACCACATCCTGATGTCGATCCTGATGGCCGCGCGGGCCAACAACCTGCAGGCCATCGACGGACCGTACCTGCAGATTCGCGACGTCGAGGGCTACATCCGGGTGGCCCGCCGCTCGGCCGCGCTGGGCTTTGACGGCAAGTGGGTGCTGCATCCCGGTCAGGTTGAGGCGGCCAACGAGGTCTACGCCCCGTCCCAGGAGGACTACGACCATGCCGAGCTGATCCTGGACGCCTACGACTACTACACCTCCGAGGCCGGTGGGCTGAAGGGCTCCGCGATGATCGGCGACGAGATGATCGATGAGGCTTCACGCAAGATGGCACTGGTGATCTCGGCCAAGGGACGGGCCGCGGGGCTGTCCCGCACGACGGCGTTCACACCGCCTGAAAGTTAAACCAGCCCCCGCTCCCTCGCGATACTGATCGTTAACCGGCACACAGGAGAACACCATGGCCCGTCTCGCCCAGACCGCGGATCTCACCGATATCCAGAAAGAGATCCTCTCGACCGTCCGTGCCTTCGTGGACAAGGAGATCATCCCGCACGCCACCGCCCTGGAACATGCCGATGAGTATCCCGAGGACATCGTCAAGGGGATGGCCGAGATGGGGCTGTTCGGGCTGACCATTCCGGAGGAGTTCGGTGGCCTGGGCGAATCGCTGCTCACCTATGCCCTGGTGGTGGAGCAGATCGCGCGCGGCTGGATGAGCGTGTCCGGCGTGATCAACACCCATTTCATCGTTGCCTATCTGGTGATGCAGCACGGCACCGACGCCCAGAAGCAGCGGCTGCTACCGCAGATGGCCACCGGCGAGGTCCGCGGCGCGTTCTCGATGTCCGAACCCGATGTCGGCTCCGACGTCGCCGGGATCAAGAGCAAGGCCAGCCCGGACGGCGACGGTTTCCGGCTTGACGGGCAGAAGATGTGGCTTACCAACGGTGCCAAATCCCGGGTGGTGGCGACCCTGGTCAAGGACGAGCTGGGGGCGGAGTCGGTCTACAAGAACATGACCACGTTCCTGATCGAGAAGGACGCGGGCTTCGGCGAGACCCGTCCCGGCCTGACCATTCCCGGCAAGCTCGAGAAGATGGGCTACAAGGGCGTCGAGACCACCGAGATGATCCTGAATGGCGTTGCGGTGTCGGGCGAAGACGTGCTCGGTGGCGTTGAGCAGCGCGGCCGGGGCTTCTACCAGATGATGGACGGGGTCGAGGTCGGCCGGGTCAATGTGGCCGCCCGGGCCTGCGGAATCTCGATCCGCGCCTTCGAGTTGGCGATCGCCTATGCCCAGCAGCGCAAAGCCTTCGGCAAGCAGATCGTCGAGCACCAGGCGATCGCGTTCAAGCTTGCCGAGATGGCGACCAAGGTCGAGGCCGCGCACCTGATGATGGTCAACGCGGCCCGGTTGAAGGATGCCGGCAAGCGCAACGATGTCGAGGCAGGGATGGCGAAACTGCTCGCCAGCGAGTACTGCGCCGAGGTCACCCAGGAGTCGTTCCGGATCCACGGCGGCTACGGCTACTCCAAGGAGTACGAGATCGAGCGGCTGATGCGCGAGGCGCCGTTCCTGCTGATCGGCGAAGGCACCTCGGAGATCCAGAAGACCATCATCAGCCGGGGCCTGCTGAAGGAATACCGCGCCTAACCCGCCCCGCCGAAACGCATTTCGCGGCCCGAGTTTCCGCGACACGCCGAAGCGAGTGGAAACTCGGGCCGCGAAATGGCGTCAGGACACGGCGGCGGGGACGGTGAGCCGGGCGGTCATCCGGACCGCGATCACCCCGAGGATGCCGGCCAGCGCGGCGAAGGTCGGCAGGATCCAGAGCGCGACGTGCACCGAGGTCGCACTGGCTAGCGGGCCCAATGAGGCCGGCCCGATCAGGAATCCCAGGTAGCTGAAGCTGGACACCACCGCCAGCTTCGGACCGGCCGCACCAGGCCCGTCGGCGGCGGTGGAGAAGAACACCGGCACCAGCACCGACAAGCCGATCCCCAGGCAGCCAAAGCCGATTATGGCGCCGACCAGGTTGTCAGCGACCAGGCCGGCAGCCATTCCGAGCGAGCCCACCGCGGCGAGCACGGCCAGGCTGGGCGCCCGTCCAAGCCGGCCGACCACCCGGTCGCCGAGCAGCCGGCCCAGCGTCATCATGATGGTGAATCCCCCGTAGGCAAGACCGGCATGGCCGGCCGCGACCCGCAGGTCATCGCGCAGGTACACCGGTGACCAGTCACCGGCGCTACCCTCGGCCAGCAACGCGCACACGCCGGCAATCCCCAGCAATACCAGCCGAAGCTCGAACACCCGGCCACCCTGCTGGTACTGCTCGGCCTCGTGATCGGCGATGAAGCGGCGGACCGCCCAGAGCGTGATCAACGCCAGCGGCACCGCAAGCACGGCCTGCTGTCTGGCCAGCGATACCCCCAGGCCCGCGCCGACACTGCCGGCGAGGGTGCCCAGCACCGTCCCGACGCTCCAGAAGGCATGAAAACTCGACATGATCGGCCGTTGGTAGGACAGCTCGATCTGGACGGCCTGGGCGTTCATCGCGACATCCAGGCCGCCGGTGACGACGCCCCAGAGCATCAGCGCCAGGAACAACCCGGGCAGGTTGCCGGCCAGCCCGGGGCCGGCGATGAACAGGTAGGTTCCGAAAGCCATTGCGGCGGTAACCCGACCGCTGCCGAACCGGGTGGTGGCTCGGCCGATCAACGGCATCGAGATAACCGAGCCGATCGCCGGCCCGAGCAGCGCCAGCCCCAGCGCGGCATCGGACAGCCCGAGATGGGATTTCACCTCGGGGATATGCGGCACCCAGGCCGCCCAGAGAAAGCCGTTGAAGGAAAAGATCAGCGCGGTGGCCAGCCGGGCCCGGCGAAGGTTGCCCACAGCTGAAAGGTTGCCCAAGGCCATCAGCCCGGTTCGGTCAGGTCGGTGTCGCGGGGCACGAAGACCGGCAGCGACTCGGCGAATGCGGCGGCCTCGCCGGCACGTACCCAGCCGCGAATCTGGGCGAGGCTGCGCCGGCCGAACACCGCCCGCCAGAACTCGTACCGGGAGGCCTCGACCAGGACGTCCGGTTCGCCGGAACCGAGCTCGATCCGCTGCTGGTCCAGGTCGAGCAGGACGATGCCGAGCCCGGCCAGCTGGCGGGTCAACATCGGGACGAGCAGCGGGTAGGCCGCGGCCAGGGCGTCCGCGGGCACCTGCGGTGCGCCGATCGCGCCGCGAATGTCGGCCTCGTGCGAGAGCGTGTCGTGCAGTATCGGTAGCCAGCTGCGGCTGGTCAACGGCAGCTGCTCGACGGCCGGGGCGTGCCGGTCCCACTCGGCCAGCACCTCGGCGGTGGACCGGCCGCGGCGGGCCTGCACCTGGCTCTGGGTCCACTGCTCGCTGCCGGGCTCGCCAGCGTCGGGGTCCGAGCCCTCGGCCTGCGCGGCGCTGGCGCCGGCCAGGTGAGCCAGCACGTCGGCCACCGACCACAACGGGCAAGCCGGGACGTTCAACGCCAATTCCGCTGGTCCCAGCGCCGTTACGAGGTCAGCTACCCGGCGGTGCGAATCGCTATACAGCTGGTCATACATGGCGCCTCCCGTTCCGGCCGTGCCGGCCGACTCACTACGATCGGCAGGTGCCGACCGTCCCCCGTGGCGGATTCAGTCCCAACCTATAGGCCGCTGCGGAATGGGAATCGATACATGAGCGCCGAACATACCTACCAGCTCGATCGCGAGTACGTGTTCCACTCCTGGAGCGCCCAGGACACCATCACGCCGATGGTGATCACCGACGCTGCCGGCAGCTACGTCACCGACGGGGACGGCAACCGGCTGCTCGACCTGAGTTGCCAGCTGGTGAACACCAATATCGGCCACCAGCATCCGAAGGTGGTCGCCGCGATCAAGCAGCAGGCCGACCTGCTCTGCACCGTTGCCCCGCAGCATGCCAATGCCGCCCGCGGCGAGGCGGCCCGGCTGATCATCGAACGATCCCCGTCCACCATGGCAAAGGTGTTCTTCACCAACGCCGGTGCTGAGGCGATCGAGTACGCGGTACGGATGGCCAAGCTGCACACCGGTCGCAGCAAGGTGCTCGCGACGTATCGCAGCTACCACGGTGGCACCCAGCTGGCGGCCAATGTCACCGGCGACGCCCGGCGCTGGCAGAACGATCAGGGCACCAGCGGTGTCGTGCACTTCTTCGGCCCGTTCCTCTACCGGACGGCCTTCCACGCCAGCACCGAGGCCGAGGAGTGTGAGCGCGCCCTGCAGCACCTGCGGCAGGTGATCGAGCTGGAAGGCCCGGCCGGGTTTGCGGCCATCGTGCTCGAGACGGTCCCCGGCACGGCCGGCATCATGCCGCCGCCGCCCGGCTACCTGGCCGGCGTCCGGGCGCTGTGCGACGAGTTCGGCATCGTCTACATCGCCGACGAGGTGATGTGCGGTTTCGGCCGTACCGGCAAGTGGTTCGCCTTCGAGCACTATGACGTGCAGCCGGATCTGGTGACCTTCGCCAAGGGGGTCAACTCCGGCTACGTCCCGCTCGGCGGCGTGATCGTGTCCGAAGCGATCTGCCAGACCTTTGCCGAGAAGGCCTTTCCCGGCGGCCTGACCTACTCCGGGCACCCGCTGGCCTGCGCGGCGGCGGTGGCCAGCATGACCGCGATGGCCGAGGAGGGCATCGTGCAGAATGCTGCCCGGATCGGTGAGCAGGTGCTCGGCCCCGGCCTGCGGGAGCTGGCCGAACGGCACCCGATCATCGGCGAGGTACGTGGTCTCGGGGTGTTCTGGGCGCTGGATCTGGTCACCGACCGGGCCACCAGGCAGCCGCTGGCCCCGTACGGCGGTTCGTCGCCTGCGATGGCCGAATTGGTCGGTGCGCTCAAGGCAAACGGCGTCCTGCCGTTCACCAACTACCACCGGCTGCATGTCGTGCCGCCCTGCACGGTGACCGAGGAGGAGGTGCGTGAGGGGCTGGCCGCCATCGACAAGGCGCTGGGCTCGATCGGGCACCACTACACCGGCTGATCGGAACAGACCCCTGAGAACGGCCGGCTCGACTTTACACTGAGCACACCTCATGTCAGGCTGTGTCTCCATTCACGAGGGGACACAACATGACTGACTACTCGACGCAGGTCGCACCGGTGGGCCAGGCGCCGCTGGGTAAGCAGCGTGGCGGCATCGCCGTCGTCCTGCTCAGCCTGATCACGCTGGGCATCTACTGGCTGGTGTACGTCTTCAAGACGCACAACGAGATCAAGAGGAACAGCGACGTCGGCCTCGGTGGCGGCCTTGCCCTGGTGATCGCCATCTTCCTGGGCTTCCTGACCCCGTTCCTGCTCGGCAACGACGTCAAGGCCGTCCGGCAGCGCGGTGGCCTGCCGGATCGGGTCTCCTGGTTGACCGGCTTCTGGAGCTGGATCCCCATCGTGGGCGCGTTCATCTTCGCCGCCAAGTTGCAGAACGCGCTGAACGAGTACTGGGTCTCCCAGGGCGCCGCACCGCGCTAGCGGGCGCCGGACCGCTGCCCGCACCTGTCGTCGATCAGTTCAAGAACCGGGCAGGATGTTCACCGCGCGGGCCGCGATCAGCGCCACCGTGATCAGCGAGATCGCCGACTGAACCATGAAGAGCAGTTTCGCCCAACGGGACAAGGGCATTGTGTCGGTCGGTGAGAACGCGGTCGAGTTGGTGTAGCTGACGAACAGGTAGTCGAAGAAGATCGGCTCCCAGTCCTTGGCCAGGTGTGGGTCGGTCATCTGCGGGAACAGCAGGTCGGGCAGATGCACCAGGCCCTGCGCCCGGCTGCTCGGGCCGCCCCGGTCGTATTCCCAGTACCAGAGGGCGAAAACGATCGTGTTGGTGAACCAGATCTCGGCACCGCCGAGCAGCAGCTCGACTGCCGGGATCTTTCCGCCGGAGGTGATCTGGTGGATCAACAGGCCGACCGACAGCGCGTTGGTCAGCGCGACCAGCGCAAGCAGAACCTGGCTGGCCGCCCGCACGCGCGCGCTGCGTCGGGACATCCGATCGGGATGGCTGATCACCAGCGCTACCAGGGCGATCAGCTCGATTGCCTGCGGCAGGTAGCGCGGGTGCAGGCTGAACCGGTCGGGCAGCACGCTCTGCAGGACGACCGCCAGCAGCACCGACAGTGCCACCCACCAGCGCTGCTCACCCTCGGTGTTACGGCGCCATGCCGGTAACGGGTGGGTTCGGCTAAGAGAGCCCTGAGGCTCACAGGTGGAATCATCGGTCACGTCCGGCATTCTGACGCGCCTAGGCAACCGAACAGGGGAGGTCGGCCGGAGTGGCTGACGTTACGCACCATCTGAGCTGGCTCGAGGCCGGCGTTGTCGGCGCTATGCAGGGCGTGGCCGAGCTGTTTCCGATCTCCAGCCTCGGCCACAGCGTGCTATTGCCGGCGGTGATCGGCGGCTCCTGGGCGCGTGATCTCAACGTGTCCGCGCCGGAATCGCCGTACCTGGCCTTCATCGTCGGCCTGCATGTGGCGACCGCGATCGCGCTGATCGTCTATTTCTGGCGGGACTGGATCCGGGTGATCCGGGGCCTGGTCAGCTCGGTGGCGCACCGGGAGGTGCGGACGGCCGACCAGCGACTGGCCTGGCTGCTGGTGCTGGCCACCATCCCGGTCGGGTTGGTCGGGCTGCTCGGGGAGCACTGGTTGCGTACCCACCTGGCCAAGCCGGTGCCGACCGCGATCTTCCTGATCGTCAACGGCCTGGTGCTGCTCGGGGCCGAGCAAATGCGCCGGCGCGATCCGGCGCTGGAATCGGAGTACGAGGACGAACGGGTGACCGGCCCGGTCTCCGATGCCCGGCTGGCCAAGCTGAGCGTCGGGCGAGGCGTGCTGATCGGTTCCGCGCAGATCCTCGCGCTGGCGCCGGGGCTGTCCCGGTCCGGCGTGACCATGGTGGCCGGCATGTTGCGCGGACTGAGCCGCGAGGACGCGGCCCGGTTCTCCTTCCTGCTGGCTACTCCGGTGATCCTGGCGGCGGGCGCGCTCAAGATCGGTGACCTGACCGGCCCGCTCGGTAGCGGGATCCGTGGCCAGGCCATCTTCGGCGCGGTGCTGTCCGGGGTGGGCGCCTACCTGTCCGTCCGGTTCCTGACTCGCTACCTCGCCAACCGCTCGCTACGACCGTTCGGGGTGTACTGCATCGTGGCCGGAGCGGCTAGCTTGGTGTGGTTCGCAGTCCGCTGAGGGCAACCGCGAAGAGGGGAACGTGGACATGATGGTGAGACTCGCGGCCCGGCTGCTGATCCTGGCCCTGATCATCGGCCTGGTCGCCAAACTGGTGCCCGGTATCGAGGTGCACGGCGGCTTCTGGGCGCTGGTCTGGATCTCGGTGCTGTTCTCGATCGTCAACGCGATCCTCGGGCCGGTGTTCAAGCTGCTCAGCCTGCCGCTGATCGTGCTGACCCTCGGCTTCTTCCTGCTGGTGGTCAATGCCGCCCTGCTCGGCATCACCGCCGGGTTGAGCAAGCACCTCGACATCAACGGCTTCGGCTCGGCGGTGCTCGGCGGCCTGCTCATCGCGATCTTCAGCTGGCTGGCCGAACTGATCCTGCCCACCAAGCGAAAGTCGATCGAGCAGCGGGCGGAGCGGCGCGCCTACGACAGCTGAGCGACCAGTTTGGCCGGCGCGATCGTCCGGTAGGCGTCGGTCACCAGCTCGGCAATCAGCACCCAATCCAGCGGCATGAGTGTGCCGTCAATCGCTCCGGTCCTCGCTCCTTCGTCGCTGCGATCCTCACTCACTGTGTCTCCATTCGCTCCGGTCCTCGCTCCTTCGTCGCTGCGATCCTCACTTACTGTGTCTCCATTCGCTCCGGTCCTTGCTCCTTCGTCGCTGCGATCCTCACTCACATCCAGCCGCAGGCCGATCCAGCCCCGGGTTCCAACGTAGGGCGGGACGAAGAACCTCGCCGGATCGGCGGCCACCAGCTCCTGCTGAGCGCCGGCCGGAGCGGCCAGCCAGCAGGCCAACCGGTCGTCGTGATGGTGATCGGCGAACATCACGAAGGTCTTCTTGCCGTTGACGAACCAGGTCGGCTCGCCGTGACTGAGCCGCTCGGTCACCGCGGGCAGGCCCAGGCACAGCTGGCGGATCCGCTCCAGCGGGGTCATTCAGACCGGCAGCTTCTCGCGGACGTTGTGGGTGGCCGAGTGAAAGGCCAGCTCGCTGTCGCGGCGCAGGTCACTGGCCGCGTGGCTGATCGCGGCCGGGGCATGCTTGGCCCGCCAGCTCAGCGACGGCCGGCCTTCGGTGTCCACGGCGGCCAGCAGCAGCCCACCCAGCATGCCGGCGTTCTTGAGAAAGTGCAGCTGCTGGCCGGTCCGCTTGGCCGGGTCGGACTCCTCCCAGAACCGGTGCCCGGCCAGCGTGGTCGGCACCAGGCTGGCGGCCAGCGCAGCCGAGGACAGCCGGGGGAACCGGCCGAAGGCTAGCAGCGTGCCGGCCGCGACCTTGACTGCGGCGTCCAGCTTGACGGCCTGCTCGGCGCTGGTCAGTTGCGGCACCGCCGCGACGATCGGGCTCACCACCTTTTCGGCTGCCGGAACCTTCGACGCGGGATTGCGCAGGGTGTCGATGCCACCGGCGATGAAGGTGGCCGCGAGCATGGGGCGGGCGAGTGCGCGAATGAGAGACATCCTTCCATCATGCCAAGTCGGTCGTATCGCTGCTGAAAACTACGCCGGCGTCGGTGCATAGTTGACGGGTGAAACTCTGCCCGTGCGGTTTCGGCGAGCCCTACGAACGGTGCTGCGGCCGGTTCCATGCCGCCCTGGCCGGCGGGCACGGCGCGGCCGGTTCGGCAGGTTCGGCCGGCCCGGCTGCCGAACCGCCGAGCGCGCAGGACCTGATGCGCGCCCGGTACAGCGCGTTCGCCCTCGGCGAGGCCGAATACCTCAGCCGGACCTGGCATTCCTCGACCCGTCCGGCCAACCTCGAGCTGGACGGCGACCGGCGCTGGACCGGCCTCGAGATCCTCGGTCAGACCGGCGGCGGGATGTTCGAGGCCGAGGGGACCGTACGGTTCCGGGCGCACTACCGGGCCGGCGGACGGCCGGGCAAGCAACAGGAGAATAGCCACTTCGTCCGCGAGGACGGCCGATGGCGCTATCTCGGCGCGGTGGCCGGCACTGCGATAGCCGGCAGCCGGGGGCGGTAGCCGCGCGCGAGCCCGCAGTCCGGGGC
>JALYVK010000080.1 GCA_030853265.1 Actinomycetota bacterium
GTCGGCGACCGCCCGGAACAGCGCGCTGGTCTCGGCCGTCAGCACCGGCAGCTCGCCCAGTCCACGTTCGAGATAGGTCAGCCGGCCGTCATGCTCACTGGCCGCCAGCCGCTGCAGCACCCAACCGTCGATGAGCCGGCCGGCGAAGCGCACCCGAACCCGGGAACCGTCCTGGACCGTCTCGGCCAGTTCGGCCGGCACCAGGTAGTCGAAGGGCCGGTCCAGGTGCGGCAGCGGCGAGTCGACGGCCACCCGGGCGATCGGCAGCGACTCGGCCGGGCGCCGATCATGCTTGGCCGCGGCGGCTGGCCGGCGCCGGATCGAGGCTCGTCCCATGCCCGGCAGGCTGGGGGCCGCAGACTCATCGCCGATCACCCGCTATGCCTACCAGTCCCGGACGACGGTTTTCCGAGCGAGCCGACCGCCGGCTCCATTTCGGCAATGCCGCCCGGACCAGGCCGTTGCTTGCTACCGTTTTCACACCGGCAGGCGAGCCAGCGCCCCCATCCCCACTCGGCGCCGATCACTCACTCGGGAGCCGCCATGAAACGAACCATTGCAGCGCTGCTGGCGCTGGTCACCGCGACCGTGCTGTGGGGCGGCTTCGCGGCCTCGGCCGATGCGTCCGGCGCGGTGCACAACGCCTTGCCGGCCGGTGCTTCGCTGACCGGTGGCGGCCAGTTCCATTCGGCCGACGGCCGGTACAACCTGGTACTGCTGCACAACGGCGACCTGGTCATCTACGCCGGCAAGCGCGCCCTGTGGAGCAGCCTCACGCACGGGACGAACCCGCGGCTGGTCACCCAGACCGACGGCAACCTGGTCCTCTACGCCAGCGGCCGGGCGATCTGGGCGACCGGCACCCAGGGCTCCGGCACGGCCAATCGGCTCTACATGCAGAACGACGGGACCGCTGAGCTGCGCAGCTCGTACGGCACGGTCTGGTCCTCCGCGATCGGTAACGGCTGCAAGGCCAACCCGAGCGGTAAGCGCCTGTTCGTGGTCATCTCCCAGCAACGCGGCCGGATGTGCGACGGGCGGCAGCAGATCCTCATCACGCCGCTGACCACCGGCGCGACGGCGGATGGGGACGGCACCCCGACCGGAACCTGGCGGATCAACAACAAGGTGCGCAACACCTACCTGTACCCGGCCGGCGGCGGGGTGTACGCGGTGCGGTACTGGATGCCCTACTCAGGCAACATCTACGGCATCCACGATTCGAGTTGGCAGACCTTTCCGTACGGCAGCCAGCAGTACAAGACGGCTGGCTCGCACGGCTGCGTCCACCTGCCCGCCGCCACCATGCAGTGGTTCTTCGGCTGGGCACCGGTCGGCACCGTCGTCACCATCAGCAACTAGCCGCGCGGAAAACGACAGCGGGGCCGGACCCGAAGGTCCGACCCCGCCTGTGCGGTCTTAGCAGCCCCAAAAACTCAGCCGGCTGTCACTTCCTTCCGGTCCTTGCTCAGCCGTTGGCGAGCTTGGCCAGCTGCTCCGCGCGGTCGGTGCGCTCCCAGGTGAAGTCGGCATCCTCGCGGCCGAAATGGCCGTAGGCGGCGGTCTTCTGGTAGATCGGGCGCTTGAGGTCCAGGTCGCGGATGATCGCGGCCGGCCGCAGGTCGAAGGTCTCGGCAATCGCGTCCTCGATCTTGGACACCGCCACGGTCTCGGTGCCGAAGGTCTCGACGAACAGCCCAACCGGCTCGGCCTTGCCGATCGCGTAGGCAACCTGCACCTCGCACCGGGTGGCGAGCTTGGCCGCGACCACGTTCTTGGCGACCCAGCGCATCGCGTACGCGGCGGAGCGGTCCACCTTCGACGGGTCCTTGCCCGAAAACGCGCCACCACCGTGGCGGGCCATCCCGCCGTAGGTGTCGACGATGATCTTGCGCCCGGTCAGGCCGGCGTCGCCCATCGGACCGCCGGTCACGAAGCGGCCGGTCGGGTTGACCAGCAACCGGTAATCCGAGGTGTCGATCGACTCCAGGGTGGCCAGCACCGGCTTGACCACGTGCTCCTCGATGTCCGGCTTGAGCAGGGTGTCGAGGTCGATGTCCTCGGCGTGCTGGCTCGAAACCACCACGGTGTCCAGCCGAACCGGCTTGCCGTCGACGTACTCGATGGTGACCTGGGTCTTACCGTCCGGACGCAGGTAGGGCACGGTGCCGTTCTTGCGGACCTCGGTCAGCTTCTCCGACAGCCGGTGCGCCAGCCAGATCGGCAGCGGCATCAGCTCGGGGGTGTCATCGCAGGCGTAGCCGAACATCAGGCCCTGGTCGCCGGCACCCTGGGCTGCGATCGCGTCCTCGGAACCTTCGACGCGCGCCTCGTAGGCAGTGTCGACGCCCTGGGCGATATCGCTGGACTGGGCCCCGATCGAGACGCTCACCCCGCAGGACTCGCCGTCGAAACCCTTGCGGGACGAGTCGTAGCCGATGTTCAGGATGGTCTTGCGGACGATCGCGGGGATGTCGGCGTAGGCGTTGGTGGTGACCTCACCGGCGATGTGTACCTGGCCGGTGGTGATCAGCGTTTCGACCGCGACCCGGCTGGCGGGGTCATCGGTCAGCAGCGCGTCGAGGATCCCGTCCGAGATCTGATCGGCGATCTTGTCCGGGTGCCCTTCGGTTACGGACTCCGAAGTGAATAGGCGACGGCTCACGAAATGCTCCAATTGTTTTCGGTAGTGGCGGGCAGAGTCTATCGAGTGAGTAGAGAAACAACCGCATCGCACACGGTCGCGGCCAGTACTGTCTTAGGTCCGAGCGGGACGTCCACCGCCTCGCCGGTCGAGCTCAAGATCACCGCCGTGGTGTCCGGACGGCCGAACACCTTGGTTTCGGAAACCTCGTTGACCACCAGCAGGTCACAACCCTTGCTGGCCAGCTTCGTCCGGCCGTGGCTGAGCACGTCCCCGTCGGAGTCGCCGGTCTCAGCGGCGAAACCGACGATCACCGGAGCCCCGAGCGAGCCAGCCGTACGAGCCTGCACCAGCTCGGCGAGCACGTCCGGATTGGCCAGCAGCTCGATCGGAGCGGGCGGCCCGCCGGACTTCTTGATCTTGGCCTCGGCCAGCACTGCCGGCCGAAAGTCGGCTACCGCGGCCGCCATCACGACCACGTCGGCGTCCTTGGCCGCGGCGTGGGTGGCCTCGCGCAACTGCTCGGCCGTCGAAACCGGTACCAGTTGGACGCCAGCAGGCCCCGGCAGGTCCACGTTGGCGGCGATCAGGGTGACTCGGGCGCCCCGGGCGGTAGCCACCGAGGCCAGGTCGAAACCCTGCCGACCGGACGAGCGGTTGCCCAGGAACCGCACCGGATCCAGCGGCTCTCGGGTGCCGCCGGCGGTGATCACGATCCGGCGGCCGGCCAGGTCGTAGGGCAGTGCCTGCGGCCGGTGCAGCAGCAGCTCGGCGAGCCGGGCGATCTCGGCGGGCTCGGGCAGCCGGCCCTTGCCGGTGTCGCTGCCGGTCAGCCGACCCTCGCCCGGCTCCAGCACGACCGCGCCCCGCTCACGCAGGGTGGCGACGTTGGCGACGGTGGCCGGGTGGTCCCACATCTCGGTATGCATCGCCGGGGCGAACAGCACCGGGCAGCGCGCGGTCAGCAGGGTGTTGGTGAGCAGGTCGTCGGCCAGCCCGTTGGCGGCCTTGGCGAGCAGGTCGGCGGTGGCCGGCGCGATGACTACCAGCTCGGCCTGCCGACCCAAAGTCACATGCGGCACCTCGTGCGCCGCCGTCCAGACCTCGGTGGCCACCGGATGATGCGATAGCGCCGCCCAGGTCGGCTCACCGACAAACTTGAGCGCGGCGGCGGTCGGCACGACCGTCACCTGGTGGCCGGCTTCGACCAGCTTGCGCAGCAGGTCTGCCGCCTTGTAGGCCGCGATCCCGCCGGCCACCCCGAGGACGATCGAGCTGCCCTGGGCCGGCCCGGCTGCCAGAGCCGGTGTCTCAGCGACCGCGCGAACCATCCGGGATGCCCGTGATTCCTAGGCCTCGGACGGCTTGAACTCGATCAGGTCGCTGTTGATCTCACGCAGCGCGATGGACAGCGCCTTCTCTTGCGGGGCGGTCTCGACCATCGGCCCGACGTACTCGAGCAGGCCCTCACCGAGCTGGCTGTAGTAGGCGTTGATCTGCCGGGCGCGCTTGGCGGCCACGATGACCAACGCGTACTTGGAGCCGGTGCGGTCGAGCAGTTCGTCGATCGGCGGGTTGGTGATGCCTTCGGGTGCGGGCACAATTGCGGTCACGCGGAGCCTCAAATCCACTCGGAATTTCGTGCGCGCGCCCGGTGACTAGCTGTCGATCGGCTCAGAACGGCCGCGACGGGGCGCGCAGATCCCCTAAGACTACCAACCGCGGCCCCAACTCCCAGCCACCACAGACCCGACTCCTACCAACCGCCGACCCGACCGGCCGCCATCGAGCGCGGTGAGCGGCGCGCGGATGTGGGTAACCTCACCGGACTTCCGACCGGCGACTGGATAAGGTTCGTCGATATTCGCCATAGTTGTCGAGCCTGTCTCCACAACTGTCGTGCCGGCCATCACTTGCGGGCCGGCACGTGCCAACGCCAGGAATCGGAGAGTCGCTGCATGAGCACCCTGCGGGTCGCGGCGCTGAAAGAGACAGCCGCTCAGGAACGCCGGGTCGCACTCGACCCCGACGGCGCCAGACGCCTGATCGCGACCGGCCTGGACGTCCTGATCGAGTCCGGCGCCGGAGCTGGTTGCTGGTTCAGCGACGAGAGCTACACCGAGGTCGGGGCCAAGCTCGGCGACCGGGCCTCGGTGCTGGCCGAGGCCGATCTGCTGGTCGCGGTCGGCCCGCCCAGCGACGAACTGCTCGCCCAGCTGCGCAGCGGCCAGGCCTACCTGGGCATGCTCGCCCCGCTGACCAACCCGGCGCTGGTCCGCCGGTTCGCCGAACTGGGGGTGACCGCGATCAGCCTGGACGGCCTGCCCCGCACGCTGACCCGGGCCCAGAGCATGGACGCGCTCAGCTCGCAGGCCAGCGTGGCCGGCTACCGCGCGGTGCTGGTCGCCGCCGAGCACTACGACCGGTTCTTCCCGATGTTGATGACCGCCGCCGGCACCTCGAAGCCTGCGACGGTGCTGGTGCTGGGCGCCGGGGTGGCCGGCCTGCAGGCGATCGGCACCGCCCGCCGGTTGGGGGCGGTGGTCAGCGGCTACGACGTGCGGCCGGCCGCCCGGGACGAGGTGAAGTCGCTCGGCGCCAAGTTCGTCGAGCTGAAGGCGGGCATCGCCGCAGCCGGTGACGGTGGCTATGCCCGGGAGCTGACCGATTCCGAGCGGCAGGCCCAACAGGCCGAACTCGCCGAGCACATCGCCCGGCACGACATCGTGATCACCACCGCGCAGGTGCCCGGCCGGCGGCCGCCGGTGCTGATCACCGCCGAGGTGGTGGCCCGGATGCGGCCGGGTTCGGTGATCGTGGACCTGGCCGCCAGCAGCCTCGGCGGCAACGTCGAGGGCTCGGTCGCCGGTGAGACCGTGCTGACCGGCAACGGGGTGAGCGTGGTGGGTGCTGCCAACCTGCCGTCCCGGCTCGCGACGAGTGCGTCCCAAGCCTTCTCCCGCAACGTCAGCGCGCTGGTCAACCACCTGACCGCGGACGGGGCGCTGGCCATCGATCTGACCGACGAGATCGCCCAGGGCGTGGTGATCACCCACGGCGGCAAGATCGTGCATGCCGCGGCAGCCGCCGCGGTCGCGACCAGTGAAGGGGCCGGATCATGACCCAGGGCTTCGTCGGTGACCTGACCATCTTCGTGCTGGCCCTGCTGGTCGGCTTCGAGGTGATCAGCAAGGTGCCCGCCACCCTGCACACCCCGCTGATGTCGGGCGCCAACTCCATCCACGGGGTGGTGCTGGTCGGCGTGGTGATCCTGTCCGCGTCGGTGAACGGCCCGTTCGGCTACGTGCTGACCTTCGTGGCCGGGGCCTTCGGTGCGGCCAACGTGGTCGGTGGCTATGCGGTGACCGATCGGATGCTGCAGATGTTCCGCAAACGACCGGTGCCCGCTCCGAAGGCGGCTGACCCGGCAGCTCAGGATGGCAACGCATGAGTGGCGTAGAAACCGGCGTCCGGCTGGCTTCGCTGTTCGGCGCGGTCGGCTTCGTGCTCGGCCTGCACATGATGAACTCCCCCGCCACTGCCCGGCGCGGTAACCAGCTGTCGGCCTTCGGCATGACGGTCGCGGTGATCGCGGTGCTGATCTCGGTCGGTCATGGCGGCACCATGAACGCCACCCGCTGGCTGGTGCTGATCTGCGGCGCGCTGCTCGGCGGCGCGGCCGGGCTGTACTCGGCTCGCCGGGTGGCGATGACCCAGATGCCGCAGCTGGTCAGCCTGTTCAACGCGGTCGGCGGCGGCGCCGCGGCACTGATCGCGATCGCCGACTACCAGCATGACCCGCACATCAGCGCCGGGATCGCGACCGCGACGGTGCTGGACGTCCTGATCGGCGGGGTCACCTTCTCCGGTTCGCTGATCGCGGCGGCCAAGCTGCAGGGCTACTGGAGCCAGCCGGTGAGCTTCCCGGGTGCCCGGATCGTCTCTGGGGTGTTGCTGGTGGCAGCGCTCGCCTCGGGCATCGACGTGATCTCCGGCGCGCACAACGCCTGGATCCTGGCCATCGTGGTGATCGCCTCGCTCGGCCTCGGCATCCTGATGGTGCTGCCGATCGGCGGCGCCGACATGCCGGTGGTCATCTCGTTGCTCAACGCCTTCACCGGAACCGCGGTGGCGATGGCCGGCTTCGTGCTCGACAACGCCACCCTCACTATCGCCGGCGCGCTGGTCGGCGCCTCCGGCGGCATCCTGACCAAGCTGATGGCCGATGCGATGAACCGCTCGGTGGTCTCGATCATCGCCGGTGGCTTCGGTACCGGTGCTGCCGGCATCGAGGTTGCCTCGGTGGCCGGAGTCAGCGTGAAGTCCATCGCGATGGACGACGCCGCGCTGCAATTGGCTTATGCATCCAAGGTGATCATCGTTCCTGGCTACGGGCTGGCCGCGGCGCAGGCCCAGCACGAGGTGCGTGAGCTGGCCGAGCTGCTGGAAGCTCGCGGCATCGAGGTGTCCTACGCGATCCACCCGGTGGCCGGCCGGATGCCCGGTCACATGAACGTGCTGCTGGCCGAGGCGAACGTCCCCTATGACCAGCTGCGCGAGATGGACGACATCAACGCCGAGTTCGACCGTACCGACGTGGCACTGGTGGTCGGCGCCAATGACGTGACCAACCCGGCTGCCCGCCGACCGGGAAATGCGGTATCCGGTATGCCCATTCTCGACGTGGACCATGCCCGCAGCATCATCGTGATCAAGCGGTCGATGGCCTCGGGCTACGCCGGCATCGACAACGAGCTGTATGGCGACCCGAAGACCAGCATGCTGTTCAGCGATGCCAAGAAGGGGCTGGCCGAACTGGTCGCCGCAACCAAACTGGTGGACTGAGACTGAGGACTAGGCGGGTTCCGCCGCGCTCAGCAGCGATACCACTTCGGCGGCGGCCCGTTCGACGTCGTCGTTGACCACCACCACGTCGAATTCGTGGTCGGCCTCGAGTTCGATCCGGGCCCGGTCCAGCCGCACCTCGATGGCCTCGGCCGGCTCGGTACCCCGGCCGGCCAGCCGGTCTCGCAGCTCGGTGACCGAGGGCGGGGCCAGGAAGACGAACTGCGCGTCCGGCATCCGCTGGCGTACCTGCCGGGCGCCCTGCAGCTCGATCTCGAGCAGCGTCGGACGGCCGGCGGCCAGGTGCTGCTCGACCGGCCGGCGCGGAGTTCCGTAGCGATTGCCGGCAAAAGTGGCATATTCCAGCAGTCGATCGGTCGCGATCAGCTCGTCGAACTCCGCATCGCTGACGAAGTGGTACTGCATGCCGTCCACCTCGCCCGGCCGCGGCTTGCGGGTCGTGCAGGACACCGACACCCAGACGTGCGGGAACAACCGGCGCACCTCGGCGACCACGGTCCCCTTGCCAACTCCGGACGGCCCGGACAGCACGGTGAGGCGGGTGGTGGTCTCGGTCGACTCGGTCATGGTTGCGATTGTGCCGTCTGCTCGATCCGCGTCAGCAGCGCGGCCCGCTGTTTCGGTCCCAGGCCACGAATCCGGCGGGATTCGGCGATCCGCAACTCGGCCAGCAGGGCGGCCGACCGGACGGGTCCGTAGCCGGGCAGCGACTCGACCAGCGCGCTGACCCGCATCGCGGCCAGCCGCGGATCGTCGGCGGACCGGTCCAACAGGCCGGCCAGGTCGAGCCGGCCAGCCTTCAACTCGGCCCGCGCGGCAGCCCGTACCGACCGAGCCACCGCTGCCTCGACCAGCGCCGCGGCGCGTTGCTCGGCGGTCAGGTGTGGTGCGCTCGGCATAGCTCAACTTTACCCGCCGGCGGCTAGCTCGCCTTGTTCTGGACCGTTACCTGCCGACGGCCGGTTCAGCTGGTTCTGGACCGCCACTCGCCGCCGGCCGGTTGTTCTGGACCGCCACCCCATCGACGGCCGGTTCAGCTGGTCAGGAAGGCGTAATCGACGATGACCCGCTCGGCGGCGGCCCGCAGCGCGGCAACCTGCGGGCCAGCTCGCAACACCTCGCGGGAGACGCTGGGCAATACCGCGGCCAGTTGGCCGGCGAAGATCCGCCGGACGTCGGAAGTGGTGCCACCCTGCGCACCGATCCCCGGCACCAGGTACGGCCCGTTCAGGCCGGCCAGCTCGGCCACCGAGTCGCCGATGGTGGCACCGACCACGACTCCGAACGACCCGAGCGGGTCGACCCCGGCGTTGCGCAGCGCCAGGTCATCGATCACCGACTGGGCCACCGTCCGGCCGTCGGGCAACCGGGCATGCTGCACCTGCGGCGCCTCCTTGTTCGAGGTCAACCCGATCACGAAGACGCCCTTGCCGTGCTTGGCGGCCAGCTCGAAGGCGGGCTCTAGGGCACCGACACCGAGATAGGGGTTGGTGGTGATCGCATCGACAGCCAAGTCGGATTCCGGATCGAGGTAGGCATCGGCGTAGGCCGCCATGGTGGAGCCGATATCGCCCCGCTTGACGTCCAGCAGCACCAGCGCACCGGCTGACCTGGCCTCGGCGATGGTGCGTTCCAGGATCGCGATGCCCCGCGAGCCGAACCGCTCGAAGAACGCCGACTGCGGCTTGACCACCGCGGCCACCGGACCGAATGCCTCGACGCAGGTCAGCGCGAACCGTTCCAGCGAGACCAGGTCATCGGCCAGGCCCCACTCGTGCAGCAGCCCGGCATGCGGGTCGATTCCGATACAGGCCGAGCCGCGCTCGGCGATGGCCTCGGTCAACCGGTTGCCGAATGTCATACGGTGATCTCCTCACACGCCGAGCCACGCTTGGCGATGGCCTCGGTCAGCCGGTTGCCGAATGTCATACGGTGATCTCCTCAGTTCCGATGCCCCGCAGGCTCGCCTGCTGCTCGGGGCTGCGATGCGCGAAGCCGATGGCGTCGGTCACCGACGCGAACCCACACCGGTCGAGTTCTGCCTGCAATTCGTTGATGATCCGGATCGGCGCGCTCGGATCGTGGAACACCGCGGTGCCGACCGAGACGGCCGAGGCACCGGCCAGGATGAACTGCAGCGCGTCCCGTCCGGTCATGATGCCGCCCATCCCGAGCAACGGCAGCTGCGGGACGGCCTGGTGCACCTGCCACACGCAGCGCACCGCGACCGGCCGGATCGCCGGTCCGGACAGCCCGCCGGTGATGCCGCCCAGCGCCGGCCGCAGCGTGTCGGTGTCGATCACCATGCCCAGCAAGGTGTTGATCAGCGAGATGCCGTCGGCACCGGCGTCGGCGACCGACCGGGCGATCTGTCCGATGTCGGTGACGTCGGGTGACAGCTTGGCGAAGACCGGGGTGTTCGGATGGGCCGCCCGGCGGACCGCCGAGATGACCCGAGCAGCCGCGATCGGATCGCAGGCGAACACCTGACCGCGACTTTCCACGTTCGGACACGAGATGTTGACCTCGATCAGGTCCACCGGGTGGTTGTAGAGCCGCTTGGCCAGCGCCACGAACTCGTCGGTGTGGCCACCGGCGATCGAGACCACCGTCCGGGCGCCCTGGGAGTGCAGCCACGGCAGATCGTTGGCCAGGAACGAGTCGATTCCCGGGCCCTGCAGGCCGATCGAGTTCAGCATCCCGCTCGGCGTCTCGGCCATCCGCGGCGTCGGACGTCCCGAGCGCGGTCTCAGCATGATCGACTTGGTGACGACCGCGCCGATCGCGGACACCTCGAAGAACTGGCCCAGTTCCCGGCCGGCCGCGGCGCAACCCGACGCGGTGAGCACCGGGTTCGGCAATGCCAGCGAGCCGAGCGAGGTACGCAGATCGACAGCCATCAGTGAACCTTCCGTCCGCGCCGTGCCGGGGACTCGACAGCCATCAGTGACCACCCATCGCATCGGCTCCGTGCAGGTCCGCGGGCAACCTGCCGACCTCGTCCCAGCGCACCCGGCCGGCCTCGAAGACCGGCCCTTCCACGCAGGACCGGACGAACCGCGACACCCCGTCGGTGCCACGGACCGGCAGCACACAGGTCATGCACACCCCGATCCCGCAGGCCATCGACTCCTCGACGGCCACCTGGGCCGGGATGGCGTGCGCGCGGGCGATGTTGCCGACCGCGGCCAGCATCGGCATCGGCCCGCAGGCGTAGACGATCTGCGCGCCGAGCCGGTCGATGGCCGAGGGCAGCGGGTCGGTGACCCGGCCGCGCTGGCCGGCGCTGCCGTCGTCGGTGGTGACGGTGACCTTGCCGATCAGCCGCTTGGCCGGCAGCTCACCGAACAGCCGGCCGGCGGTGGCCGCCCCCAGGATCAGCTCGATCTCGCTGCCCTGGGCCAGCAACTGCTCGGCCAGCGGCAGCAGCGGGGCCGAGCCGTAGCCGCCGCCCACCAGCACCGCCGGCACCGGTTCGCGCGGGATCGGGAACGGCACCCCCAGCGGGCCGATCAGGTCCAGCTTCGTACCGGCCCGTTGACGGAGCAGCCACTCGGTGCCACGGCCGTGCGCGGCGACCACGAACTGCACCGTGCCGGCGAACTCAGAACCGGGTTTCACCCCGTACAACGCGAAGGATCGCCGGAGCAGCATCGAGGTGTCCGGGCCGCCCACCGCGACCGCGGCGAACTGGCCGGGCTGGAAGGACCGGGCCACCCCGGGCGCCACCACGGTGAACTGGGTGTACTCGCCGAGCCTGGTGACGTCGAAGATCTCGCCGGTCTCCTGCACCGGGCCGCCGAGGCTCGGCTGGGACGGGGCGCTCATCGGGTGCCCTCCCGCCAACTGGCCAGCGATCGGTGGTGGGCCTGCAGCGAGGTCACCCCGACCTCGCCGCGGATCAGCTCCTCGATGCCCTGCACCGCGGCGGCAATCGCCTGCACCGTGGTCAGGCACGGGATGCCGGCATGCACCGCCGCCGTCCGAATCTCGTAACCGTCCACCCGGGGGCCGGAGTTTCCCGGTGAGCCGAACGGGGTGTTGAGCACCAGATCCACCCGGCCGGCCAGGATCTCTTCCACGATGTTGCCAGGGCCGGCCGAGAATTTGCCGACCACCTCGGCCTGAACTCCATTGCGGCGCAGCACCTGGGCGGTACCTTCGGTGGCCAGGATCTTGAAGCCCAGGTCCTTCAGCCGCTTCATCGGGAACAGCGCGGCACGCTTGTCGCGGTTGGCCACCGAGACGAACACGGTGCCCTTGGCCGGCAGCGAACCGTACGCCGCTGCCTGGGACTTGGCGAACGCGGTGCCGAATACCTTGTCGAAGCCCATCACCTCGCCGGTCGACTTCATCTCCGGTCCCAGGATGGAATCGATCGAGTCACCGGCCGGGGTGCGGAACCGGGCGAAGGGCAGCACCGCCTCCTTGACCGCGATCGGCGCGTCGGCCGGCAGCTCGCCGCCGTCACCGAAGCACGGCAGCATCCCCTCGGCGCGCAACTCGGCGATGCTGGTGCCGAGTGCGATCCGAGCGGCAGCCTTGGCCAGCGGTACCGCGGTGGCCTTGGACACGAACGGCACGGTACGGCTGGCGCGCGGGTTTGCCTCGAGAACGTAAAGGATATCGCCGCTGAGCGCGTACTGGACGTTGAGCAGGCCGCGGACCCCGACACCCTGGGCGATCAGCAGCGTCGCGGTGCGCACCTCGTCCACGGTGGCGTTGCCCAGCGTGATCGGCGGCAGCGCGCAGGCCGAGTCACCGGAGTGGATGCCAGCCTCTTCGATGTGCTCCATCACCCCACCGAGGTAGAGCTCGGTCCCGTCGTAGAGCGCGTCGACGTCGATCTCCACGCTGTCGTCGAGGAACCGGTCCACCAGCACCGGGTGGTCGGCGGTGATGTCGGTGGCCTTGGCGATGTAACTGGCTAGGCCCTGTTCGTCATAGACGATCTCCATCCCCCGCCCACCGAGGACGTAGGACGGCCGGACCAGCACCGGGTAGCCGATCGAGTCGGCCACCTGCTTGGCCTGCGGGAACGAGGTGGCCAGGCCGTGCTTGGGCGCCGGCAGGCCGGCCTCGGCCAGCACCCGGCCGAACTCGCCGCGGTCCTCGGCCAGGTCGATCGCCTCGGGCTGGGTGCCGAGCACCGGCACGCCGGCCTGCTTGAGCCGCTGCGCCAGGCCCAGCGGGGTCTGGCCGCCGAGCGTGCAGATCACCCCGGCCACGGTGCCCGACTGCTGCTCGGAGTAGACCACTTCGAGGACGTCCTCGAAGGTCAGTGGTTCGAAGTAGAGCCGGTCGGCGGTGTCGTAATCGGTCGACACCGTCTCGGGATTGCAGTTGATCATCACGGTTTCGTAGCCCGCCGCCCGCAACGCCATCACGGCATGCACGCAGGAGTAGTCGAACTCGATGCCCTGCCCGATCCGGTTCGGCCCGCTGCCCAGGATCAGCACCTTTGGCCGGTCCGGCTGGGCGGCCACCTCGGTCTCTTCGTCATAGGTCGAGTAGTGATACGGCGTGCTGGCGGCGAATTCGGCGGCGCAGGTGTCGACCGTCTTGTAGACCGGACGGATGCCGGCCCGGTGCCGCAGCCTGCGCACCCCGTCCTCGCCGGACAGTTCCGGACGCAGCGCCGCGATCTGGCGGTCGGACAGGCCATGCCGCTTGGCCAGCGTCAGCAGCTGTGGGGTGAGCGCATCGGCGGCCGCCACCGAGGCGCCGACCTCGAGGATCTGGGCGAACTGGTCGACGAACCAGGGATCGATCGAGGTCGCGGCAGCCACCTCGTCCACGCTGGCACCGGCACGCATCGCCCGCTCGATCGCGTACAACCGGCCGTCGGTGGCGACCGAGGCGATCCCCAACAGCTCGTCCACAGAAGCCAAATCGTCATCGGCGGCGTCGGCCGTCCAGAAGCCGGCCGCCTTGGTCTCCATCGAGCGCATCGCCTTGCCCAGCGCCTCGGTGAAGTTCCGGCCGATCGACATCGCCTCGCCGACCGACTTCATATGGGTGGTCAGCACCGGGTCAGCACCCGGGAACTTCTCGAACGCGAACCGCGGAATCTTGACCACCACGTAGTCCAACACCGGCTCGAAGCAGGCCGGCGTGGCCCGGGTGATGTCGTTGCCGACCTCGTCCAGGGTGTAGCCGACGGCCAGCTTCGCGGCGATCTTGGCGATCGGGAATCCGGTTGCCTTGGAAGCCAACGCCGACGAGCGCGAGACTCTCGGGTTCATCTCGATGACGATCAGCCGGCCGCTGGCCGGATCGATCGCGAACTGGATGTTGCAGCCACCGGTGTCCACCCCGACCTCGCGCAGCACCGCGATGCCCAGGTCGCGCATCCGCTGGTATTCGCGGTCGGTCAGCGTCATCGCCGGCGCCACCGTGATCGAGTCGCCGGTGTGCACCCCCATCGGGTCGACGTTCTCGATCGAGCAGACCACGACCACGTTGTCCTTGCGGTCACGCATCAATTCCAGCTCGAACTCCTTCCAGCCGAAGACGCTCTCTTCGACAAGCACCTCACTGACCGGCGAGGCGGCCAGCCCGCGAGCGACCTGGGTGCGGACCTCGACGGCGTTGTTGGCCATCCCGGAACCGAGGCCGCCCATGGTGAACGACGGCCGGATCACCACCCGGTTTCCCACTGTTTCGGCAAAGGAAACCGCCTCGTCCAGGCTGTGGCAGACCGCCGAGGCCGGCGTGTCACCGCCGACCGCGCGGACGATGTCCTTGAACTTCTGGCGATCCTCGCCGCGCTGGATGGCGTCGATATCGGCGCCGATCAGTTCCACCCCGTGCCGATCGAGAATGCCGGCATCGTGCAGGGCGACGGCCAGGTTCAGCGCGGTCTGGCCGCCCAGGGTGGCCAGCAGCGCGTCCACCGGGTAGCCCAGCTCCGCTTCGGTGGCCAGCACCTTTTCCACGAATTCGGGGGTCAGCGGCTCGATGTAGGTGGCGTCGGCGAATTCCGGATCGGTCATGATCGTCGCGGGATTGGAGTTGATCAGGCTGACCCGAAACCCCTCCTCGCGCAGCACCCGGCACGCCTGGGTGCCGGAGTAGTCGAACTCGCAGGCCTGCCCGATCACGATCGGCCCGGAGCCGATGACCAGGATGTGCTTGATATCCGTCCGCTTGGGCATCAGCTGTTCGCTTCCTTTTGCTCTTCGCGCGAGCGCTCATCGCCGACTCGCTCCGCTCCGTCAGTCAACTCGCTCCGCGCCTCGCTCGTCCCTCGCTCGATGCTCACTCGCCTCAGCTCGTACCTCGCTGCGATGCTCACTCGCTGGTCCCATCGAGTAGTTCGGCGAATCTGTCGAACAGATAGGCCGCATCGTGCGGGCCGGCCGCTGCCTCTGGGTGGTACTGCACCGAGAAGGCCGGTACGTCGCGCGCCCGCAGCCCCTCGACCACGTTGTCGTTCAGGCAGACATGGCTGACCTCGACCTCGCCGAACTCGGTCTGCGAGGCCCGGTCCAGCGGGGCGGCCACCGCGAAGCCGTGATTGTGCGCGGTGATCTCCACCTTGCCGGTGGCCAGGTCCGCGACCGGCTGGTTGATACCACGATGGCCGTAGCGCAGCTTGTAGGTGTCGAAACCGAACGCCCGGCCGAGGATCTGGTTGCCGAAGCAGATCCCGAAGATCGGCAGCTGCCTGCCCAGCAGCTCCCGAACCAGCGCGACGGCCTGGTCGGCGGTGGCCGGATCGCCCGGGCCGTTGGACAGGAACACCGCGTCGGCGCCGGTCGCCAGCACCTGCTCGACGGTGGCCGCGGCCGGCAGCACGTGGGTGGTGATCCCCCGCTGCGCCAGCCGATGCGGGGTCATCGCCTTGATCCCGTAGTCCAGTGCCGCAACGCTGAACCGGTGTTCGCCGATCGCGTCCACCCGGTAGGCCTGCGCGGTGCTGACCTCGCCGGTCAGGTCCGCGCCGGCCATCTGCGGCGAGCCGATCACCTTGTCCAGCAAGGAATCGCGGTCCAGGTCGGTGGAGGAGATGATCGCCCGCATCGCGCCGCGCTCGCGCAGGTGCCGGGTCAGCGCCCGGGTATCGATGCCCGAGATGCCGACCACGTCGTGCCGGACGAGCTCGTCGGTCAGCGACCGGACCGCCCGCCAGCTGGACACTCGGCGAGCCGGATCCCTTACCACGTAACCGGAAACCCAGATCTTGCTGGACTCCGGATCCTCGTCGTTGACGCCGGTGTTGCCGATGTGCGGGGCGGTCTGCACCACGATCTGGCGATGATAGGACGGGTCGGTCAGGGTTTCCTGGTACCCGGTCATGCCGGTGTTGAACACCGCCTCGCCGTAGGTTTCACCGGTTGCCCCGTAGGACTGGCCGGTGAATGCCCGGCCGTCCTCGAGCACCAGCATTGCCATGGCTGCTGAATCAGTCACTGCGCGCCTCGTCCTCACTGGGTTGCCGATCGGCTATTGCCCTTATCCAAGCGGGGTATCCGGTCTTGTCATCGGCCCGGATGCCGGTGTCCAGCAGCTGCTCGCCGTGCTGCCAGCGCAACACCAGCAGGCCACCCTGACCGACCACCTTGCCGGCCAGCGCCGGCTCGAGCCGGGCGTCGATCAGCGCGTCGGCCGGGATGAACACGGTCGGCGCGCCCTGGCGATCGATCAACGCGCCGGCCTCGACGAGCCGGGCCGTCGCGTTGGCTCGTACTCCCAGGCCGCGCGCCACCACCCGATCCTGCCAGCGGGCCGAGACGGTGCTGCCGACATAGAGCCCGGCCAGCGGCGGGGCCAGCTCGGCACCGAGCCGGGCCGGGG
>JALYVK010000081.1 GCA_030853265.1 Actinomycetota bacterium
ACTCCGCGGTGTTCAAGGCGGCTGACTGGCAGCTGGCCCGGGGCGGCGAGGTCAGCGTGGTCGGGGTGGACTCGGTAGGCCGGGCGGATGCGGCGCGCTTCGTGGCCGAGGCCGGCCGGGACGGGACCGCCGCCGCTGCGCTGCAGGCCGCCAACCACGAGGTGGGCACCCGCCAGCCGATCGACGAGGTCGTCGCCGGGCTGGCCGGCACCGGTGTGCCGCTGGTGGTCGACGCCAGCCAGCAGCTGGTCTACGGCGATGCGCCGGCAACGGCCGCGGTGTTCAGCGCCGACGCGCGGCTCTGGGGCGGGCCGGCCGGCGTCGGGCTGCTGGCCATCCGGCGCGGCACCCGCTGGCGAGCACCGTTCCCGGTCGACGAGACCGAGGACGGCCGGGCCCTGGGTGTTCCCAATGTGCCGGCCGTGGTTGCCGCGGTCGCCTCGCTGCGGGCCAGCCGGCAGGATCGGGTCGCGCAGGCAGCCCGGCTGCACGGGCTGGTCGAGCAGATCCGGCGGCGGGTGCCCGAACTCGTACCGGATTCGGCGGTGCTCGGCGACCCCAGCGATCGGCTGCCGCACCTGGTCACCTTCTCCTGCCTGTACGTCGACGGCGAGGCGCTGCTCACCGAACTCGACCGGCAGGACTTCGCTGCCTCGTCCGGCTCGTCCTGCACCTCCGACACCCTGACCCCGTCGCACGTGCTGGTGGCGATGGGCGCGCTGACCTCGGGAAACCTGCGGGTGTCGCTGCATCCTGGCGTTCAGCAGGGCGATGTCGACCGGTTCCTGGCCGTGCTGCCGCGGGTGGTGGCCGACGTCCGGGCGCAGGCACCCACCGGCGGGCCACCAACCGGCCAGGCCACCACCAGTCAGGAAGACAAGAGCCGGGAGATCGACAGCCGGGGCCGGCGTTGCCCGCTGCCGATCCTGGATCTGGCCCGAGCGTTGCCCGGCCTGCCGGTGGGCGGCGAGCTGAGCGTGCTGGCCGACGATCCAGCCGCCGCCAGCGACATCGCCGCGTGGTGCCGGATGACCGGTCAGCGGCTGATCTCGACTACCGAATTGGACGGCGGCGCGGTCGCCTACCGGGTGCGGCGACTGCACTGAGTCCGCCGGTACGTGTGAAGATTGTGGGTATGAGTGTGCACATCACCGACTTGCAGACGAGCACCACCGAGATCGACGGGCTGGTGGTCTGCACCCTCAAGCAGGTCACCGACGAGCGCGGCACGGTGCGCGAGTTCTTCCGGGCCTCGGCCTACGACACCGGCGCCTTCGCCGGCGCGGCGGGCTGGCAGCAGATCAACGTCACCGAGTCCGGCTACGGCGCGATCCGGGGCATGCACGGCGAAGCCATGGTCAAGCTGGTCAGCTGCGTCGCCGGCCGGGCATTCGGGGCGTACCTCGATGCCCGCGAGGACTCCCCCAGCTACGGCGCGGTGGTCACGGTGCCGCTGGCGCCCGGCACCCAGGTGCTGGTACCGGCCGGCGTCTGCAACGGGTTCCAGTCGGTCAGCGAGGAAGGTACCCAGTACCTGTACTGCTTCACCGACGAGTGGCGCCCGGGCATGGCCGGCACCGCGTTCAACCCGCTGGACGAGGGACTGGGCATCGACTGGCCGGTCCCGATAGATGTCGGCGACCCGTCCCGGATCTCGGTCAAGGATGCCTCGGCGCCGAAGTTCAGCGAGCGGGCGCAGCCGAGAAAGGCCGGCTGAGATGTGTGGCCTGATCGGCTTCCTGGCAGCCAAACCGGCCGGCTCGGAAGCGGACTCCGCCGAGGTCCGGACGGCAGTCGAGACCGCGCTGGCCCAGATGCGCCATCGCGGCCCGGACGACGGTGACATCTGGTTCGACGACGAGGTGGTGATCGGCTTTCGCCGGCTGTCGCTGATCGACTGGGAGCACAGCCACCAGCCGCTGCCCTACCTGGCCGATCGGTATCACCTCATCTTCAACGGTGAGATCTACAACTACCTCGAGCTGCGCAGCCACCTGAGCGAGGAGTACGGCGCCACCTTTGCCACCAACGGCGACGGCGAGGCGATCGTGGCCGGCTACCACTACCTGGGCGAGAAGATCGTCGAGCGGCTGCGCGGAATGTTCTCCTTCCTGATCTGGGACTCCGAGCAGCGGGTGATGTTCGGCGCTCGGGACTGGTTCGGCATCAAGCCGCTCTACACCTACACCGACGAGCGCGGCTCGTTCTTCTCCTCGGAGAAGAAGTCGCTGCTCTCACTCGCCCCGCCTGAGGTCGTCCAGGACGTCAACACCGAGGCATTGCAGCACTATCTGAGCCTGCAGTACGTCCCGGAGCCGGCCTCGATGCACAACCGGATCAGCCGGATCGACTCCGGCACCTGCTTCACCCTGCGGCCTGGCGAGCAGGTCCGAACCCGGCGGTACTTCCAGCCGGACTTCGTCGCCCGGCCGGTACCCGAACCGGACAAGCTCTACCGCGAGATCGCCGACACGCTGCGGGACTCGGTAGCCAAGCATCTGCAGTCGGACTTCACCGTCGGGGCGTTCCTGTCCGGCGGCATCGACTCGACCGCGATCGCCGCGCTGGCCGCCGAGCACAACCCGAAGCTGCTCACCTTCACCACCGGCTTCGAGCGCGAGGGCTTCTCCGAGATCGACGTGGCCGCCGAGTCGGCAGCCGCGATCGGGGTACAGCACATCACCAAGGTGGTCAGCCCGCAGGAGATGATGGACGTCCTGCCGCTGGTCGTCTGGTATCTGGACGACCCGGTCGCCGATCCGTCGCTGGTGCCGCTGTACTTCATCGCCCGGGAAGCTCGCAAGCACGTCAAGGTGGTGCTGTCGGGCGAGGGTGCCGACGAGCTGTTCGGTGGCTACACCATCTACCGGGAGCCGATCTCGCTGCGGCACCTGACCGCTGCGCCGGACCCGGTGAAACGGCTGCTCGGGATGCTCTCGTCCCGGCTGCCCGAGGGCATGCGTGGCAAGGACCTGCTGCGCCGGGCCAGCATCGGCATCGAGGAGCGCTACTACGGCAACGCCCGGATCTTCCGGGACGATGAGCTTCGCGACGGCCAGCTGCTCAAGACCTACTCGCCCCAGATCAGCTACACCGACATCACCGCGCCGCACTACGCGGCCACCAGGCACCTGGACGACTCGACCCGGATGCAGTACATCGACCTGTTCACCTGGTTGCGCGGCGACATCCTGGTCAAGGCCGACAAGATGACGATGGCCAACTCGCTGGAACTGCGGGTGCCGTTCCTGGACACCGAGGTGTTCCGGATCGCCTCCTCGATCCCGGTCGAGCAGAAGCTGACCAGCGAGACCACCAAGTACGCGCTGCGTCGGGCGCTGGCCGAGATCGTCCCGCCACACGTGCTGAACCGGGCCAAGCTCGGCTTCCCGGTGCCGACCCGGCCGTGGCTCAAGGCCGAGATGTATGACTGGGCGCACGAGATCATCAGCTCGGCCGGTACCGACTACCTGATCGACACCCAGGCCGCGTTGCGGCTGCTCGCCGCGCACCGGGCCGGCCCGCACGACTACTCCCGCAAGATCTGGACGTTGCTGGTGTTCATGCTCTGGCACGGCATCTTCGTCGAGGGCCGGATCACGCCGGAGATCCCGCAGCCGGTCTACCCGGTCGCCATCTGATGGTTCTGCAGTGGTTTCGCCGGCGCAGCCGGGCTGAACCCGATCGGGCCGCGCCGCCGCAGTCGACCAGCTACCCGGGTGACTACTCCGGTTCGGTCCGGATCGAGTACCGGCCGCACCCGGATGGCAAGGCCGACCCGGGCGAGGTGGTGTGGGGTTGGGTGCCCTTTGAGGAGGACCACAGCCGGGGCAAGGACCGTCCGGTGCTGGTGATCGGTCACGACGGGCCGTACCTGCTGGCGTTGATGCTGACCAGCAAGGACCACAACCGGGACGCGGCCGCCGAGGCGCGGAACGGCCGGCACTGGCTCGATGTCGGTGCCGGCGGCTGGGACGGCCAGCACCGGCCGAGCGAGGTCAGGCTGGACCGGGTGCTGCGGCTGCGGCCGGAGCAGGTTCGCCGCGAGGGTGCGACGCTGCCCCGGCCGATCTTCGATCAGGTTGCCGGCGAAATGGCCGCGCTCAAGGGTTGAGCAGCGGCAGCACCTCGGCGGCCGCCTCGTCGCCGTAGGACTCGGCCAGCCGGTCGGCGAAATCGGCCGGCTTCACCTCGTACTCCTGGGTGCCCACCGTCTCGAGGACCAGGGTGGCCAGCAGGCTGCCGACCTGGGCCGAGCGCTCCCAGGACAGACCCCAGGTCCGGCCGCAGAGGAAGCCGGCCCGGAAGCCGTCGCCGACTCCGGTCGGGTCGACCTTGGCACGCTCCTTGGCGACCGGCACGTGCACCCGCTCCATGTCACGGCCGACGATCTCGACGCCCTGCTTGCCCTGGGTGGTGATCCGGACGCCGACCCGGGCCAGCACCTCGGCCTCGGACAGCTCGCCCTTGGATTCCAGCAGGTTCTTCTCATAGTCATTGGTGAACAGCAGCTCCGCGCCCTCTATCAACGTCCGCAGGTCCGCGCCAGACATCCGGGCGATCTGCTGGGACGGGTCGGCGGCGAAGCGGTAACCCCGTTCGCGGGCCTCGACCGAGTGCCGGACCATCGCGGCCGGGTCATCGGCGCTGATCACGACCAGCTCGGCACCGGTGCGTGCCACCGCCGGCTGGAGTTCGATGTTGCGTGCCTCGCTCATCGCACCGGCGTAGAAGGACGCGATCTGGCACATCTCCTCGTCGGTGGTGCAGACGAAGCGGGCGGTGTGGTGCTCGGCGGAGATGTGTACCGAGTCACAGTCCACGCCGTGCCGTTCCAACCAGGACCGGTAGTCGGCGAAATCCTGGCCGACCGCGCCGACCAGCACCGGGTGCTCGCCGAGCTGGCCCATCCCGAAGGCGATGTTGGCCGCCACCCCGCCCCGGCGGACCACCAGGTCGTCCACCAGGAAGCTCAGCGAGACCTGGTGCAGCTGGTCGGCCAGCAACTGCTCGGAGAACCGGCCTGGAAAGTGCATCAGGTGGTCGGTGGCGATGGATCCGGAGAGGAGTACAGGCATGAATGCGAGATTACCTGGCGGAAAACGAACGGCGTCACCAGCACTGACTTGTGCTGGTGACGCCGTCGACGAGCGAGCCGCGAAAACTAGCCGCAGAAAGAGTTACCGCAGGCGCAGCCGCCGCCGGCGTTCGGGTTGTCGATCTCGAAACCCTGCTTCTCGATGGTGTCGGTGTAGCCGATGGTGGAACCGGTGATCAACGGCACGCTGGTGCGGTCCACGACCAGCGGCACGCTGCCCTCGGCGCCGACCAGCGGCTGGTCGATGACCAGGTCCCCGTCCAGCGAACGCTCGTCGAAGAAGAGCTGGTACTGCATGCCAGCACAACCACCCGGCTGCACCGCGACGCGCAGTCGCAGGTCGCTGCGGCCCTCGGCATCGAGCAGCTCGCGGACCTTCAGCGCGGCCGAATCGGTGAGCGAGACGGGCGTGACGGTGGTGTCTGGCGTGGTGATCGAAACCTCAGTGGCAGTCATTGCATCCCCAAACAGTTGCACACGAGCAGATGCTCGACGGTATCAATTCTCCTGAGCGGCAACCGGCCACGGCCGATTGCTATTCCTATCCTACGGCGCGATCGGCCGACTGGTCCCATGTCGTGCCAGATTTGCCCGATTGGCTCGCACCTGGGTTGGACCTCAACGCTCGCCGGTGGCCTCGCCGTTCCGGCCGGCAGCCGCGTCGTCCCGGCTTGCGGCCGGATCGCGGTCCCGGCGTCCGGAGTTCCACAGCGAGTTGGAGTCGGCCGCCGTCGGTAACTGCTCGGTGGCCTGGTCGGGCTGCTGGCCGCCCTGTTCCGGTCGCGAACCAGCGTCCTCCGGTCGCGAATACGTGGCCGGCTCGTCCTGCTCCGGGCGCGAGTAGGTCGCCGGTTCGCCCTGCAGCCGACGGCGAGAGTCTTCGAACTCGTTGTCCCGGAAACCCGGCTCGTCATCGTCGCGGGCATTGCGCTTGAGCCGGGACCGCCAGATCAACGCATCCAGCGAGAACGGGTCGGCACCACCGATCAAGAACACCGATAGCGCGACGGCCACGGCCAGGTCGACCGAGGTGAACCAGCCACTTGAACCGGTGTACTGCTTGATACCGCCCCAGTCGATGCTGAGCGCGATCAGGATCGTCAGCACCATCCCGCCGAGCGCGGCGATCCTGGTCAGCAGGCCCACCAGCAGACCCAGACCGATGGCGATCTCGGCGTAGGCGGTGATGTGACCGAACAGCGACGCGTGATCGCTCAGCGGGCCCAGCGCTCCACCGACCGGCGTGCCGTGCTTGACCGCGTCCACCGAGGCCTTGAAGCCGGTCGTCGACTTCGGATCCAGGAAACCCGGATAGTCGAGCTTGGCGTAGCCGGCGAACAGGAACAGCGCGGCCAGGAAGACCCGCATCGGAAGTACCGGCCAGCCGTTGGCGCGGCGGCGGACCACCGGCGCCTGCACCGGCTGGCTCTGGCTCTCGGTCCTGCTCATCGTCGGCGTCCTCTCATCGGGTACGGATCTGGCGGTGAGCGCTTCGGCGATCCCGGCTATGTCCGCCAGCAGCCGGGCCCCGTGGCCACTGATCGGCCTCGGAGAAGGCAGACTAGGAGCCGTGACCAGTGTCGATGTCTCTAAGGATGCATACGTAGCGGGTGAGTCGGGCGGTTCAACACGCGCCCTGCTGCTGCTCGGTCGTGGCAGCGATCCGGATTCCGAACGCGGGGTCGACTGTCCTGGCGAGCTGCCGGCAGCCTCTGACCCCGATCTGGTCGAGCGCGCACGGGCAGCCAAGGCCGCGCTCGGGGACCGGGTATTCGTGCTCGGACACCATTACCAGCGCGACGAGGTGATCCAGTTCGCCGACGTGACCGGTGACTCCTTCAAGCTGGCTCGCGACGCCGCCGGCCGGCCGGTTGCCGATTACATCGTGTTCTGCGGCGTGCACTTCATGGCCGAGTCGGCCGACATCCTGACCGCCGAGAACCAGCGGGTGGTGCTGCCGGACCTGGCCGCCGGCTGCTCGATGGCCGACATGGCTCGGGAGAACCAGGTGCTCGACTGCTGGGACGCGCTGGCCGACGCGGGCATCGCCGAGGTCACCGTCCCGGTCACCTACATGAACTCCTCCGCCGCCATCAAGGGTTTCACCGGTGAGCACGGCGGCCTGGTCTGCACCTCCTCCAACGCCGAGCAGGCGCTGCGCTGGGCGTTCTCCCAGCACGCCCCCGGCACCGGAAAGGTGCTGTTCCTGCCCGATCAGCACCTCGGGCGCAACACCGCGGTACGCGAGCTCGGGCTGAGCCTTTCCGACTGCGTGATCTACAACCCGGCGCTGCCCAACGGCGGGTTGAGCGCCCAGCAGCTACGCGATGCCCGGGTGATCCTGTGGCGCGGGCACTGCTCGGTGCACGGCCGGTTCACCACCGCCCAGGTGGCCAAGGTCCGCGAACGGGTTCCCGGCGTGCAGGTACTGGTGCACCCCGAGTGCACCTACGAGGTGGTCAGCCAAGCCGATCTGGTCGGCTCCACCGAGTACATCATCAGGACCATCGAGGCCGCCCCGGCCGGCTCGAAATGGGCCATCGGCACCGAGCTCAACCTGGTCCGCCGGCTTGCCGACCAGCACCCGGACAAGACGATCACCTTCCTGGAATCGACCGTCTGCTATTGCGCGACGATGAACCGGATCGACCTGCCGCACCTGGTGCATTCGCTGGAATCGCTGGTTCGCGGCGAGGTGGTCAACCAGATCACCGTGGACCCGACCGTGGCCGGCTATGCCCGGACCGCCCTCGAACGGATGCTCGCACTCACCACCGCACCGACCAGCTCACCAGAAGGCAGCCAGTGACCATGTTCCGCCGCAAGCCAGCCACCGACCAAGCCGAGCCGGCAGCAGTCGAGCCGGACGAGCCAGCCACCGGCATCTCCGGTACGCCGAAGGGACGGCCCACCCCCAAGCGCCGGACCAACTCGGCACCGGCGGCGCCCGCGCCCCGGACCCGCAAGGAAGCCGTCGCCTGGCAGAAGCAGTACGGCGGCAAGGCCAAGGTCGGTGGCCAGAAGAAGCTGACCCCTGCGGAGTACAAGCAGGCCATGAAGGCCGGCGACGCGCGGGTGCTGCCGCGCCGTGACCAGGGACCGGTTCGCGAACTGGCCCGCGATTACGTCGACTCCCGCCGGATGGCGTCGAACTACCTGCTGCTGCTGTTCCCGCTGCTGCTGATCGGCTATGCCGTACAGCCGCTGCAGATCCTGACCCTGGTGCTGTTCGCGCTGCTGGTGGTCGAGTGGGTCATCACCGGTGGCCGGATCCGCAAGCTGGCCGCCAGCCGCGGTCTGGTGACCAAGGAGTCGGCGGTCTCGCTCGGTTTCTACGCCGGCAGCCGCGCCTACTTCCGGCGCGGCTGGCGGCGTCCGTTGCCTCGGGTCCAGCTCGGCGACAAGATCTAACGCTGGGTGAGCGAAGTCGTTTGCACACTTCGCTCAGCCGACGCTAGGCCGGTCGGGTCGTCGGGGCGTTTTGCTCGGTCTTGGCCGGGTCGCGTTCGATCAGCTCGCCGAGCGCCTCGTCGATCCGCCGCAGTACGTCGGCTTCAAGCCGGACGCCGGCAGCCTTGACGTTCTCCTGAACCTGTTCCGGGCGCGATGCCCCGACCAAGGCCGCGGCGACGTTGTCGTTCTGCAGCACCCAGGCCACCGCGAGCTGGGCCATGCTCAGCTCGCACTCCTGCGCGATCGGCTTGAGCCGCTGCACTCGGGACAGCACCTCGTCGTTCATGAACCGCTTGATCATGTCCGCGCCGCCGCTGGCGTCGGCGGCCCGGGATCCCTCCGGCGGAGCTTGGCCGGGCTGGTACTTGCCGCTCAGCACGCCCTGGGCGATCGGCGACCAGACGATCTGAGAGATGCCCAGCTCACGGCAGGCTGGTACCACCTCGGGCTCGATGACCCGCCACAGCATCGAGTACTGCGGCTGGCTCGAGATCAGCTGGAAGCCCAGCTGGCCGGCCAGCGCGTGGCCGGCTCGCAACTGCTCGGCCGTCCACTCGCTGACCCCGATGTAGAGCGCCTTGCCGGCCCGGACCAGGTCGGCGAAGGCCTGCATGGTCTCTTCCAGCGGGGTCTCGGTGTCGTAGCGGTGTGCCTGGTAGAGGTCGACGTAGTCGGTGCCCAGCCGGCGCAGCGAGCCGTCGATGGATTCGAGAACGTGCTTGCGGGACAAGCCGGTGTCGTTGTGCCCACGCGGACCGGTCGGCCAGTAGACCTTGGTGAAGATCTCCAGCGATTCGCGCCGCTCGCCCTTGAGCGCGTCACCCAGCACCGTCTCGGCCTTGGTGTTGGCATAGGCATCGGCGGTGTCGAATGAGGTGATGCCGCAGTCCAGGGCCGCGCGTACGCAGCTGGTGGCCACCTCGTTCTCGACCTGCGAGCCGTGGGTGAGCCAGTTGCCGTAGGTGATTGCCGAGACTTTGAGTCCGCTGTTGCCCAGATATCTGAATTCCATGACTCCCAGCCTAAACGCCGAGGCTGTCAACCCTGGGTCAGGTGTTACTCCGACAGCGGCATCGGGCCGTAGACCTTCTCGCCCTCGTTCAGCAGCGTCACGCCGGCCACTCCGGCCGCGGCCAGATTGCGCCAGGCCTCCCCCAGCCAGCTCTCGGCATCGGATTGGCTGCCGAAGTTGCCGGCCGCCTCCGCCTCGGTGTTGTCGGGCTCGTACTGCCAGGTCCACGCCATGATCGTCACTCCTCCGCCGCTGCCGCTGGCTGCCGGTGCACGCCAACGCTGCCGGTCCACGCTAGCGCTGCCGGTCCACCCGGCGCGAAGCCGTACCCGGCCAGCCGACGTTGTTGCCTTGCTATGGTCGGCCGGCCGGCGTTACCTGGTTCAGGGCTCGACCGGCCGGGTGGCGCTATAGGAAGCCGGAGAACCGCGATGACCGAGTCCGACCAGAACCAGCCCGCCACCGGCGAGCCGCAGGCCGATTTCGACAGCCCGCTGGACGAGTTCGACAGCCCGCTGGATCGAGCGATCGAGGGTATCGACTACCCGGACACCGATGCGGCTCAGGCCGCCAAGCGACGGCAGGGCGAGCTGATCACGCCGGCCGATTCGCTGGGATTGCTGGACGAACTGGCCGGCTGGGCCGCCGGCGTGCAGGGCCGCTGCCCGCCCACTGCCTTTGCCAACACCCGGCTGGTCGTCTTCGCCGCCGACCACGGAATCGCGGCCGCCGGGGTTTCGGCCTACCCCAGCGGGGCAACCGCTCAGCTACTGACCAGCATGGCGGCCGGTGAAACCGCGCTGAACGTGCTCGCCGACGCGGCCGGGGTGCCCGTCCGGCTGGTGGATCTGGCCGTCGATGCCGATACCGATCCCGCCATCTCGACGTTCAAGATCGGCCGCGCCAGCGGCCGGATCGACACCGAGGATGCGCTCACCCCGACCCAGGTGACCGCTGCCATCGAAGCCGGAATCGCCATAGCGGATCAGGAGATCGATGCCGGCGCGGACCTGCTGATCGCGGCCGATCTCGGGGTGGCCAACAGCACCCCGGCGGCCACCCTGATCTCGGTGCTGACCGACTTCGAACCGATCAAGGTGGTCGGCCGCAGCAGCGGGCTCGACGACGCCGGCTGGATCCGCAAGTGCGCCGCGATCCGCGACGCCCGGCGGCGGGCCTGGCCGCACCGGACCGAGCTCACCGAACTGCTTGCGACCGCGGGCGGCGCCGACCTGGCCGCGATGACCGGCTTCCTGCTGCAGGCGGCCAACCGGCGGACCCCGGTACTGCTCGATTCGCTGGTGGTCAGTGCCGCCGCGCTGGCTGCCCAGCTGGCCTGCCCACGGGTGGTGCGCTGGCTGCAGGCGGCGCACCTGTCCCCGGAGCCGGCACATGACATCGCACTGCGCCGGCTCGGCCTCAGCCCGATCGTCGGACTGGACATTGCGCTGGGCCAGGGCGTCGGCGCCCTGGTGGCGTTGCCGGTACTACGCGCGGCCGCTCTGAGCCTGACCGTCACCGGCCAGGCTCAGAACCGCTACTCAGAGCTGAGCTAGCAGAGCCGAGCTACCGGACGTGCGAGTCCACGAACGGCAGCTTCACCACGGTGACCGGCAGCTTGCGACCCCGGACGTCGATGCTCAGCTGATCACCCTCGGCAACTCCGGGTGCGGTGGCGACCAGCGCCAGTGCGATTCCCTGCTTCAGGGTCGGTGAGAACGTCCCGGAGGTGGTCTGGCCGATCACCGCGCCGTCGGCGTCCAGCACGTCCATGTGACCCCGCGGTACTCCCCGGTCGGTCAGCTTCAGCCCGAGCAGCCGACGGGAGGGGCCTGCGGCGCGCTCGGCGAGCAGCGCGTCCCGTCCCCAGAAGGCGTCCTTCTTCCAACCGACCGCCCAGGACGAGCCGGCCTGCACCGGGGTGATCTCGCGGCTCAGATCCTGCCCGTGCAGCGGATAGCCCATCTCGGTACGCAGCGTGTCGCGGGCACCGAGTCCGGCCGGCATCCCGCCGAGTTCCCGGGTCACCTCGGTCAGGGCGTCCCAGAGCTTGAGCGCGCTTCCCCAGGCCGGGATCAGCTCGTAGCCGTGCTCCCCGGTGTAGCCGGTCCGGCAGACCCGGACCGGGTGGCCGTCGAAGGTGGCGTCGACGAAGGACACGTAGTCCAGCTCGGACGGCAGCGACAGCGCCTGCAGCACCTCGGCCGATCTCGGCCCCTGCACCGCGATGACCGCGAACTGTTCGTGCTGGTCGGTGACCGTGATGCCGGCAGGCGCGGCCTGGCTCAGCAGCCCGATGACGTCGGCCGCGTTTGCGGCGTTCGGCATCAGGAACACCTCGTCGTCTGAGATCAGGTAGCTGAACACGTCATCGACGACGCCACCGTCCTCGGCGCAGCACAGCGTGTACTGGGCCTGGCCCGGTGCGATCTTGCCGAGGTCCGCGCTCAGGCAGGAGTTGACGAACTCCCGCGCGCCGGGTCCGGCAACGGTTGCCTTGCCCAAGTGGGACACGTCGAAGATGCCGACGGCCTCGCGTACCGCGGTGTGCTCGGCCAGCACGCCGCCACCGGATGCGCTGTACTCGATGGGCATTTCCCAGCCACCGAAGTCAGCCAGCTTGGCGCCGAGATCGACGTGCCGGTCGTGCAACGGTGAACGACGTAATTCAGTCACCTCGCTCCGCTCCTCCCTCGTGCCTCGGTCGATGCTCACTCAGCAGTTCCTTCATGGCGGCAACGGTACCGAGCCGTTGGCACCACCTTGTCGTGAGGCCGGTGACTGCTCTTGATTGACGAATTCGGCGGGATTGGAATTGGGATAGGACCGATTCACCTAGAGTGTCGCGCATGACCTCGGTGTACCTGATCGACGCGGCCCAACCGATGACGGCCGACGTGGTGATCCTCGGCAGTGTGTGGACCGGCAATGGTGTAACCCTCGCTGCCGGCTCGGCCGCGGTGGACGCGGCGTTGGGCGGCCTGCTGGGTACGGCGCTGACCGCGATGGAGGCCACCGGCCGGTCGGAGGAGGTCTGCCGGATTCCGAGCCTGGGCCACGGCAGCGTCCCGCTGGTGGTGGTCACCGGCCTGGGCCAAGCAGGCGACCCGCTGAACCTCGAGGCCGTCCGGCGCGCGGTCGGCGCGGCCATGCGCACGATCAACAAGGCCAAGCGGGTCGCCATCGCGATCGGTGATGGCACCGACCCGGCGCTGGTCGGTGCGATCTGCGACGGTGCCCTGCTCGGCAGCTACCGCTTCGACCGGTTCAGGTCCGCGGCCCGGCCGGCCGCCCTGAAGCGGATCGACATCGCGGTGCACGACCCGTCCGACGCCGCGGCCAAGGCCGCCATCCGCCGCTCGCGCATCGTGAGCGCCGCGGTGAACAACACCCGCGACCTGGTGAATACCCCGGCCAACCACCTCAACCCGGTCACCTTCGCCGACTACGCCGAGCAGCAGGGGGTCGCGGCCGGCCTGAGTGTCGAGGTGCTGGACGAGCGCGCGCTCTCCCGTGGCAAGTTCGGCGGCATCCTGGCCGTCGGCGCCGGCTCGGCCACCCCGCCCCGGCTGGTCCGGCTGAGCTACCAGCCGGCCAAGGCACACACCACCGTCGCGCTGGTCGGCAAGGGCATCACCTTCGACACCGGTGGTCTCGACCTCAAGTTGACCATGATGGCGCAGATGAAGTCCGACATGGGCGGCGCGGCTGCGGTGGTCGAGGCCGTGATCGCCGCCGCCAAGCTCAAGCTGCCGGTTGCGGTGACCGCCACCGTGCCGATGGCCGAGAATGCGGTATCCGGGACGGCCTACCGACCATCGGACGTGCTGGTGATGCGCAACGGCAGCACCGTCGAGGTCGACAACACCGATGCCGAAGGCCGGCTGATCCTGGCCGACGCGATCTCGCGGGCCTGCGAGGACTCCCCCGACTACCTGATCGAGACGGCCACCCTGACCGGTGGCCAGGTGATCGCGCTCGGCGAGCACACCGCCGGGGCGATGGGGTCCGAGGCGTTCCGGGACCGGGTGGTGGCCATCGGCAACGCGGCCGGTGAATCGCTGTGGCCGATGCCGCTGACCGATGACCTGCGGCCGCGACTGGACTCCCCGGTCGCCGACATCACCAACCTGCCCAAGGAGCGGTGGGGCTCGATGCTGGCTGGCGGCAGCTTCCTGCGGGACTTCGTCACCGACGGCGTGCAGTGGGTGCACCTGGACATCGCCGGCCCGGCCTTCACCGGCACGCCGGCCGGCTACAACCACAAGGGCGGCACCGGTTTCATCGTCCGGACCATCCTGGCGACGCTAACCGAGCTCGCCGAGGGCTGAGCCTCAGCCGGACTTGCGGCGGGCATTATAGTCGCGCATCCGCTGCGGGTAGCCGACCACCGCCGCGTCGTAGAGCGGGATGGCCTGGCGCTTGGCGAAGGTCTCAGCACCACGCGGTCCGTCCACCCGGCGGCGGGTCCACTCGCCGTCGTGCGCGATCAGCAGGATCGTGGTGTCGGTCACCGTGGTCCGCGGCTCGACGAAGGCCTCGACCCCGTCGCGGGTGCGGATGAACTCCTCGAGATGCGCGGTGTCAGCCGAGGTGCCGGTACGCAGGGTTCCCGAACCTTCTGATCCGCGCGCCTTGCCGCGGCCGAACAGCCTCATGCTTCCTCCGTGCTGCGTCCCGACTCGGTCGTCGACCATGATCTCATCCGGCGCGCGGGCGTGGCGAAGAACGCGCCGCCCGGCTGCCCGGTAGCCAACGGTAAGTGACAAGATGGAGCAGGCTCGCTGTCGATTCCGAACTCCGACGGCCGGGCCCCATGGACAACGTTGACCATCGAGGCAAAGCCTCGGAGCTGGGAGAGATTTCGGTGGCAGGCGAACAGACCCCCAACCACTTCGACGTCGTCATCCTGGGCGGCGGTAGCGGTGGCTACGCAGCGGCCCTGCGGGCCGCCGAGCTGGGCAAATCTGTCGTGCTGATCGAGAAGGACAAGGTCGGCGGCACCTGCCTGCATCGCGGTTGCATCCCCACCAAGGCGTTGCTGCACGCGGGCGAGATCGCCGACGCGGCCCGTGAGAGCGCGCAGTTCGGCGTCAACGCCACCTTCGAAGGCATCGACATGCCCGGCGTCCACAAGTACAAGGACGGCGTGATCTCCAAGAACCACAAGGGTCTGCAGGGCCTGATCCTCAGCCGCGGCATCAAGATCGTCGAGGGCGAAGGCCGGCTGTCGGGCCCGAAGCAGGTGAGCGTCGGCGGTGAGACCTTCACCGGCACCACCGTGATCCTGGCGACCGGCTCCTACTCCCGCAGCCTGCCCGGCCTCGAACTGGACGGCGAGCGGGTGATGGCCAGCGAGCACGCCCTCAAGCTCGACCGGGTGCCCAAAACCGCGATCGTGCTCGGCGGCGGCGTCATCGGCGTCGAGTTCGCCAGCGCGTGGACGTCCTTCGGCACCGAGGTGACCATCGTCGAGGCGCTGCCGCACCTGGTGCCCCTGGAGGACGAGGCCAACTCCAAGCTGCTCGAACGGGCCTTCCGCCGCCGCAAGATCAACTTCAAGCTGGGCGCCCGGTTCGCCAAGGTCGAGCACACCGACGGTGGCGTCCGGGTGCACCTCGAAGGCGGCGACACCCTGGAGGCGGAGCTGCTGCTGGTGGCCGTCGGTCGCGGCCCGACCTCGGCCAATCTGGGCTACGAAGAGGCCGGCGTAGCGATGGAGCGGGGCTTCGTCACGGTGGACGAGTACTGCCGGACGAGCGTCGAGGGCATCTATGCCGTCGGCGACCTGATCCCCACCCTGCAGCTGGCACACGTCGGCTTCGCCGAGGGCATCCTGGTCGCCGAGCACCTCGCCGGCCTGCCGGTCGTCCCGATCGACTACGCCGGCGTACCGCGGATCACCTACTCGAGCCCCGAGGTTGCCTCGGTGGGCCTGACCGAGGCGCAGGCTGCCGAGAAGTACGGCGCGGACAACATCAAGGCCGTCAACTACGACCTGTCCGGCAACGGCCGCAGCGCGATCCTGAACACCAAGGGCGCGGTCAAGCTGATCGCCCAGATCGACGGTCCCGTGCTCGGCGTGCACATCGTCGGGGACCGGGTCGGCGAGCTCATCGCCGAGGCGCAGTTGATCTACAACTGGGAGGCGTTGCCCAGCGAGGTGGCCCAGCTCATTCACCCGCACCCGACCCAGTCCGAAGCCATCGGCGAGGCTCATCTGCTGCTCGCCGGCAAGCCGTTGCACGTGCACGACTGAGCCGGTCGCAATTACCGCCCTGCCTTTGGGCGGGTGCGGTCGTTGCTCGGAGCTCGAACATGGTTGACACAATGCGAAGGAGCCAGAAGACATGCCGGTCTCAGTGACCATGCCGCGCCTCGGCGAGAGCGTTACCGAGGGAACCGTTACCCGCTGGCTGAAGCAAGAGGGCGACGAGGTGGCAGCCGACGAGCCGCTACTCGAGGTCTCCACCGACAAGGTCGACACCGAGGTCCCGTCCCCCGCTTCGGGCATCCTGACCTCGATCAAGGTCGCCGAGGACGAGACCGTCGAGATCGGCGTCGAACTCGCCGTGATCAGCGAGGCGGGCGCTGCTGAGTCGGCGC
>JALYVK010000026.1 GCA_030853265.1 Actinomycetota bacterium
ACGTCGGCCGGGTCCAGGCCGTCGACCAGCGGCCCCAGCCAGCCGATCCGGGCCAGCTGGCCGGCGACCGGAACCAGGACCAGCCCGGTGCGTGGTGATTCACCAGTGCGTGGCGATTCACCAGTGCCAAGCAAGCTGGCAGTGCCCAGCGCGATGGCTGGTGGACCGGTCTGGTCGTGCTCAGTCACGTACCGACCCTCTCGCTCGCAACGTTCTTTTATGTTGAAATCAACACCGGCGGTGGTCTGAAGTGCGGAACTCGGACAGGGCCGATCATCGTGCTAAGCGCTTGAGCGGATCGTATGGTGCGGGCGTGCCTAGCACAACAGGCCGCGCCCATAAGTAGATCAACATCGTTAACGTGCTGGACGCCGGCAGCACGTGGCGTCGTAACTGTTACCTGTAAATGCTTGACGTGGACGTTGATTTCTGATGAGTTATGAGTGCTTCTGAATAGAAGCGATTCAGATCACACGACTGACGCTCTATCAGGGAGGCGCCGTCCATGTTTGAAGACCCCACGACCACGTCCGGATTCACCACCAACCGCCGGACGATGCTCAAGGGCATCGCGGCGGGAGTGGTCGGCATCGGAGCCGTGCCGCTGCTGGCCTCCTGCACCGGAGCGAGCAGTTCGAAAACCAGTACCAGCACGTCGAAATCCACCTCGCTGGGGTCCAGCGCCTCCGACGCGGTGCCGAAGAACGCTATCGCTGCCATGGTCACCGCCTTCAAGGCATCCTCGGGCGACGCTGTCTCGGTCAACACCAAGGCCCACAACGACTTCCAGAACCAGATCAACACCTACCTGCAGGGCAGTCCCGACGACGGCTTCACCTGGTTCGCCGGCTACCGGATGAAGTACTACGCGGCCAAGGGCCTGGTTGCCCCGCTCGACGATGTCTGGGACAAGCTCGGCGCAGACAACTTCGGTGCGGGCATCGTCACCGCATCGACCGGTGACGACGGCAAGAAGTACTTCGTGCCGAACTACAACTATCCCTGGGCGATCTTCTACCGCAAGAGCGTGTTCGCGGCCAAGGGCTACGAAGTACCGGTGACCTTCGATGCCTTCAAGGCGCTGTGCGTCCAGATGAAGAAGGACGGCCTGACCCCGCTCGCCTTTGCCGACAAGGATGGCTGGCCGGCGATGGGCACCTTCGACTACCTGAACATGCGGCTCAACGGCTACCAGTTCCACGTCGACCTGATGGCGCACAAGGAGAGCTGGGACCAGCAGAAGGTCAAGGACGTCTTCGACAACTGGAAGGCGATCCTGCCCTACACCACCTCCGGCGCGCTCGGCCTGACCTGGGAAGAGGCGGCCACCTCGATCTCCTCCAAGAAGGCCGGCATGTACCTGCTCGGCTCCTTCGTCACCCAGCAGTTCACCGATCCGGCGGTACTCGCCGACGTCGACTTCTTCCCGTTCCCGTCGCTGGTGGAGGCCAACGGCCAGGACGCGGTCGAGGCGCCGATCGACGGTTTCATGCTGTCCAAGAAGGGCGGCGACAACGGCGCGGCCAAGGCGATGCTGGAGTACTTCGGCAGCCCCGAGGGTCAGAACGCCTACGCCAAGATCGATCCCAGCAACGTGGCGACCAACAAGAAGGCCGACCTGTCCAAGCTGTCGCCGATCCAGGCCAAGGCCCAGAAGGTTATCGGCGACGCCAAGTACATCTCCCAGTTCCTTGACCGGGACGCGCTGCCGGCCTTTGCCAACAACGTGATGATCCCGGCGTTGCAGAGCTTCATCAAGGACAAGTCCTTCGACACCAAGAACGTCGATGCCCAGGCCAAGACGCTTTACTCCCAGCAATAGGTCGCGAGATGACTGCCCCTGAGAGGAGTCCGGCAGTGGATCTTCGGTCTGAGGACGTGCTGGCCGGGACCGAAGCCACTGCGTCGGCGCCGGTCCGGTACCAGCGCACCCCGAAGCGTCGTCGGGTGCAGCGGCTGACCAAGCGGGACAAGATCACCCTGGGCGTGATGGTCGCGATCCCGGTACTGATCGAGGCGGTGCTGATCTGGATCCCGACGATCCTGTCGGTGCTGCTGTCCTTCAGCAGGTGGAACGGCCTGTCCATCAACGCGATCCACTTCAACGGCACCAAGAACTACAGCTACGTCGTCAACGAGTACCCGCCGTTCTGGCCGGCGATCCGGCACAACATCCTGTGGCTGATCTTCCTGTCCGTGGTGGCCACGCCGATCGGGCTGCTGCTGGCCGTCCTGCTCGATCAGAAGCTGCGCGGTAGCCGGATCTACCAGACGGTCTTCTTCATCCCGGTGATGATGTCGCTGGCCCTGGTCGGCATCATCTGGCAGCTGATGTACTCCCGCGACCAGGGTTTCATCAACAATTTGTTGGGCACCGCCGGCAAGTCGAACGCGATCGACTGGCTCGGCAACCCGAGCATCAACATCTGGTCGGCGCTGATCGCGGCCGCCTGGAAACACGCCGGCTACATCATGATCCTCTACCTGGCCGGGCTCAAGGGTGTCGATCCGACCATCAAGGAGGCCGCCGCGATCGACGGCGCCAGCGCCCGGCAGATCTTCTTCCGGGTGGTGTTCCCGGCGATGCGTCCGATCAACATCGTCGTGGTGGTGATCACGATCATCGAGTCGTTGCGCGCCTTCGACATCGTTTATGTCTTCAACGGCGGCAAGAACGGCCTCGAACTGATCAGCGCGCTGGTGATCCAGAACCTGATCGGCGAGGGTCAGGTGATCGGCGTCGGCTCGGCGCTGGCAGTGATCCTGCTGGTGGTGTCGCTCATCCCGATCGTCACCTATCTGGCCCGCACCTTCGGAAAGGAGGACCGGTAGATGTCCACGCTCGCCGAAATCCCGTCCTCGGCCGATCTCGATCCGATCGGCAAGGCGGCCAAGAACAGCCGCGGGACCAAGGGCTCAGGCGGTTCGCGTTACGGCACCCACCTGTTCCTGATCGTCATGTCGCTGATCTGGTTGGTCCCGCTGCTGTGGACGATCTACACCTCGCTGCGGCCCAGGGCCGAGACCAACAAGTACGGGTACTGGAGCCTGCCCCGATCGCTGACCTTCCACAATTTCTCCCAAGCCTGGTCCCAGGGCGGCATGCAGCAGTCCTTCCTCAACACCGTCTACATCACCGTGCCGACCGTACTGCTCACGTTGCTGCTGGCCTCGATGATGGCCTTTGCGGTCTCGCGGTTCACCTGGAAGTTCAACGTTTCGTTGCTGATCGTGTTCACCGCGGGCAACATGCTGCCACCGCAGGTGCTGGCCGCGCCGCTGTTCACCATGTTCAAGCACACGTCGATCCCGCTGAGCATCAGCGACTCGGGCAGCCTGCTCAACACCTACTACAGCGTGATCGCGGTGAACACCGCCTTCCAGTTGGGCTTCTGCACCTTCGTACTCAGCAACTACATGAAGGCGCTGCCGCAGGACCTCACCGAGGCTGGCATGGTGGACGGCGCCAGCGTCTGGTTGCAGTACCGCGCCATCATCATGCCGCTGTGCCGGCCGGCGCTGGCGGCGCTGGGCACGCTGGAGGTCATCTGGATCTACAACGACTTCTTCTGGGCGTTGCTGTTCATCAGCGACGGCAAGCGATTGCCCATCACCACCGCGATCAACAACCTGCAGGGCCAGTTCGTCAGCGACTACGGTCTGATCGCGGCCGGCGCGACCATCACCCTGATCCCGACGCTGGTCGTCTACCTGCTGCTGCAGCGCCAGTTCGTGGCTGGCCTGACCCTGGGTGGCAGCAAGGGTTGACCCGAGCCCGGCAGCACCGGCTGCCGGGCTGAGACCCATCGCCGAACCCTGCACAGCCGAATCTCCAGCGTCGGAAGGTCAATCTCGCCATGTCCGTAGCCACTGTCCCGCTCACCGAGTTCACTCCCGGAGCCGGCCGGCTACCCGCACGGGCCCGGCTGCGCACCGACGCCCGCCGGCTGGAGCTGACCGGTCGCTGGCGGTTCCGCTGGACCGCGACCGCCGGCCAGCCCAGTCCGGACTTCGGATCCGAGGCATTCGACGACAGCGGCTGGGACGAGATCGTGGTGCCCGGCAACTGGCAGCTGCAGGGCTACGGGGCACCCAACTACACCAATGTGCGCTATCCGTTTCCGGTCGAACCGCCTTACGTCCCCGATGAGAACCCGACCGGGGAGTACCGGCGCAGCTTCGACCTGGACCTTGACAGTGACGGCGACTGGGGCGCGGCCGTGCTCCGTTTCGACGGCGTGGATTCGATGTTCACGGTGTGGTGCAACGGGATCGAGCTGGGCTGGTCCACCGGCAGCCGGCTGACCACCGAGTTCGCCGTCGGGCCGCTGCTGCACGCCGGCCGCAACGTGCTGGCCGTCCGGGTGCACCAGTGGTCGGCCGCCAGCTACCTCGAGGACCAAGACATGTGGTGGCTCTCGGGCATCTTCCGGGACGTGAGCCTGATCCAGCGGCCGGTGGGTTGCCTGGAGGACGTGTTCGTACACGCCGACTTCGACGCGTCCACCGGGGCGGGCACGCTGACGGTGGACACCGGCGTGCCGGCCACCGTGAGCTGTGCCGAACTGGGCTTGACTGGCGTCCCGGCCGGGCCGCCGGTCGTGCTCGACACCGTCGAACCGTGGACGGCCGAAACCCCTCGGCTGTACGAGATCACCGTGTCGACGGCGGGCGAAAGTGCCGTCCTGCAGGTGGGGTTCCGGCGGGTGTCAGCCAGCACCGGGGTGTTCACCGTCAACGGCAGCCCGATCCTGCTGCGCGGCGTCAACCGGCACGAGTGGCATCCGGACCGGGGCCGGGTGATGGACGCCGAGACGATGCTGGCCGACGTCCTGTTGATGAAGCGGCACAACGTCAACGCGGTGCGCACCAGCCACTACCCGCCGCACCCGAACTTTCTCGACCTGTGCGACGAGCACGGCCTCTGGGTGGTCCTGGAGTGCGACCTGGAGACGCACGGTTTCGAACCGGTCGGCTGGCGCGGCAACCCGAGCGACGACGAGCGCTGGCTCGATGCCTGCCTGGACCGGATCCGGCGCACCGTCGAGCGGGACAAGAACCATCCCTGCATCATCATGTGGTCACTGGGCAACGAGTCCGGCCACGGTGCCAACCTGGCCGCGATGGCAGAGTGGGTGCACGGCCGGGACGCCGACCGGCCGGTGCACTACGAGGGCGACTGGGACTCGGCCTATGTCGACGTCTACAGCCGGATGTACGCCTCGCACGCCGAGGTCGATGCCATCGGACGGGGTGCCGAGCCGGTCACCGCCGACCCGGCCAACGACGCGCACCGGCGTGGCCTGCCGTTCGTGCAGTGCGAGTACGCGCACGCGATGGGCAACGGTCCGGGTGGCCTGCGTGAGTACCAGGAGTTGTTCGAGAAGTACCCGCGATTGATGGGTGGTTTCGTCTGGGAGTGGATCGATCACGGGGTACGCCGGGAAGCCGAATCTTTCGGCTACGGCGGCGACTTCGGCGAGGAGTACTCCGATGGCAACTTCGTCGCCGACGGCCTGGTCTTCCCCGACCGGACGCCGTCGCCGGCGCTGGCCGAGTTCAAGGCAGTCCTCGCGCCGATCCGGATCGTGGTGAGCGCGAGCACGGTGACTGTCCACAACCTGCGCGACTTCGCCGACACCACCGACCTGAGCTTTTCTTGGACGCTCGAGGACGACGGCCTGGTCCGGGCCCGCGGCGAGCTGGTCGTGCCGGCGATCGCGGCCGGCGAATCCGGCACGGTGGCCACCCCGGTGCTGGCCGGTGCCGACAGCCCGGGCGAGAGCTGGCTGACCGTCCGCGCCGTGCTGGCCACCGACACCTCGTGGGCGCCGGCCGGCCACGAGCTCGGCTGGGGTCAGTGCCTGCTCGCCTCCGCAGCCAGCGTGCCGGCTGGTGGGCCGGTCGCCGGTGCCGGTGCGCTCGATCCGACCGCTTTCGACTCAGCTGTTTTCGAGCCAGCGACCGGCCGGTTGCTGCGGCTGGGCGGCTGGGACGTCCTCGGTCCCCGGCTGGACATCTGGCGGGCGCCGACCGACAACGACCGGGGCGAGCACGGCCAAGCGCTGGAGCCGGCTTGGCGCGCACTCGGGCTGCATCGGATGCGGCACCGCACGGTGGCCGTCGAGCGCACCGAGCAGGCGGTCACCGTGCGCTCCCGGGTGGCGGCCTCCGGCGACGACGCCGGCCTGCTGGTGACCTATCGCTGGACGCCGGCAGCTGCCGGCCTGCGGCTCGCGGTGGACGTCCGGCCGGACGGTGACTGGACCGTCCCGCTACCCCGGCTGGGCCTGCTGATGGAGTTGCCCGCTGCCGTGGATACGGTCGAGTGGTTCGGTCGTGGACCGGGGGAGGCCTACCGCGACAGCCGGGCCGCCGGCCGGGTCGGGCGATACTCGCTGAGCGTGGACGACTGGCAGACGCCCTACGTCTATCCGCAGGAGAACGGCAACCGCAGCGACGTCCGGTGGGCGCGGCTGACCGCAGCCGACGGGTCCGGGCTGCTGATAGCCGGCGAGCCGAGCATCGAGCTGACCGTCCGGCGCTGGACCAGCAACGACCTGGACCTGGCCACCCACGCCAGCGACCTGCGGCCACGGGATCGGGTGTACCTGAACCTCGACCTCGCCCAGAACGGCTTGGGCAGCGCGTCCTGCGGGCCAGGGGTGCTCGCCGAGCACGTGTTGAACGCCGAGCCGGCCAGCTTCGCGATGACCTTCACCCCGATCGGCGTCGACCGATGAGCGGGGTCACCTCGTCCTCGGCCCGTACCCCGACCCGGACCCGGCTGTCCGACGGCCGGGAGCTGCTCTACTTCGACGACCTGCCAGGCGTGCCGCACGATGCCGTCGACCAGCGCAACCTGCAGGCTCCGGTCAACCTGTCGCAGGCACGCTGGGACGTGCTCACCCGCGAGTGGACGGTGATCGCCGGGCATCGCCAGCAGCGCACGTTCCGGCCGTCCACCCAGGACTGCCCGCTGTGCCCGTCCCGCGACGGAGCGCTGACCGAAGTTCCGCAGGACCGTTATGACGTTGTGGTGTTCGAGAACCGCTTCCCGTCGCTGTCGGCGTCATCGGCGCGCGAGATTCCGGTTCACGACGAGCTGCCGTTCCGGTCCGGCCCGGGTCTGGGCCGGTGCGAGGTGGTGGTGTTCACCGATGACCACACGGCCTCGTTCGCCTCGCTCAGCCAGGAACGGGTCGAGACGGTGATCGACGCCTGGATCCAGCGCACCACCGAGCTGCGAGCCCGCGACGACGTCGGCTTCGTCTACTGCTTCGAGAACCGGGGCGATGAGATCGGGGTGACCCTGGCCCACCCGCACGGCCAGATCTATGCCTATCCGTTCGTGCCGACCCGGATCGCGCGGACCGGCCGGTCCTTCCTGCAAGCGGTCGCCGCCGGCCAGGACTGCCTGCAGTGCTCGCTGATCGAGGCCGAGCTGGCCGACGGTCGCCGGATCGTCGCCGCCGGGGAGCACTGGCTCGCCTACGTCCCGTTCGCCGCGCGTTGGCCCTACGAGGTGCGGGTGGTGCCCCGGCGGCACCTCGGCACGTTGCCCGAGCTGACCGACGCCGAACAGCACGAGCTGGCCAGGCTGTACCTGGACGTGCTGGGCCGGTTCGACCGGCTCTGGGACAGCCCAGCGCCCTATATCGCCGGCTGGGACCAGGCGCCGGTCGGACCGCTGGGCCAGGCGTGGCACCTGTCGGCAGATGTCTTCACGATCCAGCGCGCGCGGGGCAAGCTGAAGTACCTGGCCGGTTCGGAATCCGGCGCCGGCGTCTGGGTCAACGACGTGGCGCCAGAGACTGCAGCTGCCCGGCTACGCGGCGAACGCGGCTGATACCCACCTAAGCGCCCACCTAAGCTGCTGGCGCCTGGCTAGCTCAGATCAGACCCACCTAAGCGCCCACCTAAGCTGCTGGCGCCTGTCTAGCTCAGATCAGACCTAGCTAAGCTCGCCCGGTGCGCCTGGTGATAGCTCGCTGCTCGGTCGACTACGTCGGCCGGCTGACCGCCCATCTGCCGATGGCTACCAGGTTGCTGCTGGTCAAGGCCGACGGCTCGGTGCTGGTGCATTCCGACGGCGGCTCGTACAAGCCGCTGAACTGGATGTCACCGCCCTGCAAGCTGGTCGAGGGCGAGTTCACCGATGGTGCCGGGCTGTGGACGGTGACCAACAAGGCCGGCGAACAGCTGCTGATCACCATCGAAGAGGTGCTGCACTCTTCCGCCCACGAACTCGGGATCGATCCGGGGCTGGTCAAGGACGGCGTCGAAGCCCACCTGCAGGTGCTGCTGGCCCAGCACATCGAGACGCTCGGCGAGGGCTACCGATTGGTCCGCCGGGAGTACCCGACCGCGATCGGGCCGGTGGACATCCTGGCCCGGGACGCCGCCGGGGTCGCGGTGGCGATCGAGATCAAGCGACGCGGGGAGATCGACGGCGTCGAGCAGTTGACCCGCTACTTGGAACTGCTCAACCGGGACCCGCTGTTGGCGCCGGTCAAGGGCGTCTTTGCCGCACAAGAGATCAAACCGCAGGCCCGGACGCTGGCCACCGATCGCGGGATCGGTTGCCTGGTGCTGGACTACGACCTGCTGCGCGGCCGGGATGACCCGTCCGCCCGGCTGTTCTGAACCGCTCGCCTCTCTGAACCGCTCGCCCCGCTTAACCGCTCGCCCCGCTGAACCTGACAGACCGCTGGTGCGGCAGCTTACCGGCCAGTAACCTCGCCCTATGGCTGCTCCGACCGTCCCGCTCGCGCCCACCGAACCGGCGACCTTCAGCTCGCTGAACCCGTCGACCGGCGAGGTCGTCGGCACCTTCGAGGTGCACACCGCCGCCGACGTGGCGGCCGCCGTCGACCGGGCTCGCAGCGCCGCTACCTGGTGGGCCGAGCTCGGCGAACCGGGCCGCCGCGCCCGGTTGGCGAGCTGGCGCCGGCTGCTGGTCGAGCGGACCGACGAGCTGGCCGCCCTGATCGCGCTGGAGAACGGCAAACCCTTCGACGACGGCGTGGTCGAGGCGACCCTTGCGGTGGCGCACCTGGCCTGGGCCACCAACAATGCTCGCAAGCTGCTCGGCCGGCGCCGGGTAAACCCTGGCCTGCTGGCTCCCAACCACTCGGCGCACCTGGAATACCTGCCGTTCGGGGTGATCGGGGTGATCGGGCCGTGGAACTACCCGGTGCACACCCCGATGGGTTCGATCTCCTACGCCCTCGCCGCCGGCAACGCGGTGGTGTTCAAACCCAGCGAGTTCACCCCGGCGGTGGGCCGCTGGCTGGTCGATTCCTTCGCAGAGGTGGTCAGTGAGCAGCCCGTCCTGCAGCTGCTCACCGGCTTCGGCCCGACCGGGGCGGCGCTGTGCACGTCCGGGGTGGACAAGCTCGCCTTCACCGGCTCGGCCACCACCGGCCGCCGGGTGATGGCTGCCTGTGCCGACACGCTCACCCCCTGCGTAGTGGAATGCGGCGGCAAGGACGCCCTGATCGTGGCCGCGGATGCCGATCTAGCGCACGCCGCGGACCAGACCGTTTGGGGGGCGATGTTCAACGGCGGCCAGACCTGCGCCGGAGTCGAGCGGGTGTACGTCGAGGCCGACGTCTATGACCGGTTCACCGAGCTGGTGGTGGAGCTGGCCAAGACGATCCGGACCGGCGACAGCCCGGCCGCGCACTACGGGGCGATCACCATGCCAAGCCAGCTCGACGTGATCGGCCGGCACGTCCGCGATGCCCTCGACCGGGGTGCCCGCGCGCTGGTCGGCGGCGGGGACTCGATCGGCGCCGCCTTCGTGCAACCGGTGGTGCTGGCCGACGTCCCGGCCGACAGCCCGGCGATGACCGAGGAGACCTTCGGCCCGACCGTGACGCTGAGCAAGGTCGCCGACCTGGACGAGGCGATCACGCTGGCCAACTCGACCAGCTTCGGCCTGGGCGCCTCGGTGTTCAGCAAGCACCAGGGCCAGTCCATCGCGCGGCGGCTGAACGCCGGCATGGTCAGTATCAACTCGGTGCTCACCTATGCCTCGATACCCGGCCTGCCCTGGGGCGGTACCGGCGACTCCGGCTTCGGCCGGATCCACGGCCCGGACGGTCTGCGGGAGTTCGCCCGGTCCAAGGCGATCACCGCCGAGCGGTTCCCGATCCCGCTCAAGATCACCACCTTCAACCGTCCGGCCAAGTCGATCAGCCAGCTCAAGCAGCTGGCCCGCTTGCGCTGGGGTCGCGGCTGAGGCCTGGCCGGGAGACTGTGACACTTACCCCAACCGGCCCGTAGCTGGTCCGGTCGGCGGATACCGTCAGGGCTGCCCTCGCAACGGCGAACGGACTCTTGCCGGCACGGTGAGAGAGTGGAAGGAGCTCGAGAAGATGGCGCGCGAATTCAACCGGGTCGGCGTGGTTGGCCTGGGCACCATGGGGGCCGGCATCGTCGAGGTGTTCGCCCGCAATGGGCTGTCGGTGATCGCCATCGATCGCGACGACGCCTCGGTCAGCCGTGGCCGCGGCCATGTCGAGCATTCCACCGGCCGGGCCGTCGCCCGCGGCAAGCTGGCCGAGGCCGATCAGGCCGCGCTGCTCGCCCGGATCACCTTCGACACCGAGCTGAAGGCGTTGGCCGACGTCGACCTGGTCATCGAGGCGGTACCCGAGCAGCTGGAGCTCAAGCGGGCGATCTTCTCCGCCCTGGACCAGATCTGCCAGCCCGAGACCATCCTGGCCACCAACACCTCATCGCTGTCGGTCACCGAGATCGCGGTCACCACGTCGCGGCCGGACAAGGTCGTCGGGGTGCACTTCTTCAACCCGGCACCGGTCATGAAGCTGGTCGAGGTCGTGCGCAGCGTGGTCACCGATCCAGAAGTGGTCACCGACATCGAGGCATTCGTCGCCTCGCTCGGCAAGACCGACGTCACGATCGGGGACCGGGCCGGTTTCATCGCCAACGCGCTGCTGTTCGGCTACCTCAACCATGCCGCGGCGATGTTCTCCGAGCGCTACGCCAGCCGCGAGGACATCGACGCGGCCATGAAGCTCGGCTGTGGCCTGCCGATGGGGCCGCTGGCGCTGCTGGACCTGATCGGGCTGGACACCGCGTTCGAGATCCTGGACACCATGTACCGGCAGTCGCGCGACCGGCTGCACGCACCGACCCCGATCTTCAAGCAGATGATCACCGCCGGCCTGCTCGGTCGCAAGGTTGGCCGGGGCTTCTACACCTACGACTCGCCGGACTCGCCGAACCTGGTGGCCGACCTGCACAACGCCGCGGTCGAGCCGTCCAGCGCCAGCCCACGGCCGGTCAGCTCGGTCGGCGTGGTCGGTTCCGGGACGATGGCCACCGGCATCATCGAGGTGTTCGCCAAGGCCGGCTATGACGTCACGTTCATCGCCCGCTCGGCCGAGAAGGTTGCCAAGGTCACCGCCGGCTTGCAGCGCTCGCTGGAGAAGGCCGTCCAGCGCGGCAAGCTCACCGAACAGGACCGGGACGCGGCAGTAGCCCGGATCACCGGCTCGCACCGGCTGGACGAGCTGGCCTCGGTGGATCTGGTCATCGAGGCGGTCGTCGAAGAACTGTCCGTCAAACAAGCCCTGTTCGCGAACCTGGACGAGATCTGCAAGCCGGGCGCGATCCTGGCCACCACCACCTCGTCGCTGCCGGTCATCGAGTGCGCGGCCGCCACCTCGCGGCAGAGCGACGTGATCGGCATGCACTTCTTCAACCCGGCGACGATCATGTCGCTGGTCGAGGTGGTCAGTACGGTGGCCACCGCGCCGGAGGTGGCCGCTACCGCGCTGGCGGTCAGTGCCCAGCTCGGCAAGCATCCGGTCAGCTGCGGTGACCGGGCCGGCTTCATCGTCAACGCGCTGCTGTTCCCGTACCTCAACGACGCGGTCAAGATGTTGGAGGCGCACTACGCCACCAGCGAGGACATCGACTCGGCGATGAAGGTCGGCTGCGGCTACCCGATGGGGCCGTTCGAGCTGCTGGACGTGGTCGGCCTGGACGTCTCGCTGGCCATCCAGCGGGTGCTCTACCTGGAATTCCGCGAGCCCGGTTTCGCGCCGGCCCCGTTGCTTGAACACCTGGTCCGGGCCGGCCGGTTAGGCCGCAAGACCGGCAAGGGTTTCCGCGAATACGCTTAGATCTCAAGGAGTTCTTCGATGGTTGCCGCTGGATTGCCGGATGTGGTCAGGCTGGACGGGTTGCCCGAGCGGGTCACCATCTGCGAGGTCGGCCCACGGGACGGGCTGCAGAACGAGTCGGCGATCGTGCCGGTCGAGGTCAAGGTGGAGTTCATCCAGCGGCTAGTCGCGGCCGGTCACACGGTGGTCGAGGCGACCAGCTTCGTGCATCCCAAGTGGATCCCGCAGCTGGCTGACGCGCAGGAGCTGATGGCCTTGCTACCGCGCCAGGCCGGCGTGCGCTATCCGGTGCTGGTACCGAACGAGAAGGGCCTGGCCCGGGCGATCGAGGCCGGCGCGACCGAGATCGCGATCTTCGGTAGCGCGACCGAGACCTTCGCCGGCAAGAACCTGAACCGGACGGTGGCCGAGTCGATCGAGATGTTCTCGCCGGTGGTGGCTGCCGCTCGCCAGGACGGGCTGCGGGTTCGCGGCTACCTGTCGATGTGCTTCGGTGATCCGTGGGAAGGCCCGGTGCCGCTGCCCCAGGTTGCCCGGGTGGCTACCGAGCTGATGGCACTGGGCTGCACCGAACTCAGTCTGGGCGACACGATCGGGGTGGCCACCCCCGGCCAGGTGCAGGCGCTGCTCGGCCTGGTTGCCGAGGCCGGGGTGTCGCTGTCCCAGATCGCGGTGCACTTTCATGACACCTACGGCCAGGCGTTGGCCAACACCCTGGCCGCCTTACGGTGCGGGGTGTCGATCGTGGACGCCTCCGCCGGCGGCCTGGGCGGCTGCCCGTACGCCGAGAGCGCCACCGGCAACCTGGCCACCGAGGACCTGCTCTGGCAGCTCAACGGCCTCGGCATCGAGACCGGGGTGGATCTGGCGGCCCTGGTCGAGACCAGCGTCTGGATGGCCGGCCAGCTCGGTCGGCCCAGCCCGTCCCGGGTGGTGCAGGCGCTGGCCGGCTGAGAGGTCTGGTCGACCCTTCTCGCCCGTTTCTGTTCCGTCGGGTGCGGCCGGTTGCTTCGGCTTCATGCCGGTGTTCCCGTCGCCGGCTGCGTCGCTATCCACAGCCAACGGGACTATCCACAGATGTTCTTCGGAGGGTTGGCGGGCGCAGCCGAGCTGAATAATTGCTGGGGTGAGCGAATCGAGGCTGACCGGCCACCAGGACTGCGCGGCGGTGCTGTCCCAGCTCGGCGCCTGTGTCGATGAGCTGCTGGCCCTCGATGCCACCGGTGAGGACTCCGCGAGCCTGCTGCGCTCGCTACCCATGATCGAGGCGCAGCTCTCCCGACTACGGCATGCCCAGCTGGTGCGGGCCGCCGAGTTGACCGAGCGCAAGGTACCGGCCGAGCTGGGCTTTCGAGGTGTGTCGCAGTTCCTGCAGGCGAGCCTGCGCTGCGCGGCTCCAGCGGCGAAGGAGCTCGCGGCGGCAATGACGTGGTTCAGCCCTCGGCATGCCCTGACGGGTGAGCCCCTGCAGCCGCTCCTTCCCGAGGCGGCCAGGGCGATGGCCGAGGGGCAGATCAGCCCGACGCATGCCAAGGTGATCGCCGAGGCCCTCGACGGGCTGCCGGTGGGGGTGCGGGCGTTGCGGGGCGGTGAGGTCGAGACAACGCTGGTAGAGCTTGCCCGGACGAGGGATCCCCGGTCGGTCGCGATTCTCGCCGAGCGGATTGCCGCACAGCTGGACCCGGATGGCCCGGCTCCTGCTGAGGCTGATCGACGAGATCGCTCCCGGCGCCGGCTACACCTGAATCGGCTCGGCGACTCCGGCGGTGAGCTGACCGGATTGCTCACGCCGGCGTGCCGGGCCATCTGGGAGACGGTCCTCACCCCGCTGGCGGTCAAGCCGTGCGGGGACGCCCTGGGCGAGGACCCTCGGATGCCGGCGCAGCGCATGCATGACGCCTTCGAACAGGCGGGCAAGTTATTGCTAGCTTCGGGGGAGTTGCCCGACAGCGCCGGAGCGCCAACCACCTTGGTTCTCACCATGACTGTGGATCAGCTTGAAGAACGCGCCGGTGCCGCGACCGTGCACCACGGTGGCGCGTTGTCGATCGACGAGGCGCTCCGGCTCGCGGCCGAGGCAAAAATGCTGCCCGTGGTGCTCTCGGGAACTGGCGGGATAATGAGCTATGGACGTGGCCGTCGGCTGGCCAGTCCCGCCCAGCGACAGGCGCTGTTCGCGCGCGATCGCGGATGTACTTTCCCCGACTGCTCGAAGCCGGCCGCTCGTTCGGAGATCCATCACATCACCGACTGGGCCAAGGGCGGCGAGACCAGCATCGATTCGATGACGGTCACCTGTGGGTATCACAACAGCGAGGCACCTCGCCAAGGTTGGAAAGCCCTGATGATCAAAGGGATTCCGTACTGGCAGCCGCCGGGCTGGCGAGACCCGGACCGCAAGCCGATCCGCAACTACCTGCACTTTCCCGAACTACTACTGGTCGCCAATCCGGAACGAGCCGTCGCGGACCTGCAGGAACCAGACCGGGACGGCGGGTCGCTGCCACGCGGACATCCGTCCGGCTCCCCGCCACCGCGGACATAGACTCGCTGCCACGCGGGCATCCGTCCGGCTCCCCGCCGCTGCGGACATAGACTCGGCTGTATGCCTCGTCGCAACGTCCCGTCCCGCCGGAAGGCCGCCGCCGAACCGCAGCGAGCCGGCGGCAGCGGCGGCGCCGAGCGCACGGAAACCTGGCGTGGCGAGCACTATCGAGTGCGTGCGGTGAGCGGGGCCAACTCCACCGGGCCGTACCGGTGCCCGGGGTGTGACCAGCTGCTGGCGAACCTTGCGCACGTGGTGGCCTGGCCGGCCGATGATCTCGAGGCCGGCGACCGGCGGCACTGGCACACCGGCTGCTGGGCGGCTCGTAACAACCGGAGCCCGGCGGTGCAGCGCAGCCGCAACGCGCCCCGCTACGGCTGATAGCCCAGGACCCCGGCGCTGGCCAGCTGCCGGCCGGTCGGGACTGCCGAGCACAGTGATCCAGCGCCGGGCTACCGAATGCTCAGCGAGTGGCCTGGCGTGGCAGGAAGACCTCGCGCAGAATCAGGGTCAGCACCGCGACCAGCGGGATCGAGATCAGGAAGCCGATCACGCCCAGCATGATGAACCCGGCCATCGCCCCGACCACCGCGGCGGCCGGGCTGACCCGGACGGATTTGTCCAGCAGCCGGGGGATGAACACCAGCCTGGCCAGCACCTCGTAGGCCACGAAGAAGCAGATCACCGCGATGCCGGTCGGCACCGATTCGAGCAGCACCACCGTCGAGACCACCAGGGCGGCCAGCGCGGTGCCGACCACCGGAGCCAGATCCAGCGCCGCGGCGATGAAGGCCAGCGCGAACGGGTAGGGCACCTGGCATGCCCACAGGAACATCAGCGTGAAGAAGCCCCGTAGTAGGGCGAGCGTGACCGTGCCCACCACGTACAGCCCGATCTGGGTGACGATCTTGTCGCCGATCCGGCTGACCTGTGGACGGCGGCTGGCCGGGGTGAGCCGGTAGGCGAAGCCGGTGATATCGCGCAGGTAGGCCAGGAAGTACAGGGTGAGGATGGCCAGCGAGAAGACCTGGAAGATGGTCGAGGCCACCGCGGATCCGACGGTGAGCAGGTTGCCGGCCAGCTGCTTGATCAGCGAGGAGTCCTTGAGGTAATTCTGTACCGAGGTGAGCACGCCGAACCTGCGGTCGAGCTCGGCCACCCGGTGATTGCGCTGCAACTCGCTGACGTAGCCGGGCAGGTTGTGCACGAACGTCGAGGTCTGCTGGACCAGTGGCGGTACCACCGCGAAACCGAGGCCGGTCAGCAGCAGCAGCGCAACCACGAAGACCACCGCCACCGAAGGGCCGCGAGCCAGCCCGAACGCCTCGACCCGCCGGACGGCCGGGTCGAGGCCGGCTGCCAGGAAGAGCGCCAGTAACAGCAGTAGCAGGGTGTCCTGGCCCTGCTGGGCGGCTCGGAAGAGCAGGTAGGCCAGGCCGAAACCGATCGCCGCGGTCAGCCCCAGCCGGAACGGCGAGTAGGTCGCGAAGCTGCGTTGTCGAGGACCGAAACCGGCCGCTGCCAGATCCACCTCGGCGAGTTCTACCGAGGGATCGACCGGTTCGCTCACGCGTCGGTGGCGTCTTCGATGACGCTGGTCAGCCGCTGGTGTAGTTGTCGCAGGGCCTGGTGGGTCTGCTCTCGCTCGTCGGCCAGCGCGGCGGCTCGCTGCTTCGCCTCGGCGATCAGCCGGTTGGCCTCGGCGCGGACGGCGGCCTGATCGGCCGCCGCCTGCTGCTCGGCGGCGGTTCGGCGATCCCGCAGGGTGATTTCGAAGTCCTCTTCGGCCGTCCTGATCCGGGCCTGCGCCGCCTGTTCGGCAGCCAACCGGGCAGCCGCTGCCTCGGCGTCCAGCCGGTCGCGCTCGGCGCGGGCGGCCTCGGTGAGCCGAGCCACCTCGTTGCGGGCCTTGTCCAGCTCAGAACCGGACTGGACCCGGGCCTGGCTGAGTTTCTGATCGGCCTCGGCGGCCCGTTGGGAGGCGGTCGCGGTCAGCCGCTGTTGCTCGGCGGCCGCCTCGCCCCGGACCCGCTCGGCGTCCGCGTGGGCCGAGACAAGCACCCGTTCGGCCTCCTGCTCGGCGGCCCGGCGGGTCTGGGCGGCCTCTTCGGTCGCCAGCTGCAGCATTTCCCGGATCCGGTCGGAGACGGTGGCCGAGTTGAGGGTTTCCGCACCCCGGGCGGCCTGCTGCTTGAGCGACTCGATGTGCGCCTCGCGGCTGGCCAGCTGGGCGGCCCGGTCCGCGCTGGTGGCCAGGGCCGCGTCGCGAGCGGCCGTCAACTCCGCCACCTGGGCGACGGCCCGCGCCACATAATCGTCCACCTGATGTTTGTCGTAACCACGCAGGCCGACATCGAAGAAGGGGTCGTCGCTATCGAGTAGCGGCAGTAGTTCGGTGTTCTGGTCCTCCGCTGCCATACCCCCATGGTTGCACGTTCGGCTGGCGCCACGGTGAGGGCTTGGGGCGTGTTCAGGAATCGGTCGATCTGCTAAGACAAAACTCACGCCGGACGAAATGCGACGGACGGCTCAGCTAGCCGGCTTTCGGGACCGAACCGGCAACCGGGTAGCGCTCAGACGTCCCGGAACCGGTTGATCGCGTCGAGATGGTGGGCCCGCATTGCCTCGTCCCGGACTCCCAGGCCCTCGGACTCGGCCAGGCACAGCACGCCGACCTTGCCCTGATGTAGGTTGCGGTGCACGTCGGAGGCGGCCTGGCCGGTATCGGCCAGCGAGTACGCCTTGGACAGCGTCGGATGCACCGCGCCCTTGGCGATCAACCGGTTGGCCTCCCACGACTCGCGGTAGTTGGCGAAGTGCGAGCCGACGATCCGCTTGAGGTTCATCCACAGGTACCGGTTGTCGTATTCGTGCAGGTAGCCGGAGGTCGACGCGCAGGTGACGATGGTGCCGCCCCGCTTGGCCACGAACACCGAGGCGCCGAAGGTTTCCCGGCCCGGGTGCTCGAAGACGATATCCGGGTCGTCGCCGCCGGTCAGCTCACGGATCTTGGCCCCGAGCCGCTTCCACTCGCTCTGGTCCTGGGTCTGCTCGTCCTGCCAGAACCGGTAGCCCTCCGCGGACCGGTCGATGATCAGTTCGGCGCCCATCCGCCGGCACAGTTCGGCCTTGTCCGGTGAGGACACCACGCACACCGGGATGGCGCCGCCATTGAGCGCGAACTGGGTCGCGTAGCCGCCCAGGCCGCCGGAGGCGCCCCAGATCAGCACGACGTCACCCTGCTTCATGTTCGCGCCGTTGTGGCTGACCAGCTGCCGGTAGGCGGTGGAGTTGACCAGTCCCGGTGCGGCGGCCTCTTCCCAGGTCAGGTGTTCGGGTTTGGGCATCAGCTGATTCGACTTCACCAGCGCCAGCTCGGCCAAGCCGCCGAAGTTCGTCTCGAAGCCCCAGATCCGTTGCTGCGGGTCCATCATGGTGTCGTCGTGACCCTGCGGATCCTCGAGCTCCACCGACAGGCAGTGCGCGACGACCCGGTCACCGACCTTCCATCGGGTGACTCCGGGGCCGGTCTTGAGCACCACGCCGGCGAGGTCGGATCCCACGACGTGATAAGGCAAATCGTGCTTCTTCGCGAGTTCGGAGGAATTGCCGTACCGGCGCAGGAACGAGAACGTCGAGACCGGCTCGAAGATCGACGTCCAGACGGTGTTGTAGTTGATGGCACTGGCCAGCACCGCGATCAGCGCCTCACCGGGGCCGACCTCGGGGGTGGGTACCTGTTGCAGGTGCAGCGACTTGCGCGGGTCCTTGTCCTTGGTGGCCAGGCATTCGAACATCTCGGCCTCGTCGGCGCGAACCACCACGCCGGCATAGCTGTCCGGGATCGGTAGTTCGCCCAGCTCGGCCAGCGCGTCCGGAGTGCCGGCGTTGACGGCCGCTCGGATCTGGTCCATGACGGTTCCTCCCGGTGGTGCGCCATCGCTGGGGGATGGGTAGCGTGCGGACGAGGCTACTGATGGGTAGCGCTTTCAGCAGCGCCTCGTGACCGGTCACACAGCTCTGCTGCCGGACAACCTATGAACCTGCGTGAGCGAGGCCCTGGCCCGCAACCACCCAGATCGGCACGGTCACGTCATAGCGTCTAACTAGTGGTCTGAGTTTGAAGTGGTTGGGCGCTTGGCTTTGGTGAGGATGTGGTCGGCGGTCTTGGTCCAGACGAAAGGGTGAGCGCGGTCGTTCCAGCCGTTGATGAAGGCGCGGATCTTGGTGTTGAGTTCTCGGACGGAGCCGAAGCTGCCGCGGTGGATGGCTTGGCGTTCGATGATGCCGAACCAGATTTCGACCATGTTCATCCAGGACGCCGAGGTTGGGGTGAAGTGGACCCGCACGCGGGGGTTGGCAGCAAGCCAGCCGCGGATCTCGATGCGTTTGTGGGCGGCGTAGTTGTCCATCACCAGATGCAGTTCGCGGTCGGGGTAGGCGCGGGCGACGTCTTTGAGGAACCGCAGGAACTCCTGATGGCGGTGCCGGGGTTGGCAGCGGCCGGTGATCTTGCCGGTCGCGATCTCCAGTGCGGCGAACAACGTGGTCGTGCCGTGGCGTTTGTAGTCATGCGTGCGGCGTTCGGGCAGGCCGGGTTGCATCGGCAGCATCGGTGCCGTGCGGTCCAGGGCTTGTATTTGAGATTTCTCATCTACACACAGCACAATCGCGTCCTCCGGCGGCGCCAAATACAACCCGACGACGTCGCTGACTTTGGCGACCAACTCCGGGTCGGTGGAGAACTTGAACGTCTCGACCCGCCACGGTGCGACCCCGGCCTCGCGCCATGCCTTAGCCACCGTCGAGGAACTCGTCTTCAAGTGATCGGCCAGCAAACGAGAGGACCAGTGCGTCACCCCGTACTTGCGCGGCGGCGGCAACAACGTCGCGGCGATGATCTTCTGCCGGTCCACCACCCGCGGGCGACCCGAGCGTGGCCGGTCATCCAAACCCGCCAAACCCGAACAGCCGTAATCGGCACGCCAATCGATCACCGTCTGCCGCGCCACCCCTACCCGACGGGCGATCTCGGTATTGCTGACACCGTCCGCGGCCAACAACACGATCCGCGCCCGCTGCGCCAACCCCGCCCGGATCGAGGTCGAGCGAACCCAACTCTCCAAACCTTCACGATCACCATCACGAAGACCGAGCGGTGCAGCAGGGCGAGCAGACATAAACCATTCTCACCCACCACCAACCGCCTAGAAACTAACGACACGCGCCACTAGCCGGTGTAGTTCGTACCGCCGGCGAAGTCCGAGGCCAGGGCGGTGTTCAGCCCAGTGTCGATTCCACTGTCGGAGCTGATGAATCCCAGCTCGCGGTTCTGGTTCAGGGAGTAGTCGGAGAAGTTGATCGAGCCGACGTAGTCGCGGTGCGCGGCCAGCGCGGCGTCCACGTCGATGACCTTGGCATGGATGTAGAGCGAGGCGGTCTGGGCGTAGAGGTGCACCTTCGCGCCGGCTGCGACAAGCTGGTTGAAGGCGCTGTCATAGCTGCTGTTGGCAGTCATGGTCACCTGCACGGTGACGCCGCGCTTGGCAGCTGCGACCAGGGCGTTGGTGACCGCGGTGTCGGCCATCTCCTCGTTCTCCACCGACAGCGTCGAGGTGGCGGAATTGATCAGGTTGATCAGCTTGGTCTGGGAGTCCGTGGGGCTCCAGACCAGGTTGTCACCGTCGGTCGGGGTGATCGCGGTGCCCGCGAAGTCGGCGTTGAAAACCTTCTCGATGGCGGCGATATCGACCAGGTTGGTATCCAGCACCGCAAAGTCCCGGCTGGTCGCGTAGTACTGGCTGGTCAGGTTGCCCGACATTATCGCGGAGGTTTTGCCATCGACCGTAATGGTCTTCTGGTGCGTTGCCGCGTACTTGGTCTGCGCCCAGACGACCTGCACGCCGTGAGCTGCCAGGTAGCTGAATGCGGCCTGGTTGTTGGACTTCTCCCGGTTGACGTCCAGGATCACCCGGACGGTCACGCCACGGCTGGCGTCGGCCGCGAGATCCTGCTCGGCGGTGGTGTCCGTCAGCTCGTACATGGTCATGTCGAGGCTGGTCGTCGCGCTGGTGATGAGGGAGTAGATCGCCTGGTAATTGTCTGCCGGTTCGGTCACCAGCGTGTACTTCGAGGTGGCTGCCTGGGCAGGGACGGTCAGCATCGACAGGCCCAGCGCGGTAGCGCCGAGCAGGATGGTCAGGCGAGAGCGCCGCATGTGTGACTCCAGACGGGAATGGCCGGGACGCCCACCGTAGCCTGATGTCTAAACCTGTGCAAAAGGTACGAAAAAACTGGTCAGGTCGTACCGTTTAGTGCTCGGGCGCCTGTTCCACCAGCTCGATCAGGACGCCGCCGGCATCCTTGGGATGGACGAAGTTCACCCGGGAATCGGCCGTACCGCGCTTGGGCTGTTCGAACAGCAGCCGCAGGCCCCGGCCTCGCAGCTCGGCGCAGGTGGCCTCGATGTCATCGACGGTATAGGCCAATTGCTGCATACCGGGCCCACTGCGGGACAGGAACTTGGCAATGGTGGACTGGTCGTTGAGCGGGGCCAGCAGCTGGATCTGGGTGCTGCCGTCGCCCACCGCGAGCATCGCCTCGCGGACACCCTGCTCCTCGTTGACCTCTTCGTGCACGCTCTGGATGCCGAAGGTGTCCCGGTAGAAAGCGATTGCGGCGTCCAGATCGGGCACCGCGATCCCTACGTGGTCGATCGCCAAGATGGTCATGAAGGCTCCCTGCGCCGGTTTCGGCTTATCGTGCGGGGTGAACCAGGTTCGTGCAATGTCGGCGTGGCAAGTGTCATATCGCCGCGCGGACTACCATTCAGCTCTGGCTCTATATCGTGGACTCCACATTCTCTGGAGGTCTCAATGCCCGAAACGTCTGCCATCACCTCCGTCATCGTCGGCGGTGCCCGGACCCCGATGGGCCGGCTGCTCGGCTCGCTCAAGGATTTCTCCGGAACCGACCTCGGCGGCATCGCCATCAAGGCCGCGCTGGACCGCAGTGGCGTCGCGCCCGAGCAGGTTCAGTACGTGATCATGGGCCAGGTGCTCACCGCCGGGGCCGGCCAGATCCCGGCCCGGCAGGCCGCGCACAAGGCCGGCATCCCGTTGACGGTGCCGGCGCTGACCATCAACAAGGTCTGCCTGTCCGGCGTGGATGCCATCGCGCTGGCCGACCAGCTGATCCGGGCCGGCGAGTTCGACGTGGTGGTGGCCGGGGGCCAGGAGTCGATGAGCCAGGCTCCGCACCTGCTGGCCAAGTCCCGCGAGGGCTTCAAGTACGGCACGGTCGAGATGGCCGATCACATGGCCTTCGACGGCCTCTGGGATTCGCTGACCGACCAGGCGATGGGCGGCCTGACCGAGGCTGCCAACTCTGGCGATCAGGAGTTCAGCCGCGAGCAGCAGGACGCCTTCGCCGCTCGTAGCCACCAGCGTGCCGCCGAGGCATGGAAGAACGGGCTGTTCGACGACGAGGTGACCACGGTGGCCATCCCGCAGCGCAAGGGAGAGGCGATCGAGTTCCGGATGGACGAGGGGATTCGTGCCGACACCACCGTCGAGTCGCTGTCCCGGTTGCGGCCGGCCTTCCGCAAGGACGGCACCATCACCGCGGGGTCGGCCTCGCCGATCTCCGACGGTGCCGCCGCGGTGGTCGTGATGAGCAAGGCCAAGGCCGAGGAGCTCGGGCTGAGCTGGCTGGCCGAGATCGGTGCGCACGGCGTCGTCGCCGGGCCGGACTCGACGCTGCAGTCCCAGCCGGCCAACGCCATCAAGGCTGCGGTGGCCAAGGAGGGCATCGCGGTCGCCGATCTGGATCTGATCGAGATCAACGAGGCATTCGCCGCCGTCGGGCTGGCCTCGGCGCGCGAGCTGGGCGTCAGCGAGGACATCGTCAACGTCAACGGTGGCGCGATCGCGGTGGGCCACCCGATCGGCATGTCCGGTGCCCGGATCACCCTGCACCTGGCGATGGAATTGCGCAGGCGTGGCGGCGGTATCGGGGTCGCGGCGCTGTGCGGCGGCGGCGGTCAGGGCGATGCGCTGATCGTGCGGGTTCCCAAGAGCTAGCGTTGGCCGGCCGGCGTAGCGAGGACCTCGGCGATCTCGTCGAGCAGGCCCGGCGGGGCAAATCCCGCGCGGTGGCCAGGCTGATCTCGCTGGTCGAGGACGAGTCGCCGGAACTGCCGGAACTTGCCAGGTTGCTGACCCCGCACACCGGCCGCGCCCAGGTCGTCGGGTTGACCGGGGCGCCGGGCGTCGGCAAATCGAGCACCACCTCGGCGCTGATCAGTGCGCTGCGCTCGGCAGGCCGGCGGGTCGGGGTGCTGGCGGTCGATCCGTCCTCGCCGTTCTCCGGTGGCGCGCTGCTCGGCGACCGGATCCGGATGACCGAACATGCCGCCGATCCCGGGGTATTCATCCGTTCGATGGCCACCCGGGGACAGCTGGGCGGATTGGCCGCGGCGGCCCCGCAAGCCCTGCGGGTGTTGGATGCGGCCGGCTGCGAGGTGATCCTGGTCGAGACGGTCGGGGTGGGGCAGTCCGAGGTCGAGGTGGTCCGGCTGTCCGACACCACGGTGGTGCTGCTGGCGCCGGGGATGGGCGACGGCATCCAGGCCGCGAAGGCCGGCATCCTCGAGATCGCCGACATCTTCGCGGTGAACAAGGCCGATCGGGACGGGGCCAGCCAGGTGAGCCGGCAGCTACGGCAGCTGCAGTCGATGGCCGGTGCTGGTGAGGGCTGGCAACCACCGATCGTCCGGACGGTGGCGATCCAGGCCGATGGGGTGGCCGAGTTGGTCACCGCGATCGAGGAGCACCGGCGCTGGCTGGTCGATTCTGGCGGCCTGGCACGGCGGCGGGCCGAACGCGCCCGCAACGAGGTCGAGGCGATCGCGGTGTCGGCGATCCGGCGCCGGCTCGGCGAGGTGCGCGGGGCGGCGGCGCTGCCCGAGCTGAGCCGCCGGGTGGCTGCCGGTGAGCTGGATCCCTACGCGGCATCGCAGGAACTGCTGGCCTCGCTGCGTACCGACTGAGCTCTCTCAGGCTGGCTGGATCCGGAAGACCGGGAAGTCCGGCGCGACCGCGGCCAGCTGCTCATCCGAGGCGTTGGCGTCCAGACCGGGAAAGAACGCGCCGATCTCCCACTTCCACTTGCGCAGGTACTCCCGCAGCACGGCGGCCTTAGCGTCGTCGGCAAGCTCGCTGGCCGAGAATGCCTCGATCCGCCGGCCGACCGTCAGCTCGCCGGCGCCGGCCGCGCGCAGGTTGCGTACCCACTGGGTCACGCCGCGAGGTGCGATCAGGTAACGCTGGCCGTCGAAGCTGAGTGGGTTGACCGGCGTGGTCCGCCACTCACCGCTCTGCCGGCCGCGCACCCGCAGGTCGCGGGAGCCGTAGACGCTGATGCCCATTCGGGTCAGTCGGCGCACGCTGCGGTTGAAGACGTTCCTGGTGAGCCAGCCGGGTTCGAGGTAGCGCTGCTCGTCGGTCATGATCGGATCCTTTCGTTGTGGAGAGCGGTGCTCTCTGTTCGGATCAATGATGCAGTCAAGTCTGCCGACTTGTCAAGAGCACTGCTCTCGTTTGTTGCCACCGCTCTGATTTAAGGGCATAGTGGCGGTATGGCCAAGGAGAATGCACCGAGAACAGCCCGAGCCCGGGTCCGGGACGAGCTCAGCCGCGAGATTAGGCAGGTGGCCCGTCGCCAGCTCGCCGAGGTGGGCTCGGCGGAGCTGTCGCTGCGGGCGGTGGCGCGTGAGCTGGGCATGGTTTCCTCAGCGGTCTACCGCTACTACCCGAGCCGGGACGAGCTGCTCACCGCGCTGATCATCGACGCCTACGACGCGGTCGGTGCGGCGGCCGAGGCGGCCGAGGCCGGCTGCCGGCGATCGGATCTCACCGGCCGCTGGCTGGCGCTGACCCGGGCGGTCCGTGGCTGGGCGCGGGCCAATCCCCAGGAGTACGCGCTGATCTTCGGCAGCCCGGTCCCCGGCTACCAGGCGCCGCGCGACACCGTGGATCCGGCGGCTCGGATACCCCTATTGATGGTGCGGATCGTGTCCGACGCGATCGAGGCCGGCCGGTTGCCGGCCGCTGACGGGCCGATACCGCGTCCGGTCCGGGCCGATCTGAAGGCACTGCGGGCCCTCATCGCACCGGCCGTGCCGGAGCACCAGCTGGCCCGGGCGGTGATGGCCTGGACCCAGCTCATCGGCAGCATCAGCTTCGAGTTGTTCGGCCACCTGACCGGTGCCGTCCAGGATTACGAGGCCTACTTCGACTTCCAGATGGGCCGGATCGCGCGCGAGCTGGGCCTCGGCTGAGGCTGCTCAGCTGTCTACCTGGGAGGACTCCTGGACCTCGAGCAGGGATGCCTCGTGCAGCTGTGCCTGGTATGCCCGGTGGCCGCCACGCAGGCCGAACAGCCGTTTGGACAGCAGCAGATACAGCACCGCAGCCAGGTTGAGCAGGAACGCGCCGACTCGCAACACCGTTATCTTCTCGGTGAGTTCGTAGATCTCCAGCGGCAGGAACAGCGAGGTAGCGACCACCGCGAAGTACTCACCCCAGCGCTTGAGCAGCCACAGTCCGACACCCTCGATGAGTTGCAATACCCCGTAGAAGATGAGGAATGCGGCCACCAAGGTCAACGTCGAGCGGCGGGCGTTCAGGGCGCTTTCCACCGAGTGGATCAGGCCCGAGTCCGAGGCGTTCCAGCCCAGCTGGTTGAGCAACGGCTTGGCCGCGCTCAGATCCTTGTCGAAGATCTGCCGGACGCTGACCTGGCTCGACTTGAACTGCAGGACTGCCAGCCCCAGCAGCAGGATCAGCCCACCCCGGACGAACCGCTCGATGGCCAGGAATCGCAGGATGAACGCCGATCGCAGCGCCCGTCCGCGCAGCAGACCGGGTGCGTCCTCGGCCGGCCCGCTGCCGTGTGGCTCGCCAAGGATGTAGCAGCCGCAGCGCAGGCAACGCCAGGCATCGCCAAGTGGGGTGCCGGCTTCGAGCCGTTGCCGCAGCGCCACCTCGTCCGGAGCGTAGGTGACATGGCCCGATCGGGAGCAGGCGCGCAGGTTCCAATCCACCCCGCCGACGCTAGCCGACCGGGCGGCGCATTGCTTCCAGGCACAGCTCAGCGGTAGGAGCTGATTCCGGTCAGCTTCTCGCCCAGCACCAGGGTGTGCACCTCATGGGTGCCCTCGTAGGTGTAGACCGTCTCGAGGTTCACCGCATGCCGTAAGGGGGAGTACTCGGTGGTGATGCCGGAACCACCCAGGATGCTGCGCGCCTCGCGGCAGACGTCCAGGGCAGCGCTGACGTTGCTGAACTTGCCGTAGCTGATGTGGTGCGGCTGGATCTGGCCGGCGTCCTTCAGTTCGCCCAGCCGGCGGGCCACCAGCTGCATGTTCTGCACGGCGACTGCCAGTTCGGCAAGCTTGCGCTGGGTGAGCTGGAAGGACGAGATCGGCCTGCCGAACTGCACCCGGCTGTTGGCGTAGTTCAGCGCGGCGGCCAGCGCGTCGCGGGCCGCACCGGCCACCCCGCAGACGATGCCGAACCGGGCCTCGGTCAGGCAGCCCAGCGGCGCCCGCAAGCCCTTGGCCTCCGGAAGTTGGGCGGAGGCCGGCAGCCGTACCTCGTCGAAGCTGAGTTCGGAGGTGATCGAGGCCCGCAGCGAGATCTTGTGATGGACGTCGGTGGCGGTGTAGCCGGTCATCCCCTTCTCGACCAGGAAGCCACGCACGCCGTCGTCGGTCTTGGCCCAGACCACGGCCACATCGGAGATCGAGCCGTTGGTTATCCACATCTTCGAGCCGTGCAGGATCCAGTCGGCATCCGCACCGGCACCGTCGCGGCGGGCGTAGGTACGCATCGAGCCAGGGTCAGAACCCGCGTCGGATTCGGTCAGGCCGAAGCAACCGATCGCCTCGCCACGAGCCATCCGAGGCAGCCAGCGCTGCTTCTGCTCCTCGCTGCCGTAGGCATGAATGGCATACATCGCAAGGGAACCCTGCACGCTGACCAGCGATCGCAGGCCGGAATCGACCGCCTCGATCTCGGTGCAGGCCAGGCCGTACTGGCTGGCCTTGGCCCCCGCGCAGTCATAGCCCTCCAGGTGCATGCCGAGCACGCCGAGCTTGCCGAATTCCAGCGCGAGGTCGCGGGCCGGCAGCGTGCCGGCCTCGAACCACTCGGCAATGTTGGGCCGCAGTTGGTCGTTGGCGAACCGCCTGATCGTGTCGCGCAGGATGCGGTCCTCGCTGCTCAGGGTGGCGTCGAGTCCGAGCAGGTCCAGCCGGGCAAGGCCGTCGAAGTCGGCCAGCGGAGAGGTCGTCATGCCCGCCACGATACGTCGCCGTTCGTGTCGGGGTCTGCACGATGTGTGCCAGTCGATAGGCTGGGCGGCATGCCCGAGCCGCTGCCCTTCGACCCGGTCGAGCGCGCGGGCGAGTCGTGGGTCAGCCATTACCCCGAGGCAGGCGAAGGGGTCTATGCCTCGATGCGGGCGGTGACCTCCATCATGCGGGCCCAGCAGATCCTGATCGCCGGGCTGGACGCCGCCCTGCGACCGTTCGGGTTGACCTTCTCCCGGTACGAGGCGCTGGTGCTGCTCACCTTCTCATCGACCGGCGCGCTACCGCTGTCCAAGATCGGCGAGCGGCTGCAGGTACACGCCACCAGCGTCACCAACGTGGTGGACCGGCTCGAGGGCGCCGGCCTGGTGCGCCGCGAACCCAATCCGCGCGACGGGCGCGGCACGCTGGCCGTCATCACCGACCAGGGCCGCCAGTCGGTGGCCCGCGCGACCAGTGAACTGCACCGCAACCAGTTCGGCCTGGCTGGCCTGACCGAGGACGATCTGCTGCGGTTGTTCAGCATTCTGCGCCGGCTGCGGATCGACGCCGGCGACTTCCTGGAGTGAGCGCCGGCCGGCCGGAATGTGGGTCCGCTCAGCCGGGTTACACCAGGACGGCTCGACCAACGTAAACAGGGAGTTATCTGTGTCTTCAGCCAATGGTGCCGTTTCGGCAACCGAATCCGGCACGTTCGAGATCGCGGGCAAGACCGTGCACCGGCTCGGCTACGGGGCGATGCGAATTACCGGTCCTGGCATCTGGGGTGAGCCGGCCGACCGGGCCGAGTCGGTCGCGGTGCTACGTCGCGCCATCGAACTCGGCGTGGACTTCATCGACACCGCCGATTCCTACGGTCCCGGCATCAGCGAAGAGATCATCGCCGAGGCGCTGCACCCGTACCCCGAGCAGGTGCTGGTGGCCACCAAGGTCGGCCTGGTCCGGACCGGTCCGGACGAGTGGCATCCGGTGGGCCGGCCGGTTTACCTGCGCCAGCAGGCCGAGCTGTCGCTGCGCCGGCTGAAGGTCGAGCGGCTGGACCTGCTGCAGCTGCACCGGATCGACTCCGAGGTGCCGCTGGCCGACCAGATCGGTGAGCTCAAAGCACTGCAGGACGAGGGCAAGGTCGGCGCGATCGGCGTGTCGGAGGTAAGTGTGGACGAGCTCAAGGCGGCTCGCGAGATCGCCGAGATCGCCACCGTGCAGAACCTGTACAACCTGACCAACCGGCAGTCCCAGGCGGTGCTGGACTACGCCACCGCCGAGGGGATCGGGTTCATCCCGTGGTTCCCGATCGCGGCCGGTGACCTGGCCAAGCCGGGCGGTGCGGTGGATCACGTGGTCAAGGCGACCGGAGCGAGTCCGTCGCAGGTGGCACTGGCCTGGCTACTGGCCATCTCGCCGGTGGTGCTGCCGATCCCGGGCACCTCGAAGGTGGCACATCTCGAGGACAACGTGGCCGCCGCCGGGGTTCGACTGACCGACGAGCAGGTCGCTGAGCTGAGCGCTGCCGTCAGCTGAGCTGACCGCCGCCGTCAGCTGGGTCGGGGCCGGCGATGGCTGGCGGCGGTGGGGCGGTGGTGGTGCGGTCGGGGCTGACCTGGAAAAATGGTGAACATGCGTCCTGGTGCTCGTCCTGCCCGTAGTTCCGCAGCTCCCACGCCGTCGCCGGCTGCCATCGCGGCGATGTCCGGAGCGATCGACCTGGCCGCGGTCAAGGCACGGTCGGAGGCGGCGGCCCGCGCGGCCACCGCGCCGGCACCGACCGGTGGCGAGTACGTCATCGACGCGACCGAGGCCAACTTTCAGACCGAGGTGCTGGACCGGTCCTTTCAGGTGCCGGTGTTGCTGGATCTGTGGGCCGAGTGGTGTGAGCCGTGCAAGCAGCTCTCGCCGATCCTGGAGAAGATCGCCACCGAGTCGGCTGGCAGCTGGATCCTGGCCAAGGTCGACGTCGAGGCCAACCAGCGGATTGCGCAGATGTTGCAGGTGCAGTCCATCCCGTCGGTGTTCGCGGTAATCGGCGGCCAGCTGGTACCGGGCTTCCAGGGTGCGCTTCCCGAGCCGCAGGTACGCGAGTTCATCACGGCCCTGCTGCAGGCCGCGCAGCAGGCCGGCCTGGCCGGTGCCGGCGAGGCCGGCTCGGAACCGGGTGAGCAGCCGGCCGACGGTGCGGAGCCGGCATTACCGCCCGGCGCGCCGGAGGACGAGCGGTTCACTGCGGCCGAGGCCGCGCTGGAGGCCGGTGATTTCGAGCTGGCCGTTCAGAGCTACCAGGCGATCCTGTCTGCCGAGCCCGCCAACACCGAGGCTCAGCTGGCGCTGTTGCAGGTCAACCTGCTGGCGCGGCTGGCCACCCTGCCGGCCGATGCCGTCGAGGCGGCGGCCGCCGCGCCGAATGACCTCGAGGCACAGCTGGCCGCGGCCGATGCAGAGCTTGCCAGCAACCTCGTCCCGGACGCGCTGAGCCGGCTGATCGGGCTGGTCCGCCGGCTGCACGGCGAGGAACGCCAACCGGTACGGGACCGATTGGTGGAGTACTTCGACCTGCTCGGCCCGGACGACCCGAGGGTCGCCCCCGCTCGCCGGGACCTGGCCAACGCGCTGTTCTAAAGCCGAAAGCCGGCAGACTCGGTGCGAACCAACTGAGCCCCAGCCCCTGGAAGCTACTCGCACAATCTGTCACCAGGCAGCTGCGTGGTTTGACAGAACGCGGACGACGGCGTCTTGTTGTGGGGGCTGAGACCGTGCCGGTCTGGGACCGTGATCGTCGCCGCAGGGCCGTGATTTCGTGAGCGTGCCGCTCCACGCCCAGAAACTTGACGTGCGTTGCCTGGCTGTGCCGCCTATCTGCCCGGTGTGGCTCCAAAGGAAACTGCTGTGAACGGCGATCACCAGTACGTCTATGTCACGGACGTTGCGTCGCCGGCCGGCGCGTCAGCCGTGGCGATGAGATCGCGGCGCGACTGATGAGCGCGAGCTTCCGATCGGAGCTTTCGGCCGCGGAGGATCGTGTTGATCCGAGTACCTGGGCGGGTGCGGTCCCGGTGGCTCACGGCATTGCTCCTCGGGTGCGGATCGGGCGCAGCCGGTGGTTCAACCTGTTGTGGCTGCTGCCGATCGGGTTCGTGCTGCTGATCGTCGCGGTCGCTTCAGCGAAGGGGCTGCGTAACGTCTCCTCGGTGCAGCAGTTCATCGCCCGCCATCCGGGGGTGATCGACTCCGGCGCTGGGCCCTCAACCGCTGCGCTGCCGCTCTGGATCGGGGTGCAGCACTTCTTCAACCTGTTCCTGCTGGTCTTCATCATCCGCTCGGGCGTGCAGATCCTCAGCGACCATCCACGGCTGTACTGGACGCGGCACAGCACACCGGGCAAAGACTGGTTCCGCGTCCAGAAACCTGTGCCGGCAGATCCGCTGTGGACAGCGAAGCAAGATTCGATCAGCCTGCCAGGCCAGGTCGGGCTGCCTGGGATCCGGCATTCGATCGGGCTGGCCCGCTGGTGGCATCTCGGTGTGAACACCCTCTGGCTGCTCAATGGCATCGTGTTCTACGTTCTGCTGTTCGCCACCGGCGAGTGGCGGCGGGTGGTGCCCACGAGCTGGTCGGTGTTTCCGACCGCGGTGTCGGTCGGAATCCAGTACCTATCGCTGAGCTGGCCCGTCGAAGCGACGGGCGGGTCATACAACAGCCTGCAGCTGTTGGCCTACTTCATCACGATCTTCATCGCCGCCCCGCTGGCGTTCATCACGGGGCTGGGCATGTCGCCGGCGCTGTCGACCCGGTTCACCCGGGTCAGCACCGTATTGAGCATCCAGACCGCCCGGTCGCTGCACTTTCTGGTGCTTGTCTGGTTCCTGTTCTTTGTCGTCGTGCACGTCGCGCTGGTGTTCACGACCGGGCTGCTGCACAACCTCAATCACGTCTACGCCAGTCGCACCGACAGCAGTTGGGCCGGTTTCTGGGTTTTCGCGGTCTCGATGGTGGTCGTAGTGGTGGGCTGGGTCGCGGCGACCCCGTTGACATTGCGGCATCCGCGGGTGGTGCAGCGAGCCGGGTTCGCCTTGGTCGGACCTGCCCAGCGGCTGTTCGAGCACCTGGACGCCGCCCCCGGCCAGTACACCGACGCCGATATCTCCCCGTACTTCTGGCATAACGGCGTCTATCCCGACTCGACGGAATACGCCGCTCTCCGAGACGGAGATTTTGCCGACTACCGACTGCGGGTCAACGGACTCGTGGACAACCCGGTCGAGCTGGATCTCAGCCAGCTCCGGGCACTGCCCGGACAGGAACAAATCACCCAGCACTTCTGCATTCAGGGCTGGTCAGGAGTCGCGAAATGGGGCGGGGTATCGATGCTGACCGTCATCGACCTGGTCCGGCCCCGGCCGGAGGCGAAGTGGGTCGTCTTCTACTCCCTCGGCGACGGGCCCGACGGCGGGATCTACTACGACGCGCACCCGATCGAGCAGATGTCCTATCACCTCACGATGCTGGCCTACGACATGAACGGCGCGCCGCTGACGTTCGGTCACGGCGCGCCGCTGCGGCTGCGCAACGAGGTCCAGCTCGGCTTCAAACAGGTCAAGTGGGTCAAGGGTGTCGAGTTCGTGGCGCACTATTCCGAGATCGGTGGCGGCTACGGCGGCTACAACGAGGACCACGAGTTCTTCGGCTACCGCCAATCCATCTGACCACCTCATCCTGGGCCCCTAGACAGACCGTTCCCGCGGGAGCAGAAAGAAGAATTCCTATGGAGAAGTCCTCCCTCACCGCCCTGGTCCGCCAGCAGCTCACCAACGCCCGCACCGCGACCGCGGGACGCAGCGCGCACACGGTCTACGGCGGCCACGAGCACGTGCTGCGCCAGACACTCATCGCGCTGATCGGCGGACAGGTGCTCGACGAGCACGACAACCCCGGCGAGGCGACAGTGCACGTCCTACACGGACGAGTGCGGCTGCACAGCGGAGACGTCACCTGGGAAGGAACCCCAGGAGACTTGCTCGTGGTGCCGGCCTCCAGGCACAGCCTGGAGGCCATCGAGGACTCCGCCGTGCTGCTCACCGTCGCCAAACTTCCGGCGCCGACCACAGGGCGCTGAACCGATGCTCACGCCGGTCCTGACCAAGCGGTTTGGTACGACTCAGCCATGGCGGATTGAGAACTACGAACGGCTCGACGGTTACACCGGGCTGCGCCGCGCCCTGACCATGGCACCCGAGGAGATCATCGCTGTCGTGAAGGAATCCAACCTCCGCGGCCGCGGCGGCGCAGGCTTCCCGACCGGCACGAAATGGCAATTCATTCCCCAGCCCAAACCTGATGAGCCCGCACGTCCGCACTACGTCGTGGTCAACGCCGACGAAGGCGAACCCGGCACCTGCCGCGACCTGCCGTTGATGATGAACGACCCACACTCACTGGTCGAAGGGATCATCATCGCCTGCTACGCCGTGCGCGCCGAGCGTGCGTTCATCTACATCCGCGGTGAGGCTGTGCATGCGATCCGTCGCGTCAGCACCGCCGTCACTGAAGCCTTTGCCGCCGGATATCTCGGGCGCAACATCCTCGGCAGCGGCCTCAACGTTGAGGTCACCGTGCACGCTGGTGCCGGTGCCTACATCTGCGGGGAGGAAACGGCGCTGCTGGATTCCCTGGAGGGCAAGCGCGGCCAGCCTCGGCTCAAGCCACCGTTCCCGGCGACCAACGGCCTCTATGACGCACCGACTGTCGTGAACAACGTCGGCACGCTGGCCTCGGTGCCCTACATCGTGCTCGGCGGCGCCGGCTGGTACAAGCAACTGGGTCCCGAGGGCTCCCCGGGAACCTCGATCTACTCACTGTCCGGTCGGGTGGAACACCCGGGCCAGTACGAGGCACCGATGGGCACGACGCTGCGGGAACTGCTCGAACTGGCCGGCGGCATGAGCCGCGGCAAGAAGTTGAAGTTCTGGACCCCGGGCGGGTCCTCGACACCACTGCTCACCGCCGCCCAGCTGGACGTGCCGCTGGACTTCGACTCCGTCGTGAAAGCAGGGTCCATGAACGGCACGTCGGCGGTAATGATGTTCGACGAGGACGACTGCGTGGTCCGGGCAGTGCAGAAGTGGAGCCAGTTCTACGCTCACGAGTCCTGCGGCAAATGCACCCCCTGCCGGGAGGGCACCTACTGGTACATCGCCATCTATGAACGCCTGGAAAACGGCGAGGCCACCGCCGAAGACATCGACACCCTGCTCGACCTGTCCGACAACATCCTTGGCCGAGCCTTCTGCGCCCTCGCCGACGGTGCCGTCAGCCCCGTCACCTCCTCCATCACACAGTTCCCCGACGAATACGCAGCACACATCAACGGCCAAGGATGCCGCCCAAGACCGTTGGCCACCGCAGCGTCCGGGGCAACGCAGGACAGCGCCATTCAGGAAGAACTCCCCGGCGTGGCTATAGTCAAGCCAGCACCACCTCTCGCGACGGTCTCGCCGCAAGGCCATCGTTGAGCCCAGCGTCCGAACGGGAGCATGGCAGGCAGCACCGTGAACACGGGGACCCGATGACCGACTTCACTCCCGGCGCCGACGATCCGGCTGACGGATCGCTCACCGCGCAGCAGGCCAGCGCGGACGCCGCGGACCTGCAGGCCAGTCTGGCCGACCTGGCCGGCCTGGTCACGAGCGCTCTCGGGTTACCGGAACTTCTGGTCCAGGTGGCGACCTTCGCGGCCAATGCCATCCCCGGCGCCGAGGGCGCCGGCGTCACCCTGCTGCGGATAGACCGCACGGACAACCGGATCGAGGCCCTCGCCGCCAGCGCCCCGTTCGTCAGTGAGATCGACGAGATCCAATACGTCACGCTGAACGAGGGCCCGTGCATCACCGCGGCCCTGGAGCGACGCACCGTACGTTCTGGGTCTCTCGGCGGTGAAAAAATGTGGCCCCGGTTCGGTCCCCGAGTCGGCCGGTTGGGCGTGCATAGCGCGCTATCGCTGCCGCTGCTGCTTCCCGGCCAGGTGGTCGGCGCCATCAATGTCTACGCCCACGGCAAGGACGTCTTCGACGAACACGCCGCCCACCTCGGAGAGCTGTTCGCCAAGCCCGCGGCGGTCGCAGTCCACAACGCCCAGATCCTTGCCCAGGCGTTGGCACTCACCCGCCAGCTGCAGACCGCGCTGTCGAGCCGGCCGGTGATCGACCAGGCCGTCGGCCTACTACGAGGTCGCAGCGGTGGCACCGCCGAGGAGGCATTCGCCCGGCTTCGCGCGATCAGCCAGAGTGAGCACATCAAGTTGGCCGACCTGGCGCAGCGCATCGTTGATGACGCCGTCCGGCGCGCTCGCGCTCGCCACGGCGAGTCCTGAACCCTCTTCGACGCCGGGTTCCGCGGGGCGGTGTCCCTGACGACTCGGGCCGCGTACGTTGAAGCGGGGAACGGATAAGGGTCGCGTCCTGAGTCGCGTCTCGGGTTTCCTCACCGCGGATCGGTAGCCTGCCGGGCGCGGCGCCTGGTGTGTTGGCCGGCGCTCGGGAGCGCCCAGCGGAGCAGAATCCCTCGTGCAGATCAACGCTGCCCTGGTCGCCGAGCTGGCCGTGCTCACCGAGGCCCTCGACGATGCCGACACCGACATAGTCGAGACCCTGCTCCACCTGGTAGCCGGCGCCCATGCGGCGGTGCCCTCCTACCTCGGCCTGACGGTGACCGTCACTGGTAGCGATCCACCGATCACCATCACGTCCCTCGAGGACACCACTGAGGTCGGCGACATCCGCACCTCGCTCAGGTTTGACGCGCCAGACGCCGGTCACGATGGCCCCATGCCACGGGTATCGCTGGTCCTGTACGCCGGTAACCGTGGGGCATTCGTCGACCTCGCCGCCGACCTGTCCTGGCTGACCGGCCGCAAGCTCACCGGTGTCATCCTGGATGCGCAGCTGACGATCCCCGCGGAACCGGACCCGGCGGCCCAGCTGCGGGCAGCATCGCTGGTCAACCAGGCCCTCGGAGTGCTGATCGGCCGAGGCCACACCCCTGGACAAGCTCAACTGGCTCTCGATGCGCGCGCCGCGGACGCTGGCACGGATCGATCCGGGGCCGCCACTCTCATCCTCGCCACCGTGCCGGTCCTCGACGGCGACCCGGATTCCTGACCTCAGCTGCCGGCCGCCACCCAGCAGGCGGACGAGCGGCTCGATGCCATGCATGGGTGTAGCGTCAATATCGCTGAGAAGCTCAGCCAGTCCGGGATGAGATCAGCCGTCCGCCGCTGACCTCGCCGAGCACCAGCTCCGCGCCGAACACGCCGGTGACCACCGCACGTCCGGATCACCATGAATGCCTCGCCCATTGCCAAGCCGCAGCACTCCGTTCCCACGCCGACGTTCAGCCCGGCGATCACTACGAGCGTGGCCAGCAATCGCCAGCAGCAACTTCCTGACCGGGCGCGGGTACGACCCAACCGTGGCGGTGCAGCTCATGCACGGCGTAACCCGCCACCTCCACGACCGCAGCAACCCCGAACGGAAGCATCGCCATGAAGATCCTTCTCACCGTCCTGATCGTGATCGTCGTCCTGCTCCTGGTGGGCATGGCGATGTCGGCCCGGATCGTCAAGCAGTACGAGGACGGTGTGCTGTTTCGTCTGGGCCGGGTCATCGGGAAGCGAGCTCCCGGCTTCCGGCTGATCATCCCGTTCGTCGACGTGCTGCACCGGGTATCGCTGCGCATCGTCACCATGCCGATCCAGTCCCAGGGCATCATCACCCGCGACAATGTCAGCGTTGACGTCTCCGCCGTGGCCTACTTCAAGGTGGTCGACGCGGTGAAGTCGGTCGTGGCGATCGAGAACGTCTACTCGGCAATCGACCAGATCGCCCAGACCACGCTGCGCAAGGTCGTCGGTCAACACACCCTCGACCAGACCTTGTCCGAGACCGACAAGATCAACCTGGACATTCGCAAGATCCTCGATGTCACCACAGTCGATTGGGGCGTGGAGGTCACGCTGGTGGAGCTGAAGGACATCCAGTTGCCCGACAGCATGAAACGGGCGATGGCCCGCCAGGCCGAGGCCGAACGGGAGAAGCGCGCCAAGATCATCAACGCCGAAGGCGAGTCCCTAGCGGCGGCCGCGCTCGGCGATGCCTCGGACACGATGATGGCCCACCCGCTTGCCCTCCAGTTGCGGAATCTGCAGAGCCTGGTGGAGATCGGCGTCGACAAGAACACCACGGTCGTCTTCCCGGCGCCGCTGATGACGACGATCGCCGAACTCGGCTCGTTCCTGGCCCGCGAGGCGGCAGCCGCGAACCTGGCCGCGCCGACCCTGGCGACAGGCGCACCGATCGGCGCCGCGGCGGCGAACGGGACGCCTGTCCCGCTCGACAAGACCACCTGATCACCGTGGAGGCTCCGATGGCACAGTCTTCCCGTCCCGGCCCGGACGGTTCATCGTGATCACGGCAACCGGCCTGCTCGGTGGCCATGCGCACTTCCTGCAGTGGGGTGTCATCCAGATCTCGCTGGCGAACCTGATCGTGATCGTGCTGATGCTCGTCGTCTTCGCGCTCGCCTTGATCCTGCCGTTCCCGCGCGGTCTCGACGACCAGGACCCTGCCGACGGGGTGCCCCATGTCCAGAACTGAGCAGCCGCCGCGGAGCTGGACGGTCGGTCTTCGGACCCGCCTGAGCCGCACCGTCCCCCCAGGGCAGCTGTTACCGGATCGGCAGCCGGCCTACGTGCGGTCCTGGATCTACGTGTTCGGCGTCGCGTCCCTGGCCGCGTTCGTCTACGTGATCGCCTCCGGGCTGGTGCTGACCCTGAAAGGCTCGGCCTGGTGGCACACCTCCGCCGCCGGTCACTTCGTCAATTCCACCCACCTGTGGAGCGTGGAGCTGTTCTTCTTCTGCATGGTCATCCACCTGTGGGGCAAGTTCTTCATGGCGGCCTGGCGCGGTCGACGCGGCCTGACCTGGGTGACCGGTGCGGTCGCCTTTCTCGGCTCGATCGGCACCGCGTTCACCGGCTACCTCTCCCAGACGAACTTCGACTCCCAATGGACCGCCGGACAAGCGAAGGACGGCCTCAACGCCGTCGGCGTCGGCGCCGTCTTCAACGTCCTGGACACCGGGCAGATGCTGCTGTGGCACGTGATGCTGCTACCGCTGATCGTGGGAGTGCTGATCGTGGCGCATGTGATCCTCGTGCGACGGCACGGCGTGGTGCCACCGTTCGGCGCGCAACCGCCGATGCTCGCGAAGTCGGCTGAGCCGACCGCGCAGGAACAGCCGACCGCGCAGGAACGGCCGACCGCGCAGGAACAGCTGACCGCGCGGGAACAGCTGACGCCGGGACCGGTGCTGGCGCCGAGCGAACCCGTTCCTGCCATCCCGATCCAGACGGTGGGCAGACCGCGATGACCAGCACGCGGACGCCTCGCCGGCGCCAGGACAACACACCGGACTCGCACCTGTTCCCGACGCGCCCCTACGACCTGGTCAAGGAATTCGTCGTCGCGATGGTCGTGATCGGCGCCTGTACGGTGTTGCTCGCGGCGGTGTTCTCATCCCCGGACCGCAAGGCGCTCACCCTCAGATCCTGGGCGCAGGCGGCCCCTGCCGATGTCGTGGCCACCGCCGCCGCCGAGCTCGGTGGGACCAGCACCAGCGCCGGCTATGGCCCGCCCTACAACAACGCCGGCCCGGGGCAAGACCTCGGCCCGTTGGCGCTGCAACGCTGGGCCGGGGTGCGAATCCCGATCGACAGTGCCCGCGATCTCGTCCTCACCCCACTGGGCACGATCACCGGCGACGCGACTCTCACCGGCGCCCTCACTACCTGGGCCGGCGCGAGCAACGACCAGCAAACCAACTGGGCCACCGCCTACGCCGACGCGCTCGCAGCCGTCCCGGACGGCAACCCGGCGAGCGTCAAGCCCGGTGCGTACGGACCCGTCCCGGCCCTGGCTGGCCGGTTCCTGACCCTCGCCGCCAGCGGCGGCCTGGAAGGTCTGCTCACCAGCTCGAACACCTTCTACGCCAGCAACGAAACCAGGCCGCTGCTGCTGCTCGCCGACGGCGCCTACTTAGAGGACCAGGCCCGCGCGGATCATCTGGGCGGTGATCAGTGGGGGATGATGAACGAGACCGGCAACTACCCGGGCCAGCCATGGATGTGGCTCTACACCTTCTGGTACCAGGTCAAACCCTTCTCCACCTCCGGCAATGCCGACGCTCTGGTCTGGGGCCTGATGGCTGCTCTCACTCTGGTCTTCATCCTGCTGCCCTACATCCCCGGCCTGCGCGCGCTGCCCCGCCACCTCGGCGTGCATCGTCTGATCTGGCGGGTGCAGAGCACCACCGGAACGACACTGGCCAGTGCAGCGCAGGACGGCTCGTGACCGGGGCCGTGGCGCCGCCAGCAGCCGGAGCCAACCCAGCCCCCGCCGGCGATCAGGCATTCGATCCCGCACTCGTGGCACGCCTCGTCGCGATCGCGGGCCGGGCGCCGTCCTTGCACAACACCCAGCCATGGAGGTGGCAACTGGAACGCGATCGGCTGGAGCTGCGCGCAGATCGGGACAGGCAGCTGCTGGTCGCGGACCCCGACGGCCATTCCCTGCGGATCAGTTGCGGGGCAGCGTTGGCCCTGGCCGAGCTCGCGTTCGCCGGCGAAGGCTGGCTGATGCACGTCGAGCGGCTGCCCGATCCGGATCAGCCTGACCTACTGGCCCGCTTCACCAACCCCCGCGTGCATCAGGGCACGGCGGCAGAACGCGACGCGCTTGCCGCGGCGAGCCGCCGGTACAGCGAGCGCCGGCCGTTCCTTCCCCGAGTCGTTCCCGAGGACCTGGTGGAGACGCTCCGCGCCGCGGCCAGCGGGGAAGGCGTCCGCGCCCACTTCCCGGTCCGCGAGGCCGAGAAGCTGAACCTGGCCGTGGCGGTGAGCTGGGCCGACAGGATCGAACGACGAGACACCGCCTACATCGCGGAGATGACCCGCTGGCAGCACGACGCCGACGTGCACACCGAGGGCATACCGAGCTTCGCGATACCGCACGTCCCGGCCGGCCACCCGCGGCACACCGACATACCGTTGCGAGACTTCGAAGTCGGCCGCTCCGGTCGCGACCAGATCGAAGCCGACGTCGACGAGCGTCCCCTCATCGCGGTCCTGCTGACCGACTCCGACACGCCCGCCGAGCAGCTGGCCGCGGGGGAGTCGATGATGCGGCTCATGCTCCACGCCGACAATGCCGGACTGGCCAGCTGCCCACTCAGCCAGGCCGTCGATCTGGTCGCCTTCCGAGCCCGGGTGCAGACCTTGATGGGCTGGGGCGGGTACCCGCAGATGATGCTGCGGATTGGCTACCCGCCAGCCGATCGCCTGATCCCACAACGATCTCCGCGACGGCCGGTCGCTGACCAACTCGACATAGCCGAGACCGGGTCACGCTGAGGAGTCCGGCGTGCTGCGATTCCCGACCGGGCAGGACCTGGACGATCATCGGCATCATTTAGGTCCGGCAGGTAGATACTTGCTCATGGCAGTTGAGCAGCGGTCCGGAGTCACCGTCCTTGAAGTCCACACCTGCTGGAGTCTGCTGCGGACCGCCGAGGTTGGCCGGCTCGCCGTTTTCACCGCCCACTATCCCGAGATCTTCCCCATCAACTACCTGGTCGATCACGGAACCATCGTGTTTCGCACGGGCGATGGCACGAAGCTCACGGCCGCACTCGCGCGCCCACAGGTCGCCTTCGAAGTCGACGGGTACGACCCGGACGCGGGAGAAGCCTGGAGCGTCGTCGTCAAGGGCCAGGCGGAAGAGATCAATGCCGTGCCTGAGGTACTCGACGCGATGACGTTCCCGCTCTTCCCCTGGCACGCCGGCCCGAAACATCGCCTTGTGCGCATCGTGCCCGATGACATCAGCGGCCGCCGGTTCCACGTCCTTGACTCCGCCGCCTGGCGCACCACGATGACGGACGCGCCCAGCTCACCCACCGAGTGAGGCTCTAAGCCGCCATTTCGCGGCCCGAGTTTCCACGTCGATCGGCGTGTTGTGAAAACTCGGGCCGCGAAATGCGGTTAGTGGTCGCCGCTGTAGACGTGCGGCATGATGGCGTCGGCCGGGATGATGCCGAGCCGACCGGCCTGGTAGTCATCCATGGTCTGCTGCAGCTCGGCCCGGGTGTTCATCACGAACGGTCCGTAGTGCGCCATCGGCTCGCGGATCGGTTCGCCGCCCAACAGGATCACCTCGAGTGAGTTGGTCCGGCTGTCCTGCCGAGCGTCGGCGGCGATGGTGATCCGGTCACCGGCTCCGAACACCGCCAGCTGACCGGCGTGGATCGGCTGGGCGTCGGCACCGACGGTGCCCGAGCCCGCCATCACGTAGGCCAGCGCGTTGTAGCTCGGTTGCCACGGCAGCGACAGCTCCTGCCCGGGCATCACCGAGGCGTGCAGCAGCGTGATCGGGGTGTGCGTCGAACCCGGGCCTTTGTGGCCGTCCACCTCGCCGGCGATGACCCGCAGTAGCGAGCCGCCGTCCGCGCTGGCCAGCAGGGTGATCTGCCCGGCCTCGATGCCTTGGTAGTTCGGCGTCAGGAACTTGTCCTTGGCGGGCAGGTTCACCCAGAGCTGGAAGCCGTGGAACAGGCCGCCGGATTCGACGAGCTGCTCCGGTGGGGTCTCGATGTGCAGCAGTCCGGCACCGGCGGTCATCCACTGGGTCGAACCCTCGGTGATCACGCCACCGCCGCCGTGGGTGTCCTGGTGGATGAACTGGCCCTCAATCAGGTAGGTGACGGTCTCGAAACCGCGGTGCGGGTGCCAGCTGGTGCCCTTGGGCTCGCCGGCTGCGTAGTCCACCTCGCCCATGTGATCCATCATGATGAACGGGTCGAGGTGCTCGTAGGCGATCCCGGCCATCGTCCGGCGAACCGGAAAGCCCTCGCCCTCGTGACCGGCCGGCGCGCTGGAAACCGCCAGTACCGGACGTTCGGTGTCGCCCAGGGTCGCTGCGGTGACGCGTGGCAAGGTCAGGGTGTCGGCGGTAACGGCTGCCATGGTTCTCGTGCCTCCTCAAGTTGTTGCGTGTGCAACTATACCTGAGAACCAGCGGCGGCCGGCGGGTATTCCAGACCTCAGCCCTCCGCCAGCCCCGACTTGGGGGCTCGGGCGCGGGTCATCAGCCCGGCGATCAGCATCGCGGCCAGCGGGATCAGCACGGCGGTGCCGACGATATTGGGCCACCAGGGGATGGACAGCGGGTGCGGGTCGAGCAGCTGCGACCGTGGGTCGCCGCTGGCCTTGGCCCGCCGGCGCGCATTGTCGATCACGATGATCGGCGGCAGGAACCCGAGCCCGGTACCCAGCACTACGCCGAGCAGCGCGATGACCCCGGCGCGGGCCACGCTGAGCCGTCGGCGAACCCGAGGGCTGGCACCGATCGCCCACAGGGTGGCCAGGTCCGGCCGCGAGTCGACCACTGCCAGCGCGGTCGCCAGCGCGGTCGCACCCATCGCGATGATCACCGCTGCCAGCAGGATCAGCAGGATGCCGGTGCGATAGCGGTCGACGTAGCCGTGCTCGATGTAGGCGGAGGTGTCGTTGTCGGCCAGCGCGGCGGTCAGCGCCTGTTACTGCCGGTCGCTGGGTTGCTGGCTCAGCCGCGCCAGTACGTATACCGGTTCGGGTTTCAGGTGCAGCTTGGCGGCGGTCGCCGGGGTGAGGATGAACTGAAAGTGGAACTGGCTGGACGAGGCCGCCACCGCCGCAGCCAGGGTGGACTGAGCAGGTTCGGTCGGTGAGCTCGAACCGAGCGTCGGCCGCTCGACGGTCACCTGGCCAGGTGCGGCGAGGTCCAGCGGGTTGCCCAGCAGCAGCTTGCCGGCGCGCAACGCGGCCACGTCGGCTGGCTTCACCGAGGTCATCACCGTGCTGAGGTCCGCCGGATCCAGCACCAGGCCGTCGAAGGCCGCGTAGCCGCCGCCACCGAAGTCGCAGCGGGGATCGCTCGGGTCGACCTGGCCGTCCGGGCACTGGTTGCGCGGCGGACGGAGCACGTTCAGTCCCACGCAGTTCGACTGCTGGCAGTTGGCCGAACTCAGCACGTCCACCCGGTCGGTGTCCAGGTTCGACCGCAGCGCCTGGCTGGCCAGCGTGGCCACCTCCGGGTTGTCCGGTGGCACTTGGACGATGGCCATGTGGGTCGGCAACTGCGGCTGGTAGGTCAGCCGATCCTTGGCCGACACGCTCGAGACGTAGATCGCGATCGCGATGCTGGCGGTGGTGGCGGCCAGCACCGCGGCCAGCGCCGGTACCGCGGCGCTGCGGTTGCGGGAGGCATCGCGCAGCGCGATCCGGAACGAGACCCCGAGCCGGGGCGCGAGCTTGCCGGCCACGCTCAGCATGCCCGGCGTCAGGGCCACCACGCCCAGCTCGCACAGGGCCAGGCCGGGCAGGATCAGCAGCGCCTCGGACCGGGCC
>JALYVK010000145.1 GCA_030853265.1 Actinomycetota bacterium
CTGCTACGGCCCACCCGGGGTCGGCAAGACCCTGTCCGCCCGAACCTACGCCCACGCCGAGACCATCGCCCCGTACCTGGCTACCCGCTGGCGCTACACCTTCATCGACGAGCCGCCCGTCCCGCCCGCCGAACTCGACAGCACCCGCACCGCAATCTGGACACCCGAAGTCACCACCACGTCACGGCAGATCACCTCCCAGGTGGACTTCGCCCTCACCACGCTGCACCGCGCCATCGAGGACCTGTACCGCCCCGACGGCAAGATCACCGCCCACACGCCCGAACCGGCATTTACCGAGCTGCTCATCGTCGACGAGGCCGACCGACTCAAGACCTCCGGCCTGGAACACCTCCGCGACGTCTACGACCGCCACGACCTCGGCCTGGTCCTGATCGGCATGCCCGGGCTGGAGAAACGACTGGCCCGGTACCCCCAGCTCTACAGCCGCATCGGGTTCGCCCACCGCTACCAACCCCTGAGCGCCGCCGAACTCACCTTCGTGCTCACCCATCACTGGCAACGCCTCGGCCTCACCCTCAACGCCGGCGACTTCACCGACGCAGAAGCCGTCTCGGCCGTCGCACGCATCACCGGCGGCAACTGCCGACTCGTCCACCGCCTGTTCGCTCAAATCGAACGCATCCTTGCGATCAACACTCTCAACACCATCACCCGCGAAGTTGTCGAGACCGCCCGCGAAAACCTCGTCATCGGCACCTGACGTCGCCGCAAGACCATGCCATTTAGCGCCGCGACAACATGCCACTTACCGACGCGAGTCACAGCCGTGAGGTCATGGCCACGACAGCCGCCTGGTGGAGGTAACGGAACTTATCCGCACAGTTCACGGTCGGCGCTCGTCGGCGCCCCCGTCCTGCGGGCGGCCATCGGTGTCGGCCTGGCCATCACTGTGCTGGTTGGGTGCGCAGCGCCCCAAGTGCCACCGGGGCGGGCCGTGGAGCCACCGGGCAGCTGCCACGTCCGAGGCTCCGGGCTCGACGTGCTGCCCGACCGGCGCTGCACGCCGGGCGCAACCAACCCGCAGGTAACCCAGGCCAACATCGCCACACCATCTGCTCACGAGGTTGGTCGGCGACGGTCCGGCCGCCCGAGTCGGTGACCGAACCGCTCAAGCGGGCAAGCATGACCGCCTATGGCGACACCGGTCCGATCGGCCTTTACGAGAACGATCATCTCGTTGCGCTCAGCTCTGGCGGGTCGCCGAGCGCCCCGAGCAACCAGTGGGCCGAGCCAGGCGACACCCCCAACCCCAAGGATGTCGTCGAGGCCGCCGCCAACCGTGCGATCTGTTCAGGTCGTCTCCCGTTGGCTCAGGTGCAGGTATCCATGGCGTCCGACTGGATCGCCCTCGGCCGCCAGCTCGGCGCCGGCAACTGACCCGACTGCCGGCCCAGCTGGTTACTTGCGGAGCGGACCGGATGTCACCGACTGTCGCCGTCGCGGTGACGCGGACGGCTCTCGCCGGCGTCGAGCCCGGAGCGGATGGTCCGGGCCGCCTCGCCCACAGGGATGCCCGCCGCGTCTGCGGCCCCCGCCAAGGCGCTCTCGACGTCGGGCCGGTTGAGGCCGCCGGCACCGATGAGGGTCCCGAGGGAAAAAGCGGCGCGGTTGAGCGTGTCGTTGCGAACCCCGTCGACGGCGGTAGCGAGCCTGGCGAGCTCACCGTGGACCGCCCGCTGCGCGTACCCACTCCCGGCGACCCCTCGGGCGCCGCCGGCACCTTCGCTCGGCGGGCGCCGCTGCACATGCAGCGTGCAGCCGGGCGCGGCCCACATAGTGGGGGAGTGAGGGTCCCACCGGTAGCGGTCACCACTGCGGTGACTCGACGGGGCGGCGACGATGTAGCCGCCGTCGCCTCGCACGTCGATACCGGGCGTGTCGCCGACACCTGGGAGCCGGCCGCTGGTGTTGGCCGCCTTGTGTCCGGCCGGAAGGCGGTAGCACAGGTGGAGGCCGCCGCTGCCCGTGCGTGCCGTCAGCGTCGCTGCTGAAAGCTCTCGCCGCTCGACCAGGAGGCCGAGGGTGTCATGGCCGCCGTGGCGCGGGTCGACGTCGACCACGACCAGCTGCGAGCGGGCGCCGGTAACGATCCCGATCCCGGCCCACGGCCAGTACCGCCACCAGTCCCGGACCTGGCCGACGCTAACGGTCGCCGATCGTGTCCCGTCTTTGATCAGCGGGTGCTTAGCGGGATGGGCGCAGCGGGCCCGGGCCCGGCACCCGCAGGTCCCGCCGACCATCCCGGCAACGGGCAGGACAGGCCAGCCCAGCTCGGGGTCTCCTGGGGTTTCTCGAGCCGGATGAGCGAGGAGCACTTCGTCAACGTCCTCAACGCCAACCTCGTGAGCGCCTACCGCTTGGCCAAGCTCGCCATCCGGCCCATGATGAAAGCCCGCCACGGTCGCATCATCCTCATCAGCTCCGCAGGAGCTCTCGCCGGCGTACCAGGACAAACCAACTACGCCGCCGCCAAGTCCGGCCTCGTCGGCTTCGGCCGCTCCCTCGCCAAAGAAGTCGCCAGCCGAGGAATCACGGTCAACATCATCGCCCCAGGCTGGACCGACACCGACATGGTCAGCCATCTCACCGACGACCAACGCACAGCAGCCATCAGCGAGGTGCCCCTCGGCCGTTTCGCCCACCCCACGGAGATCGCCGATGCTGCCCTCTACCTCGCAGACGCGGCGTACGTCACCGGCGTCGTCCTACCCATCGACGGCGGAGCCGCCATGGGAATCTAGCCAGTCTCCGATGCCGACCATTCCCCTCCCAAAGCGGACGCTCACCAACCACCACACCCCAATGGCAAGCCGACCCCCACCACAGTCACTGCCGAACATGAAATGTCGCGACCATCCGGTCACGGGCGTGGATGGGCTGGGTGGCGGTGCAGGCGATTTAGCAGCGGCGCAGAAATGGTTGTTAGCGCATGGTCACGGGCAGGCCCCCTCTAGGCGTCATCCCCACCATCATCCACCACCGCGCGGTAGTCCCTATGCTTCACTACGTCCCATGCTTACCGACGAGCTGGTCGACACCACCACAGCCTCACGCCTTGTAGGGCGATCGGTCGATGCCATCCGGGGGGCCATCCGAGGTGGCCAACTCGAGTGCGTGACTCGAGACTCGAGAGCACGCCCTCTTGTCAGTCGCGAGGAGCTACTCGCGTGGGCCAGCCGTCGGCCCCCACGCACCCAGCCGGCCTTCGCGGACGGTGCCGCCCGTACCATCCGAGCCCTCGAAGCGATCGGACCCGCCACAGCCGAGGAACTCGGCATCTTCCTCGACATCCATACGGGCAACGTTCGCAAACACCTCGCCCTCCTGGCCCGCCAGGGAGACGCCCGACGCCGCTCGGATGGCCAATGGTCACTCACAGCCCTCCAGGCAGCAGGAGCCGCCTAACGCCCACCACTCCCCCGCTGCGCCGCCCCAACTGAAGGGCGGACATGCAAGAGGACCGGCCCGACACCGGTCCTCGTGCTACACGTTCCAGCGATCTAGGAACTTCCAACAACGTCTGCTCGCACACTCTAGCCAAGTGATGCGCGCAACACAGCTGGGGTCATCGTACCCCCGGGCGGACGTCAAGGGAAGTCTCGTAGCCGTTGGGCTCTTTTCGACGCGCCTCAAAGGAGGCTCCCCGATGCCCCTCGACACTCTCGAAACCCTCCCCGATGCCACCTGGCGGCCATGGGCCGCCTGCCATGACCTCGGCCCGGCGGCGTTCTTCGGCCATGCCCGCAAGTCCCTTTGCGCTTCCTGCCCGGTCGCAGAGCCGTGCCTGTGGGCCGCTCTGGCCCTCGAATCCATCCTCGGCTACCACTACGGCATCTGGGGCGGCACCAGCGCCCAGCGCCGCCGCCGCATCGCCGGCCAGCTCGGCCCCGTCGACTACCGCGCCTGGTACCTCGGTGTCATCGACCGCTGGACCCCGCCCGGCCCCGACACCAACCGTCAACCGCACACCGACCACCGACCACCGCATCACCGTGCGCCGTCCGCCGTCCCTCACACGCCTACCCCTGGGGCTGGATGACGATCACCGCCCCGGCGCCCGGGCCGGCCACGGACCCGGCCCCTGAGCCCGTCTCGGCGCGCCCTCACTGGCGCCGGCACCGCTTCGCGGATCCGAAGCCGCCGCCGCGGGACAAGTGGCACCGTCAGCGCCACGAGGACGAGTTCGTGGCCCTGGCCGAGGCGCAGCGGATCTCGCCGGCCGCCAGCTGGATGCACCAGGTCGCCATCGCCCGCACCAACCCGCAGCTCTCCGACCTTCAGACGACCACGCTCAAAGATCTCGCCGCCGCTATAGGCCGCTCCGTCAGCTCCGTCGGTCGCTACCGCCGGGAGCTGAAAGACGCCGGCGTCGAAGAGCACGAGCACCGCTGCGTCCGCAACGCTGACGGCACCATCCTGGGCCTGCCGAACAAGATCCGCTTCACTCTGCCCCCCGACGCCCAGGCCCGCCTCGACGCCCGCACCCAGGTCGCCGAGCTCGGCCGGCACACCAAAGGCCGGCCCACACCCAAAGCCCCCCAGAACCAGCCCCAGCCCGGCGC
>JALYVK010000082.1 GCA_030853265.1 Actinomycetota bacterium
CCTCGTGACCGTGCGTGGTGGCCACCAGTCGGCGGGCGCCGGCCGCCCGCAGCGGAGCGGCCAGCAGGCCGAGCGGAGCCGCCGCGCCGAACCAGACCGAGGTGGCGCCGAAGTCCTGCCGGGTCTGCAGCACCCGGCGCCGGGCGGCCGGGGTAGGTATCAGCAGGCCGGTCGGGTGCCGGCGTACCGGAAAGGAAAGCTGCGCGTCGAAGGCAGCCGCCCCCGGATAGGTCGAGCTGTACACCGCGATCTTGTCGGCCGGCAATCGCCGGGTCAGCTCGTACAGGAAGGTCTGGATGCCGCCCTGTCGCGGCGGGAAGTCGTTGGTGACCAGCAGCAACCGGTTCTCGGTCATCGCAGCTGCGCGATCAGCGCGGCCCGCCAGGCGGCGGTGAACGCGGCCAGGTCGGTATGCAGCAGCTGGCGCAGCCCCAGCGCGGCCGCGGTGCCTGGATCGGTACGGGCCGCGCTGCCGACCAGCTTGTAGAAGCGAACCAGTCCTTGCTGCCCAATCCGGCTGGCGATCAGCCGGCAGGCGAGCCAGGACTCCTCGTACACCTGGGCCAGCCGGCCATTGCCACCGTCGAAATCGGCGTTGGTCGGCAACGCCGCCGGCAGCACGCCCCGGCGGATCTCGGCGCCGAGTTCGGTGGCGGCCGTCCGGACCGACTGCCCGGAGCCCAGGTTGCCCACGTAGTCGGCGAATCCCTCGATCAGCCAGGTCGGCATCTGGTCGGAGGTGGCGGCCTGCGAGGCCAGGTGGGTCAGCTCGTGCTGGACCACCAGCCGCCGGCCGGCCGCGTCGAGCTCGGACAGGGTGGTCGGGTTGAGCACCACCCGGGCGCCGAGCACGGTGCCGTCCGGGTCCACCGCGTCGGCTACCGCGACCGCCGCCAGGTCATGGCTGTCCGCGCTGTCACCGCTGACCGCCACGAACTCGGCGGTCGTGTCGGGGATGAGCACCACCACATGATCGTTCCAGTCCTTGCCCCAGACACTGGTCACGACCGGCACCGCGGCCTCGACCAGCGGCTCGAACCGGGCGGCGTCGGCCTGGTGCGCCGGATGCGCCAGCACCAGGGTGTGCGGTCCAGATCGCACCTTCAACGGGCCGAAATCCCACGGCCCGTGCCAGGACGCTCCCCCGTCGGCGGCCGCGTCGCTGTCCGAGGCCAGCCGCCAGCCGCCAGCTCGACGGACCGCGGTCAGCCAGAGACCCTTGGCGGTCGGTGTCGGATCGGCCAACGCGAAGCCGTATTCGAGCTGGACGTGCAGCACCACCACCCGGCCACCCAGCCGCTGCGCGGCCGGCTCCAGCACGGTCGGGTCGGTGACCGGCGCGGTCAGCAGATAGCGCCAGCTGGCCAGCGGTACCCCGGCGAGGTTGTCGAACACCGCCCGCTGCTGCCCGGTGTAACCATCGGCGGCCGAGGCGTCGTCCAGGTCCGCCGTCCAGGCCGGCCGGTCCCGGCGCAGCAACTCCTCGGCATGCCGACCCAGCAGCTGCATGACCGCGCTGATCTCGTCCTGGCTGGGGCCCGCGTACTCGGCCGCGGTGTTGCTCGTGCTGGAGCCACCGTGCCGAGCGGGGCGCAGGACCAGCCAGCCCACCCCGGCCGCCAGCACCACGGCCAGGCAGAGCGCCAGCCAGCGGATACCGGTTCGAGACAGTCCAGCGGGCGGGACCGTTGCCGGTTCCCGCCCGCTGGGCTCGTGCGATGGTTGGGTCACCCGACCCGGGTGGCTCCCGAGTAGTCGCTCATGACCGACAGCGAGACGATCTTGACCACGTCGCCAGTCGTCGGGGCGTGGATGATCAGGCCGTCGCCGATGTAGAGGGCCACGTGGTAGGCCGGCGAACCGAAGAACACCAGGTCACCGGGCTGGAGATTGGCCTGGTCCACCGGAGTGCCCATGCTCTGCTGGGCGGCGGCGTTGTGCGGCAGGCTTACGCCGGCCGCGGCCCAGGCCCAGGCGGTCAGGCCGGAGCAGTCGAAGGAATCCGGGCCACTGGCACCGTAGACGTAGGGCTTGCCGAGCTCAGCGCGCGCCGCGGCGATGGCTGCGGCCGCACCCTTGGACGCGGACTTCGGGATCGCTGCGGTGAAGGCCTGGACGATCTTGGCCGGTGTTGGAGCCTGCGCCGGGGTGAAGTACTTGGCTCGCTCGGCCGCGGTCAAGGTGGCCAGCAGCGCCTTGTACTTGGTGACCTCGGCGTCCATCGCCGCGCGGCGCTGGTCCAGGTTGGCCTTCTTGGCGATCGCGGCGGTGACCGCTGCCTTGGCCTGCTTGGTGGCGAGGGCTGCCGCGCCGATCGCGTTGGTAGCCATCGAGGCGACCTGGCCCTGGTGCTGGGTCAGCAGGCTCATGGTCTGCACCGTCTGCAGGTAACCCTCGCTGGAGTTGCTTGCCAGCAGTGCGGCGGTACGGCTGAAGGAGGCTGCCTTGTACTGAGCCGAGATCGACATGGCGAGTGCTCGCTGCGCCTGGGCCAGTCGGGTCTGAGCCAGGTCGGCGGCCTGGTTGGCGGCGGTGACGGTCTTCTGCGCGTTGGCGATGTCGATCTGGGCCGCGTTGAGCTGCTCGGCGAGCTGCTCGCTGCTCTTGGCCAGGCTCGCCAGCTTGGCCGTGACTTGGGCCGTCGTCTGTGGGGTGGTCGCCACCGGTCCCTGTGAATGCGGGATGGCCTGGGCGGCAAGCGGCGCAACAACCAGCGCGCCTACCACGACGAATGAACCGATCAATGTGCGGCTGAGCCGCGTAACTCGAGTTGACGCCACTGTTGGCGGAACTCCTCTTCCACTCGACCGCCTACCGAGTTAGCTGTCGGGTTCGGGCCTGGAAGTTGCCCTACGGAACATCGCGTACAGATCGCTGTGATCAGCGCCTGCACTGCCCCGATTCACCCCAGAAAACCTGGGTCCCCGGTTCGACGTCACCACGCCGCCAGCTTCGTGCACTGGCCTCGCGGATCGAATGTCGACTCGGCGGTGAACTTCGGTGCTCTCCGGATTGAGAGCGGCTAGCCGAAGGTCTCGGAAAGATTACGTGACTAGGTACCGCCAGGGCAATCAGCCCAGGTCGTGTCGCGACATCGAACTCACAAATCCCGGATAATTCAGGCAATTGCGGTACGGCCTGGTGGTGTGCGACGGGTCGGCTTGCGGTGCGGTGGTGAGTCGGTCGGCGAGCCTGCCGCGGGAAAGGTCGGCACCAGTCGCAACGGCGGCAGCAACCCGCCGCTGGCGAAGGCGCCGAGCGCGTCCTGCTCCGCGCTGTCGAGTTCGATCGAGCCGTTGCGCGGCCCGAGCAGGACGGCCACCACGCAGTCGCCGCAGTGGATATCGCGGGCGGCGCAGGTATCGCAGTCGATGAGCATGTCGAGTCCTCCGAGGTCTGGGCCGGGCGAACTACCCGGTCCAGAACACCGTAGGAACACCCACTGACAGTTTTGCTCGCGAGCGCGATCGAGTTTGCTCGCAGGCGGCGTCCAGAGTGCTTCGAGCAGCCTTACCGGGCCGTTACCAGAACCGTTTACCAGGACCGTTCCAGCCGGGACAGCAGCACCGTGGCCGGGGTCGACCAGGCGCCGGCCACCCGGGCGCTGGCCGCGACCGCCTGGTCCGAGCTGGCCACCACCACCGTCCGGCCTGCGGGCTCGGCCCCGAGCAGGTCGCGGATCAGGTCGTCGGCCAGCCGTCCCGGCGTACTGAACAGCACCCGGACCCCGCGCGGCGTCGGCAGGCTGGCCGCCGCTCCGGTCGGCGCGGTCGTCCCGTCAAAGGCGACCGTCACCTCCACCGCGGTCCGGGCCGCCAGCGGCCCGAGCGAGGACACCAGCCGAACCCGCTGGTCGGCCAGCGGCAAGGTGCCGTATCCGGTCTTGGTGAGGTTGTAGCCGTCCACGATCAGGTGCACATGGCCGCCGTCCAGCAGCCGCTCCAGCAACGAAGCATCAGCGATGGACGGTCGGCTGGCCGCCGATCCGTTCGCGAAATCCACCGAGTCGGCCGGCCGCACCGACGGCTCGCTGACGTCGAGCTCCCGGCGCAACCCGCTGGCGGCCGCGCTGATCGTCTCCAGCAGCACCCACAGCCGGGCGTCGTCATGGTCGCGATCGGCCCGCGCGGCGCGCCGATCGACTTCCAGGCCCGCCTCCAGCGCCGCGATCCGAGTCCGGGCCCGACGCAGCTCGGTGGCCTCGGTCGCCGCCGCCCGGTCCCGCTCGGTACGCAGCCGTTCGACCTCGGCCGTGACCTGCTCGGCGGCACGCTGGCTGGCTTTGAGCTCGCCCTGCAGGCCGCGCAGCCGGCGGCGCAATTCCTCGAGCTGGCCGGCCTGCTCAGCGGCCGCGCTCTTGGCAGCTGCCCGGGCCAGGTCGCGGTCCCGGACCAGCGCCTGGTTCGTCTCGGTCAGCCGGTGCAGATCGGCCTGCAGCCGGTCCAGGTCCGCGTCGGCGGTGCGGCGCTGGCCCTGCTCGGCGAGTCGTTCGGCGATTCCGGCCAGCAGCTGGCGCCACCCGGCCGGCCGCACCAGATAGCCGACTACCGCGACATCGATCGGATCGGCGGTGGCCGGCGGTCGGCCGGCGGCGACCTGCTCGACGAGTTCGGGCGAGGACTCGCGCACCACGTCGGCCACCGTGTCGCGGAAACCCTCGTCGACGGCCAGCGCGGCAGCAATCTCCGAGGCTCCCAACCGCAGCCGCTTGGCCGGTGCGAACCGGGCGAAGCGCCGCACCGAAGCAGGCAGCTCGGCAACCGGCGACCGGCCCAGCACATCGGCGGCGATGGCAACCAACTGCTGGCGCACCTCAGCCGGCAGCGGCTGCTCGCTGTCGGTCAAAGCCTCGCTGTCGGTCAAAGCCTCGCTGTCGGTCAAAGCCTCGCTGTCGGTCAAAGCCTCGCTGTCGGTCAAAGCCTCGCTCCGGTCGCTCGGAGATGTCATGGATAGTCGCTCGGAGATGTCATTCGGATAGTCGCTCGGAGATGTCTCGGAGGGGTTTCGTCAGACCCCGAAGCTAGCGTCGCACAACGTGACAATCTTTAACCAAGCAACGGCGGTTAGCCGAGCACCAACGGGCAGTCGAGCGATGGTCAATCGCGACCAGTTGAGCCTGGACGCCCTGGACGAGCCATTGCTGAACACCACTTTCGTGGTGGTCGACCTCGAGACCACCGGTGGTGCGGCCGCCTCCGACGGGATCACCGAGATCGGTGCGGTAAAGATCAGGGCCGGCGAGGTGCTCGGCGAGTTCGCCACCCTGGTCGATTCCGGAGTCGCGATCACCCCGTTCGTCAGCGTGCTGACCGGCATCACCGACCAGATGGTTGCCGCCGCGCCGCCCCTGTCGGCGGTGCTGCCGTCCTTTCTGGAATTCGCCGCCGGCGCGGTGCTGGTCGCCCACAACGCCCCGTTCGACATCGGATTTCTCAAGGCGGCCTGTGCCCGGCAGGCCCGGCCATGGCCCAATCCGGCGGTGGTGGACACCGCGCTGCTGGCCCGCCGGGTGCTCACCCGAGACGAGGTGCCCAATTGCAAGCTGAGCACCCTGTCGGGTTTCTTCCAGGCCGCTACGGTTCCCAACCACCGGGCGCTGGCCGACGCGCGGGCGACCGTCGACGTCCTGCACGGTCTGATCGGCCGGCTAGGCACGCTGGGCGTCCACTCGCTGCCCGAGCTGCGCGCGTTCAGCGCCCAGGTCACCGATGCCCAGCGTCGCAAACGGCATCTGGCCGATCCGCTGCCGCACGCACCCGGCGTGTACATCTTCTCCGACAGCGCCGGCAGCCCGCTCTACGTCGGCACCAGCAAGGACCTGCGCAGTCGGGTCCGGCAGTACTTCGTGGCCTCGGAGACCCGCAGCCGGATCGGCGAGATGATCGGCCTGGCCGAGTCGGTGTCCTCGATCGTCTGCGCGCATGCGTTGGAGGCACAGGTCCGCGAGCTGCGGCTGATCAGCTCGCTGAAACCGCGGTACAACAAGCGATCCAAGAACAGCGAGCGGACGATCTGGCTCAAGCTGACCTGCGAGCCGTTCCCGCGGCTGTCGGTGGTGCGGGCGATCCGGCCGGACGGCGCCGACTACTTCGGCCCGCTGCGCTCCACCCGGCAGGCCGAGCAGTTGCGCGACGCGATCCACGACGCGGTGCCGCTGCGCCAGTGCGTGGATCGGCTCACGCCGGGCCGGCCGGTACGCAGCGCCTGCACGCTGGCCGGCATCGGCAAGTGCGCGGCACCGTGCGAGGACCAGATGGTGCCCGAGGACTACCACCGGCTGGCAGCGACCGTGGTCAGCGCCTGGCAGTCCGACGTCTCGGCCCTGATCGAGCCACTGCGGCACCGGTTGGACTCGCTGTCGGCGGCACTGCGCTACGAAGAGGCGGCCACCGTCCGGGATCGGATTGCCACCCTGGTCCGCAGCTGCGCCCGGATGCAGGCGCTGACCGGGCTGAGCCAGATCGGCGAGCTGGTAGCCGCCCGCCCGGACGGGCACGGCGGCTGGGAACTGTCGGTGATCCGGCGCGGCCGGCTGGTCGGCGCCGCGGTTGCCCCGGTCGGGGTGCGACCGATGCCGATCGTGGCCTCGGCCCTGGCCACCGCCGAGGTGGTGGCGCAATCGAGCATGGCCAGTGTCGCCAGCGTCGAAGAGACCGAGCTGCTGCTGCGCTGGCTACACGAGCCGGGCGTCCGGCTGGTCACCGCCAGCGCGCCGTGGACCTCACCGGCGGCCGGAGCCGGCCGGTTGCGCAGCTGGTTGGCCTCGGCCGAGGGCGCCCGCCGACGCTCGGACCCGTTCGTGGACCGGCGCAGGTTGCCGGTGAGCCACCAACCCACCCGGCGCACTGCCTAGCGTTGCTCACTCGACACTAGGATCGCAAGCATGATCACCACCATCGTCATGGTCAGCGTCGAATCGCACCGGATTCCCGAGGTTGCCCAGCAGATCGCCGACCTGGACGGGATCAGCGAGGTCTACAGCGTGGCCGGGGACGTGGACCTGATCGCGATCGTCCGGGTGCGGGAGTTCGACCAGATCGCCGAGGTCATCGCCGGCCGGCTGAGCAAGATCGAAGGCGTGCTGCACACCGACACCCACGTGGCGTTTCGCGCCTACTCCCAGCACGACCTGGACGCGGCCTTCTCGATCGGCCTGGCCAGCACCGACTAACTCTGGGCTGGCTGCACCCCTGGGCTCAGCCGGTTTTTAGTCGCTGGCTCACGGCAATCCAGGATTCGAGCAGCGTCCCGGCCGCCCCGCTGTCGATGGCCTGCGCGGCGATCGGCAGCCCGTACTCGATCGCCGACCGGGCCGATTCCAGCCTGCCGTCGAACGCGGCGATCGCGCCGGCCGCATTGAGCAGCACCGCGTCGCGTACCGAGCCGGTCTCGCCGGCCAGCAACCGCAGCACCACGTCGGCGTTGAAGTCCGCGTCACCGCCGACCAGCGCGCTCGGCTCGGCCGGCGTGATGCCGAGCCCGGCCGGATCCAGCACCTCGGCACGCACCTGTCCCTGCGCTACCAGCCAGACCTGCGAGGTGGTGGTGGTGGTCAGCTCGTCCAGGCCGTCGTCGCCCCGGAACACCAGCGCGGAATCGCCACGGTCGGCCAGCACCTGCGCCATCACCGGCGCCAACTGGGCGTCGTACACCCCGATCGCGGCGGCGGCCGGCCGTGCCGGGTTGGTCAGCGGGCCGAGAAAGTTGAAGGCGGTCGGCACCCCCAGCTCGCGCCGGGGCGCGCCGGCGTGCCGCATGCCGGCGTGAAACACCGGGGCGAAGCAGAAGCCGATGCCGACCTCAGCCACCGTGGCCACCACCCCGGCGGCCGGCAGATCGATCACCACACCGAGCCGTTCGAGCACATCGGCGGTGCCGCAGGCCGAGGAGGCGGCCCGGTTACCGTGCTTGACCACGGTCCGGCCGCTGCCGGCGGTGACCAGGGCGGCCATCGTGGAGATGTTCACGGTCTGGGCCCGGTCGCCGCCGGTGCCGACCACGTCGACGGCCCGTCCCTCGATCCGCACCGGGGTCGCGCGGTCGAGCATCGTCCGGACCAGGCCGGCCAGCTCGGCCGGGGTTTCGCCTTTGGCGCGCAGCAGAACCGCGAACGCGGCCAGCTGCGCCACGGTGGCCTCGCCGGCCATGATCTCGTCCATCGCCCAGGCGGTCGCCTCGGAGCTCAGGGCCTCCCGGCGCATCAGCAGCGACAGCAGCGTGGGCCAGTTGTGCCCTACCGGCTGGGGGGTCATGAGCGTCGGTGGCGTGCCGGCCCGGTCAGCGGACTACCGGGATCACCGCGGCGTGCGCGCGCAGGGTGTCGGCGACCGTACCGGCGGCGGTGGCCGGGTCGATCGGCCGGATCAGCACCGCGTCGGCTTGGGACCAGGCGGCCAGCCACTTGTCCTGGGTACGCAGCAGCAGCACGATGATCGGCGGGCAGTCGGTGATCTCGTTCTTGAACTGGCGGGACAGGCCGATGCCGCCGGTCGGCTGGGCATCGCCGTCCAGGATCGCCAGGTCCACCTCGCCGGCGTCCAGCAGGTTGCGCACCTGGCTGTAGTTGGCGCATTCCACCCACTCGATCCGGCCCAGCTCGGCCCCGGCCCGCCGGCCGACGGCAGAACGAACCTCCGCGCGCAGCTCGGGATGCTGGCTGTAGACCAGGACGGTAACGCTGGCTGGTGCTGTCATGAGCTGGTGACTTCCTTCTTCGGAGCGGGTGTAACCGATGGGCCGGCCGCTGCCCCGGCAGTCCTCGCGTGGGCAATGGTATCGATAGCCGCTCCGGCCGCCGCCAGTGCTTCCAGCCGATCCGGTCAACGGGGCCTGGTCGGCCGGGATTGCACTGAGATGCACGGGATCATGACCCCTCCCAAGGGGCAAAGAACCCGACACGTCACGCCGGACCGACCCCACGCCAGCCCGGCAGTGCAGATCAGGCAATAATGCTTGGGTGACCTCGACTGCACCGGCGCCGGCCGAGCGCTTCCCCTCGTCCCGCGTTCATTCGCTGACGCGACCGAACCTGGTGAGCGTCGGGACGATCGTCTGGCTTTCCAGCGAACTGATGTTTTTCGCGGGGCTGTTCGCGATGTACTTCACGGTGCGGGCCAACAACCTCAATGTCTGGCCCGGTGCGCCCGCCGCGAACGGCCAGCCCGTGCTGCACGTTCACCTGACGGTCGGCTACGCGACGGTCTTCACGATCATCCTGGTGGCCTCCTCGGTGACCTGCCAGTGGGGCGTGTTCGCGGCCGAGCGCGGCGATGTCTTCGGCTTGCGGCGCTGGTTCTTCCTGACCTTCCTAATGGGCCTTATCTTCGTCGGCGGCCAGGCGAACGAGTACCGCAACCAGGTGAATGAGTACCACCACCTGGTCAACGGGATACACGAGAGCGGCATGACGCTGTCCTCGTCCGGCTATGGCTCGGTCTTCTATCTGACCACCGGCTTCCACGGCCTGCACGTGGTCGGCGGCCTGCTCGCCTTCCTGTTCTTCCTGGCCCGAACCACGCTGGGCAGGTTCACCCCAGCCCAGGCGACGGCCGCTATCGTGGTGTCCTATTACTGGCACTTCGTCGATGTTGTATGGATCGGGCTGTTCGCGACGATCTACCTCATCCATTGACCCGCAACCAGTCGGGTGCAGTTGACTGCCGCCGAAGAGTGAGAGGACGTCCATGACCGACGACAACGTCGACGCGGACAGCGAGCTCGGTTTCGAACCGGCCGTCTCTGACAATGCCATCCGACCCAGCTCCGTCAGCCGCAGCCGGACCCGGAGCCCGCTGCGTCGCAAGCTGACCGGTATCGCGGTGCTGATCGGTGCGCTCACCACGGTCGGCGGCGGCTATGCGCTGCTGGCGCCCGCCTCGGGCGCCGCCGATACCAGCAACAGCAGCGCCGACATCGAAGCCGGCCGGCAGCTGTTCAACGTCAGCTGCATCACCTGCCATGGGGCCAACCTGCAGGGCGTCCAGGGCCGCGGCCCGACCCTGGTCGGCGTCGGCTCGGCAGCCACCTATTTCCAGGTCAGTACCGGCCGGATGCCCGCCGTCACGCAGGGCCCGAACAACCTGCGCAAGGACCCCAAGTTCACCGAGGAGCAGACCCGGCAGCTCGCCGCGTTCATCCAGTCCGTCGGTGGTGGTCCCGAGGTTCCGGCTGCCGGCACCAACCTGCGCACCGACGACTCCAAGCTGGCCCAGGGCGGCCAGCTGTTCCGGCTCAACTGCGCGTCCTGCCATGGCGCCACCGGCAAGGGCGCCCCGCTGTCGGCGGGCAAGATCGCGCCCGGCCTGACGGTCGCCACCGACACCCAGATCTACACCGCCATGCTGTCCGGACCGGAGAACATGCCGGTCTTCTCCAACAACCAGATCACCCCTGAGCAGAAGCAAGAGATCATCAGCTACATCCAGTACCTCCGGAATTCCAAGGACCCGGGGGGCGCTGGCCTGGATCGGATCGGCCCGGTGTCTGAGGGCCTGCTGATCTGGACCGCCGGCCTCGGCGTGCTGATGATCACGATCTTGTGGATCGGAGCCAAATCGTGAGCGGCACCCCGACTGGCGACTACTCCGGGATGACCCTGGAAGAGGTGAGCGAGCTCAGCGACGAAGAGGCGATGATCATCGCCGCCGAGGCCGAGGGCGTCTACGTCGTACACCGGCGTGAGCGGTTCCCGATTGCCGGGACGAAGGCCGAACAGCGTGCCGAGCGAACCATCGCCGCGGTCTTCCTGATCGGCTTCCTGGCGGCCGTCGGCTTCATCGTGGTCTTCTGCGGAGCGGTGCCCTTCGAATGGCGGCTGCCGGGCGAAGGCAGTCAGAACTTCCGCTACTTCACCCCGCTGCTCGGTGGCCTGCTCGGCCTGTCGCTGGCCGCGATCGGGATCGGCGTCATCCTGTGGGCCAAGTGGCTGCTGCCCGAAGAAGAGGTCGTCCAGGAGCGGCACGGCGGCCCGAGTGAGCCGATCGAGCAGATGCTGACCACGGCCACCCTGATGTCCGGTTTCAAGGACACCGGGATCGCCCGTCGCTCCGCCATCAAGATGAGCCTGGGCCTGGCCGGCGGCGCGCTGGGCGTGGTGCCGCTGGTGGCCCTGGTCGGCGCGATGATCAAGAAGCCGAACCATGGTGCGGGCCAGAGCCTGTTCCACACCATGTGGGCCGCCGGCGTCCCGATGGTCAACTCCGACGGCAGCCGGATCGGCCCGGGCGATCTGCTGCCCGGCTCGATCGCGACGGTCTTTCCCGGGGTGCCCGGTGGCGTCCAGGCCGGCGACTCCCCCACCCTGCTGATCCGGTTGCGTCCGGGCCAGCAGGTCAAGTCCCGCAAGGGGCAGGAGAGCTTCGGCTGGCATGACTTCGTGGCGTACTCCAAGATCTGCACGCACGCCGGTTGCCCGGCCTCGCTGTACGAGCAGCAGACCAGCCGGCTGCTGTGCCCGTGCCACCAGTCGCAGTTCGAAGTGCTGGAAGATGCCAAGCCGATCTTCGGCCCCGCCACTCGCAGCCTGCCGAAGCTGCCCATCGGGGTCGAAATCGTCAACGGTACGCAGTACTTTGTTGCTAAGAATGATTTTCCCGAGGCAATCGGTCCGGCATTCTGGGAGCGTCCATGACCAGCACCGTGAGTCCGAGCAGCCCGTCGGTCAAGGGCCCCAAGCGGCTGGACAAGCCGCGCACGCCACAGGGCAAGGCCGGCAAGTGGGCCGAGGAACGGCTGGGCCTGGCCGCTGGTGCGCGCAAGCAGCTGAACAAGGTCTTCCCCGACCACTGGTCGTTCATGATGGGCGAGATCGCGCTCTACTCCTTCATCATCCTGATCCTGACTGGGACGTTCCTGACGTTCTTCTTCGACGCCTCGATGGCCGAGGTCCGCTACGACGGCTCCTACATCCCGCTGGACGGCGTAGAGATGTCCCGGGCCTACGCCTCGACGCTGCACATCTCCTTCGATGTGCGTGGTGGCCTGGTGATGCGCCAGATCCACCACTGGGCGGCGCTGCTGTTCATGGCCTCGATGACCATCCACATGTTCCGGGTGTTCTTCACCGGCGCGTTCCGCAAGCCGCGTGAGCTGAACTGGTTGATCGGCCTCGGCCTGATCACCCTCGGCCTGGTCGAAGGCTTCGCCGGCTACTCGCTGCCCGATGACCTGCTCTCCGGTACCGGCCTGCGGATCGCCGAGGCCATCGTGCAATCGATCCCGGTGATTGGCAGCTGGGCGGCATTCCTGGTGTTCGGTGGCAAGTTCCCCGGCACCGAGATCATCGGCCGGCTCTATATCGTGCACGTGCTGCTGGTGCCTGGCATTCTGGCTGGCCTGATCGGCGCCCACATGGCGCTCATCATCCGGCAGAAGCACACCGAGTTCCCGGCCCCGGGCAAGACCGAAACCACCGTCTCCGGCGAGCGGATCTACCCGACGTACGGCATGAAGGCCGGTGGCTTCTTCTTCATCGTCTTCGCCGTCTGCGCCGCGCTCGGTGGCCTGGCCCAGATCAACCCGGTGTGGCTGTTCGGGCCGTACAACACCGCTCAAGTGTCCTCGGGCTCGCAGCCTGACTGGTACATCGGCTTCCTGGACGGCTCGACCAGGCTCTTCCCATCCTGGGAAATCCGGTTGTTCCACCACACCATCCCGCCGCTGTTCTGGCCGACGTTGGTATTGCCGGGCATCCTGTTCAGCCTGGCCGGTGCGTACCCGTTCCTGGAAGCAAAGCTCACCAAGGATCACGCTCTGCACAACCTGTTGCAGCGGCCGCGGGACGTCCCGGTGCGGACCGGGCTCGGTGCGATGGCGATCAGCTTCTACACGGTGCTGCTGCTGTCCGGCGGCAACGACCTGATGGCCAAGGCATTCGACATCTCGCTCAACGCGATGACCTGGGCCGGCCGGATCGCGCTGCTGGTGCTACCACCGATTGCCTACGCGATGACGTACACGATCTGCCTGGGCTTGCAGCGCCACGATCGTGAGGTACTCGAGCACGGCATCGAGACCGGCATCATCAAGCTGCTGCCCAACGGCGAGTTCATCGAGGTCCACCAGCCACTCGGGCCGGTGGACGACCATGGCCACGGCACCTTGCAGTACGCCGGCGTCGCGGTGCCGAAGAAGATGAACCGGCTCGGCAACCCGCATGGCAACCGGCTCAAGGGCTTCTTCTACCCGGTGCGTGAGACGGCCGAGATCGAGGCCGAGCTGCAGGCGCTGGCCGCCGAGCAGGCCGAACACGATCGGCGCGAGCTAACCGACTAAGCGGGCCCTCCACCGCAGGGCTCCGCCTGCCGCTACGGGGTGCTGCCCTGCCCTGCTAACGGATCGGTAACGACACGCGGTCGAGTGCATCAGGTCGCGGGGTGCTGCTGTCCTTCCCAGTGTCGGCACAAGCTGACCTAACCGGGGAGAGATCGATGACCACAGTCCGCACCCGCCTCGCTGCGCTGGCCGCTGCCGGCGCGCTGAGCACCACCGGCCTCGTGGCCACCGCTGCGTCAGCCTCGGCCTCGACCGTTCCGCGCTGCGGCAACAGCTCGCTGGCCGTCACCCGGACGTTCGCCCAAGGCGGCGCCGGGCACGGCTGGATGGCGCTGATCTACCGCAACGTCTCGGCCCACACCTGCACCGTGTACGGCTACCCCGGCCTCGACGCGATCAGCAGCACTGGACACGTCCTCGCCCACGCCACCCGCACGCTGTCCGGCTACGGCAGCGGTGGCCACCAGTCCACCGTGACGATTCGTCCGGGCGGATTCGCATCTGCCGGGGTTGAGTGGCTCAACTTCAACCCGCACACCAGCGGCCCGTGCGCCTTCTCCGCAGCTGTGAACACCGTCGTCGCGAATACAAGCACCGTCCACCGCCTGCCGGTGTCGGTGAGCGCGTGCAGCCTGCAGGTGCACCCGACCGTGGCCGGCACGCCCCAGTACCCTTACTTCGGGTCGGCCCAGCAGGACTGGATCGCCGGCGCGAAGGTGGCCTCCGCCGAGACGAACCGCTACCTCTCCGGGGCCGAGTACTGGCTGAAGGTCGGCAAGGTCTACCCGACGCAGGTGGCGCAGCTGGCCCAGCTGATCTCGCTGCCCATCACCGGCCTCACCCCGGCCCAGATCAAGACGGCGCGAGCCGACACCACGGCGTTGAACGGGTTCTTCGGTACGCCCGGCCTGTACTTCTAAGTCTCCGACGCTCGGACGCCCGCGAGGCAGGAGCACCCAGGGGTTCAGCCCGCGTCAGTCAGCAGGCGGTGCCGAGTGGGGGCTCCAGGTCTTGACCAGTGCGGCTGGACTGAGCGGTCGGCCGGACTGAGCGGTCGGCGGGACTTAGCGCAGCGGGGCGCGGTTGCCGACGTAGTACTCGAACAGCAGGCCACCAACGGTGGTCAAGATCAGAATGACACCGAGCACGAACAACCAGATCTGGAACAGCGCCATCCCCAAGCCCGCGATGGTGCCGGCGATCGCGATTCCCACCGGCCAGTAGCTGCCCGGCGAGAAGAAGCCCAGCTCGCCGGCACCTTCGGCGATCTCGGCGTCATTGCGGTCTTCCGGCCGGGCATCGATCCGGCGCGAGACGAACCAGAAGAACGTCCCGCCGATACCCAGCAGGCCACCGGACAGGATCAGCGCAGCGGTACCGGCCACCTCGACCTGGCCGAGGTCATGGTTCGTCCACCAGGCGTACACGGCTGCCGTGACGAAGCAGAACAGCATGATCCAGAGGAAGATCCTGGCTTCGAGTTTCATTCGCTGCTACCGCCTAGTTCGAGTCGGTGCTGCAGATCGGCGCCGTAGACGCCGCCCGCGCGATCCGATCGGTGTTGAACGGGTGGGTGGTCGTAGCGCACGGATCCTGGCCGATGGACTCCAGCGCCTTGCGCTGCCGGGCCGGGTCGGTGGACGGGATCGCGGCCAGGTTGGTCAGGTACTTGGCGTAGTCATCGGCCGAGACCACCCGAACCTCGAAGTTCATCTGCGAGTGGTACGTCCCGCACAGCTCCGCGCACCGGCCCACGTAATGACCCAGGTGGGTAGCGGTGAACTCGAACTGGTTCGGCTTCGGCTGCGGGATCACATCGCGTTTGAAAAGGAATTCCGGCACCCAGAAGGAGTGGATGACATCCTTGCTGACCTCGATGATCCGGACCGACTTGTTGAGCGGGATCACCATCACCGGAATCTCGGTGGAGCTGCCGACCGTCGAGACCGGACTGCCCGACGCCGGGTCACTCGACGGGTAGTCGGTCTTGACGCTCTGGCCGGCAACCATGTTCTGCTGGTACTCGAACTGCCAGTTCCACTTGAAGGCATCCACCTGGATAGTGGTGTCCGGGTTCGGCGACAGCTTGTCGACGTAGTTCTCGGTCACCGCGGTGTAGTAGAAGAGGCCGGCGATGATCACGAACGGCGCGATCGTGTAGGCGATCTCGATCGGCAGGTGGTACTTGGTCTGGGTAGGCAGGTAGTTGTCGGTCTTGCGATAGCGGATGCAGCACCAGAAGATCAGCGCCCAGACGATCACTCCCACGATCAGCGCGGCAACCGAGGACCAGGTCCACAGGGTGCGCATCCGGTCGGCCTGGTGGGTGACGCCGGTCGGCCAGCCGAAGCGCATCTTGGCCTCGGCGCTATGGGCGGAGCAGCCGGTGAGCAGAATGGCCGAACCCGCGATCAGGCCGAGCCGCGAGGCTCGTGACCGAAGACTGCGCTGCACGGGCGAAACCGCCTTCCTGGGCGAGCATTTCCACACGCTAGGCAGAGTATCGGACACCCCCGTCGCCGGGCCGCAGGGGGCGCCGGTGTCAGCGCCATACCGGCTACCGTCACAGCTGTGCACCCGAGCGGATCCAGCTACTTCGACGCGGCGGCCGGCCTGCCCCTGCATCCGGTCGCGGTGCAGGCCCTGAACGCGGCGATCGAGGACGGCTGGGCCGACCCCGCCCGGC
>JALYVK010000146.1 GCA_030853265.1 Actinomycetota bacterium
GGATACACACCGGGGGGTACCCGGACACGGGAAAACGAACAGAAACACCCAATCGGAGTTTCGGTTTCTGCGGACCTGGCAGTCGGCGATGGCGCTGGCGGAACTGGACGATCCGGGTAGGGCGGGTTGGATGACCGCGCGGATGGTGCTCCGCGCCATCGGGCAGGCGGCCCGGATGAGCGGCTCCCGGTATGTGCACTTCGGGACCCGGTCGTTGAGCATCGGCGCCGGCGTGGACCACACCACCGTCGCCGCCCATTTGCGGGCGTTGCGGGAAGGGCCGGATGCGTTGATCGAGCTGATCGACGGGAACCGCGGCGTCGACGGCGACCTGTACGAACTGGTTGTTCCGGCCAGGTATGCCGATCGGGCCGGGCGGAGGGACTGGCGGGGCGGGAAGCTGCACGCGCTGCGGCCGGTGTTCCTGGAGCTGGGCATCCCGGCGGCGCTGGTGTACGAGGCGTTGGAACACGCGAAGGGGCCGCTGAGCAGCTTCGAGCTCACCAGCTCGGTCGGTTTGTCGCGGTCGGCGGTGTACGAGGCGTTGGAAACCCTCGCCGCGTTCCACCTCGCCGCGCCCCGCCGCGGCCGATGGAGCCTGGTCGCCTCCACCAGCCTCACCGCGCTGGCCGAGCAGCTCGGCGTCGCCGAAACCATCCACCGGCAGGTAGTGCGTCACCGGACCGAACGGGCGGCGTACCGACTGGTCCTGAACATCGCGGACCGCCACCGACCACCACCCCCGGCGCCCGCCGGCTGGTACGACCGGCCGCCACCCGAACCGCCACCACCAGATGATGACGACGAGGAGTCGTTGACGGCGTTGAGCCTGCTGGAACGGATCCTGGGCGCGCACCCCATCCCCGCCTGAACGCTTCGGGGCCACCGGTGACTGCAGGTGTCGGCGGGGAGGTACCGTGGCGTTGCCCGCTACCTGAAGGCTCTCCGCAGCCACGCGACCCCCCTCGCGTCAGGTGCGGGCCCGCTGGCCGCCTCGCCCCCCGCAGGCGGCCAGCCCCTTAATTCGGTCACGAGCCCCTCGCGCGGTCGGTGTACGTGAGCCCCGCAGCAGATCGACCGACGGATCGGGTTGAAAGATCCGAAGTGGTGCGCCGGGCCCGGGCTGGGGACGTTTCTTCGGTACCGACATTGCAACTTCTCAAAGATCAGGTGTTGCGGCGACCGCTGAAACCCGCCATCCCGATGCGGGCACGATGGGCCGGGTACTCGGAAGGTCAGGCTTGGTAGTGACCCGCTCGGATCTGTTCGACGAGGATGTCCGCCTGCCCAGCGTGCCGGGCAATGTCTCCGATCATGCACAGGTAGATGAATCGCAGGTTCACCGTGCCGACGGCTCGGTGTTCGGCGGTGACGTGGAAGCTGCTGTCGCCGCCGGCGCGCTGTGCCCGTCGCAGTCTTCGGCGGCCATGGCGGCGAGGGTGCGTTGGAACCAGATGCGTTCGGCCGCGGCGCAGTGCTTGATCAGGGAAAATCGGGGTCGTGAGGGAGGGCACGAGCTGTTGACGCGCCTGGGCATCGGTGAGCGACTGGACGGCAGCCACCAATTCAGCACGAACTAGCCCGTAGCCGGGGCTGAGCATCGCCGGTCGTGGATCGGTGCCCGGTGACCGATCCCGTTGCGGTTATGACGCGATCTTGGTCGCTGGCTGCCAACGCGGGCCAAGACATCGCCGGTCCACCTTCCTGCTATGACACAGTGTGTGCGGGCGGTGTCTTCCCGTGAACGTTCGGGGGGCAGTGATCCGCTTGTCGGCTTATCGATTCAGGTCGGGTTCAATCCGATCGGCGAGCCGCGCCGAACCTATCGAGAGATTCACCCCCAACTGTTCGGGGCTGTCCCGACAGGGGAACCGGAAGGGGCAAGAATGAACAAGTCACTACGAATGGCGGTGCCGATCGCCGTGCTGGGGATCGTCGGCCTAGGGCTGGCGTTACCGGGTGTCGCATCGGCATCAACCTCTACGACGTATCAGGCCACGCTGGCGCCGGTGGCGTTGAACACTCCGGTCGGCGCGGCGTCGGGTCAGTTCACGCTGACCCTCAACGGTGATCAGGCCACGATCACCGAGACCGTGTCCGGGCTGGGGACCACCCTGCCGACAGACGCGGCGACGCTGGACTCTCTGGGGATCCCGGCCGCGTTCGCGGGCAAGCCGTTCCCGCACGTGCAGCACATCCACATCGACGGTAATGGCCAGTGCCCGACCTCCTCCGCCGACGCCGACCACAACGGCGTGATCAGCATTCCGGAGGGGGTGCCGGCCTACGGCCAGATCGGCACCACATTGTCGGTGTCGGGCAGCACGGCCGCGTCCGCAGGCGACGATGTGACAATCGCGCCGGGCGGTGGCAGCTTCACTTACCAGCGGACGATCACCCTCGATCAGGCCACCCTGGCGTCGATCAAGGCCAACACGGCAGTGATCGTGGTGCACGGCCTCAATCCGACCAACGCGCCCAAGGCCTCGCTGACCGACGACAACCAGGACAAGATCACGCTGCCCGGAGAAAACAAGCTGGTCAAGCTGGTCGCGACCGCGCCGGCGCTGTGCGGCGCGCTGAACCTCTCGCAGATGTCAGCCATTCCGGTGGGCAGTAGCCCCACTGGTGGCGGCAGCACCGCGGGCATCGAAGACGGTGCCCTGTTCGGTCTAGGTGGCGGTCTCATTCTGGCCGCTGGCGTCTTGTTCGCCGCGCGGCGTCGCTACGCCCGCCAGAGCTGACGGGCAGTACCCACCGATGAGCAGCCGCACCCGCCTCGCTCGCCTGCTGAGCGTGGCGGGTACGGTGCTGCTCATCGTCGGCGTGATCGCGATCGTCGTCGCGGTGCGGGCACAACAGTCCCCGCCGCAGCCACCGCTGTCCGCGGCAAGCCCCGTCAACGTCATCCCCACGCCCGTGCGGACGCCCACGTCCACGCCGACGCCCACGCCCACTTCCACGCCCACTTCCACGCACACATCCACGTCCGCGCCCACGTCCGCGCCCACGTCGGCGGGTGGCACGGTGCCCGGCCCGGCCACCACCACGGGCAGCAGCACCGCGTCCGGACCACCGACGTCCGGGCCGGTTCTTGCGCGTTCCACCCCGATTTCGCTGCGGATCCCGGCGATCAACGTGGATAGCACACTGAACCAGATCGGTCTTAACAGTCAAGGCGAGATCACGACCCCACCACTGGTCAAGGACTCCCACGCCTACTGGCTGACCGCGTCGCCCACCCCGGGGCAACTCGGCCCGGCCACGATCATCGGCCACGTCGACTCGGCCGCCTACGGGCCCGGCGTGTTCTTCAAACTCGGCGACATGCGACAGCGCGACAAGATTTACATCACCCGCGCAGACGGAGCCGTGGCGACATTCGAGGTGGAGCGCGTCGCCGAGTACGCCAAAGCCGACTTCCCCACCCAGCAGGTGTACGGCAACATTGACCACGCCGGACTACGGCTCATCACCTGCGGCGGAACGTTCGACTCCTCCATCCACAGCTACGAATCCAACATCGTCGTCTACGCCGCACTGGTATCCGCACTGCACCCGTGAAAGATCGCCGCAAGCTGAGCGGGGCTGTCAGATCTCAGGTGTAAATGATCTTGGTCAGCAATTGGCGGTCGGATCGATCCGGCCCTCGAAGGTGACTGCGAACGCGTTCAACGCCGGTTTCCAGCGCATGACCGTCGTGCTCTTCCACGCCCGGTGGGGTCCAGTGACCGGGTGGCCAGGTAGAGGCATTTCAGGGCAGCCTGCTCGGTCGGGAAGTGCCCTCGGTCGCGGATACGCCGGGCGGGACCTGCAGCGACCGTCATCCCGCCACACCAGCGAGCGGGAACGCTCGTCGCCGGACCCGGTGTCGATGTTTACCGCGATCGACCACCCGCCAGCTCCCACGGAACTTGAGCCAGAACCACTTAATAATCCGACAAGTCACAACCGAAGGCCGAGGCCGAGCCCGGAGCGCAGGAGTGCTTCCGTTGCTCACCGCGACCGAGCGAAAGCTGCTGGACGTATTGGATGCAGCAGCGCGCGCGACGTTCCAACCCGCTGCCATCGCCTTGGCCTGTCACTTGTCGGTGCCGGACCGCGAGACCGTGCTGGCCCGGGAACGGGACCGGTTCGGCGGCATGAAGCTGGGGTCGGCGTTCTTCGGGTGGCTGGCCGCCACCGGCCTGGCGGTGCTGCTGATCGCCATCCTGGCCGCCGCCGGCGTGGTGTTCGGCGTGACCAGCACCGCCAACGTCAACCAAGCGGTGCAGGCCACGCAAAGCGGTACCGGCACCGCAAAAACCGTCGGCCTGGTCGGCGCGATCGTGCTGCTGGTGATCCTGTTCCTCGCGTATTACTGCGGCGGATACGTCGCCGGGCGGATGGCCCGGTTCGACGGTTTCCGGCAGGGCTTCGCGGTGTGGCTGTGGGCGATCTTCACGACTGCGATCATCGCCGCGATCACCGCGATCGCCGGCGCCAAGTACAACGTGTTGTCCCAGCTGAACCTGCCCCGCATCCCGGTCAAAGAAGGCACCGTCACCACCGTCG
>JALYVK010000027.1 GCA_030853265.1 Actinomycetota bacterium
CCCCAAGGCCGGGGCGCCGGCGGCTGGCGCGGCGGTGGGCAGCTCCGAGCGTTGCCGGGCCGCCCGGGCCAGCTTGGCCTCGCAGTGATCCAGCCAGCGGACCTCGGCCTCGGCGGCGAAGATCAGCGATTCCGCGACCAGCTGCCAGGCCAGGTCGGTGCCGGCTCGTTCCCGGGCCCGGGTGTAGTCCTGCAGCGCCTTGATGGTGGCCCGCCGCTGGATCTGGACGACCGCGGCCACGTCGCAGTCCGGGCTGCCGGCCGCGAAGGCGAGCTTGATGGCGACCTCGTTGCGGGCCGGCTCACCTGCCACCGGGCTGGCGAACCAGCGGCTGATCTCGAGCCGGCCGGCCTCGGTGATTCCGTACAGCCGCTGCGACTCGTCGCCGCCCTCGGCGGGAGCGACCAGGCCGTCGCGCTCCAGTCGGGACAGCGTCGAGTAGACCTGGCCGATATTCAGCGGCCAGGTGCCGCCGGTGGAGTTCTCGAACTCAGTCCGCAGCTGGTAACCGTGCATCGGGCCGCGGCCCAGCAACGTGAGCAATCCGTGCTTCACCGACATGGTGCCTCGCTTGAACTAGTCGTTAGATACTGGGTATGCATACCCGGTATCTAACGGCTAAGTCAAGCCAGCACAGGCGGCTCAGTCCTCGGCGCGGTACCTCAACCAGATCGCGCCCAGCGGCGGCACCCGGACCGACGCCGAACTCGGTTGCCCGTGCCAGCTCGAACCGTGGGCGGTCACCGCGCCGAGGTTGCCCACGCCGGACCCGCCGTAGCTCTCGGAGTCGGTGTTGAGCACCTCGTCCCATCGGCCAGCCAGCGGCAGGCCCAGCCGGTAGTCCTCGTGCGGGGTGGCCGAGAAGTTCACCACGCAGGCCAGCACCGAGCCGTCGTCGCCCCAGCGCAGAAACGACAGCACGTTGCCGCTGGCGTCGTTGGCATCGATCCAGCCGAAGCCGGCCGGCACGGTGTCTTGGGACCACAGCGCGCGGCTGTCGCGATAGACCCGGTTCAGATCGCCAACAGCCCGCTGGACGCCGGCATGGTCGGGGGAGTCCAGCAACCACCAGTCCAGCGACTTGCTCTCGTCCCACTCCGCGCCCTGGGCGAATTCGCAGCCCTGGAACAGCAGCTGCTTGCCCGGGTGCGCCCACATGAACGCATACAACGCGCGCAGGGTCGCCAGTTGCCGCCAGCGGTCGCCAGGGATCTTGTTCAGCAGCGAGCCCTTGCCGTGCACCACCTCGTCGTGGCTGAACGGCAGCACGAAGTTCTCCGAGTAGGCATAGACCATCGAGAAGGTCAGCTCGTGGTGGTGGTACTGCCGGTGGACCGGATCGTGCTGGACGTAGCCGAGCGTGTCGTGCATCCAGCCCATGTTCCACTTGAAACCAAAGCCCAAACCGCCCAGATGGGTGGGACGGGTGACGCCCGGCCAGGAGGTGGATTCCTCGGCGATGGTGATTGCGCCGGGCACCCGCTTGTAGACGGTGGCGTTCATTTCTTGCAGGAAGGCCACCGCCTCCAGGTTTTCCCGGCCGCCGTGCACGTTCGGCAGCCACTCGCCGGCCTTGCGCGAGTAGTCCAGGTAGAGCATCGAGGCAACCGCATCCACCCGCAGGCCGTCGATGTGAAATTCCTCGAACCAGTACAGCGCATTGGCCACCAGGAAGTTGCGCACCTCGCTGCGGCCGAAGTCGAAGACGTAGGTACCCCAGTCCGGCTGCTCACCCCTGCGGGGGTCGGCGTGCTCGTACAGCGGGGTGCCGTCGAAGCGGGCCAGCGCGAAGGAATCCTTCGGAAAGTGCGCGGGAACCCAGTCCACGATGACGCCGATGCCGGCCTGGTGCAGCGCGTCGACCAGGTGCCGGAAGTCATCCGGGTTGCCGAACCGGGAGGTCGGCGCGAAGTAGGAGGACACCTGATAGCCCCAGGAACCACCGAACGGGTGCTCGGCGACCGGTAGCAGCTCGACGTGTGTGAAGCCGGTTTCCGTTACGTAGTCGACCAGTTCCTCGGCCAGCTGGCGGTAGTCCAGCCCTGCCCGCCAGGATCCGAGATGTACCTCATAGATCGACATGGGTGCTGCGTGCCAGGCCGTCTGGGCCCGGTTGGTCAGCCAGGCCTCGTCGGACCAGACATGCTCGGAGGTGAAGACCACCGAGGCGGTCGCCGGTGGCACCTCGGTGGCGAAGGCCATCGGATCGGCCTTGTCCTGCCACTGGGAATCGGCGCCCAGGATCTGGAACTTGTACCGGCAGCCGTCGCCGACACCCGGTACGAAGAGCTCCCAGACGCCGGACGAGCCGAGCGAGCGCATCGGGAAGGACCGGCCGGACCAGTAGTCGAAATCGCCGACCACCCGGACGGCCTTGGCATTCGGTGCCCAGACCGCGAACGAGGTGCCGGTGGTGGTGCCGGCGGGCGTGCTGTAACTGCGGACGTGCGCGCCGAGCACCTCCCACAGCTGCTCGTGCCGGCCCTCGCCGATCAGGTGCAGGTCGAGCTCACCCAGGGTGGGCAGCCAGCGGTACGGATCGTCGACGATCACGGTCTGGTCGCCGTAGGTGACTTCGAGCCGGTAGTCGGTCGGGTCGAGGTCCACCACCGTGCCGAACACCCCGCCCGGGTGCAGCTGGTCCAGCGGGTAGCGGGTGCCCTTGATGACCGCGCTCACCGCGCTGGCCTCCGGACGCAACGTCCGGATCGCGGTTTCGCCCGGCCCCATCGGATGGGCGCCCAGGATCGAGTGCGGCTGGGCATGGTCGCCACCGATCAGGTGATCGAGTTCGCCCTGGCTGGGCGGTGCCGGTGCCGGTGCCGGTGCCGGTGTCGGTGCCGATCCCGATGTCGGTGCTGATGTCGGTGCTGATGCGGGTGGTTCGGGTACGGCCGGCCGGTCTATCGAGGTGGGCGTGCTGCTGGGGACGTCGGTCATCTTCCCTCCGGGAACGGGGTTGCTGTGCCTGCCCTTGCCCTTACTCATGCGGTCTCGGCCAACCGGTGCAGTGAGGCCAGCGGGATCGGCAGCCAGTTCGGCCGGTTGCGGGCTTCGTACACCGACTCGTAGACAGCCTTGTCGGCTTCGAATGCCCTGAGCAACGCGCCAGATTCGACCGGATCGGCACCGCCGGCCTCGGCATAGCCGGTGCAGAACGCGCTGCGGTTGCGCTCGGCCCACTCGTTGGCCCGGAACTCCGACTGTGGGCTGCTGCCGATATCGATGATCTGGTGGCGGGCCGCGTAGTCGAAGCTGCGCAGCATCCCCGCGACGTCCCGGATCGGGGAGTCCTCGGCCTGCCGCTCGGCAATGGTCTTGGCCGGCTCACCCTCGAAATCGAGCACCACCCAGCGGTGCGAGGTCCGCAGGACCTGGCCCAGGTGCAGGTCGCCGTGCACCCGCTGCGCGGTCACCGGCTCGCTCAGGTCGGCGAACTCGGCGTAGGCCTGCCGCAATCCCCTTTCCACCTCGGACAATTCCGGAACCTCGACGAGCGCGGAGTCCAGTCGGGCGTTCATCGCCGCGGCGCGCTCGCCCAGCTCGAGCGGGCTCAGCACCGAGGTGCCGAACGCGGTGGCCAGGTCGGCGTGCACCTCGGCAGCCGACATCCCGAGCCGGTGTGCCTCGGCGGCGAAGTCCCCGCCGGCCTCCTCGGCGTGCAGGTCGGCCTCGGCCATCAGATCGCGGACGCTGTTGGTGGCCAGTTGCCAGCCGTCGGTAGCGGTGGTCATGAACTCCTGCAGCATTGCCAGGCTCGCGGGCTGGCCGTCGATCTCGGCACTGACGTGGCCCAGCAGTTTCGCCACGTGCCGACCGCCCATCCGGGCGAATGCCTCGTGGATCTCGATGTCCGGATTGAGGCCGGCCTCGATCCGACGGAACACCTTCATGATCGCGACGTCGCCGAATACCAAGGAAGTATTGGACTGTTCGGAGGTGAGCGCCAGGCTGTGCTCGGTCACCGGGATTTCCTCGGCATCGACTACCCGGACGAAGCTGACGCCGTCGAGCAGGGACTGGTCGGCGATCGCCTCCAGCCAGCGTCCGGTCACTTCCTTGTCGTGCAGCGCGTCGTAAAGCTCGATCGGCTGGCCGCCGTCGAGATCGTGGACCGATCCGACGAAGGCGTGATCGAGCTGGTCGGCGGTTTCGGTGCGCAGCACCAGCGGGATCTGGTAATGCTCGAGGACAGCCGGCTGCCCGCAGTCCGGGTAGCTGATGTCGGCGACCCAGATCTGTACCGGAAAAGGCTTGTCCGACAGGGTCGCCAGTAACCGGGCTGAGACGCTGCCGTCGCGGGACTTACCGGAATACCAGCGCTGCTGGCCCAGCCAGTCCTGCAGGACTCGGGTGACATCAGCTGCGTCAACTCTCACGGGTTGCCTCTTTCGTCTCACCTGCGGGACGCGGCTCGGTTTCAACCGGCTGACCCTGCTCGTCGTGATCCTGATGGTCGGTACCCTCGCTGGCCGGCAGCCCGGTGCCACCACGGGTCTGGTGGACCGGTATCCGCAGCCAGTAGAAGCCGTGGCCGGCGACGGTGAGCAAGTAGGGCAGCTCGCCGATCGCCGGAAAGTGACTGCCACCGGTCATCTCGACCGGCGCGGCGCCCTCCCAGGCGCGCAGGTCCAGCTCGACGGCCTGCGGGAACCGGGACAGGTTGTTCACGCACAGCACCACGTCGTCGCCGAAGGACCGGACGAAGGACAGCACGGTCGGGTTGGAGCCGCCGAGGTCGATGAATTCCCCGAGCCCGAAAGCGGGATTGGCCTTACGCAGCCCGATCATTCTCCGGGTCCAGTGCAGCAGCGAGGAGGTGTTGCGGGTCTGCGACTCGACGTTGGTGACCTGGTAGCCGTAGATCGAGTCGGAGTTCACCGGCAGGTACATCCGGCCCGGTTCGGCGGTGGAGAATCCGGCGTTGCGATCAGGGGTCCACTGCATCGGCGTGCGCACCCCGTCGCGATCACCGAGCCAGATGTTGTCGCCCATCCCGATCTCGTCGCCGTAGTAGAGCACCGGCGAACCCGGCAGCGACAGCAGCAGCGCGGTGAACAGCTCGATCCGGTTGAGGTCGTTGTCCAGCAGCGGGGCGAGCCGGCGCCGGATGCCGATGTTGGCCTTCATCCGCGGATCCTGGGCGTACTCGTTCCACATGTAGTCGCGTTCCTCGTCGGTGACCATCTCCAGGGTCAGCTCGTCGTGGTTACGCAGGAAGATGCCCCACTGGCAGCGGTCCGGGATGGCCGGTGTCTGGGCGAGGATCTCCGAGATCGGATAACGGCTTTCGCGCCGGACGGCCATGAAGATCCGGGGCATCACCGGAAAGTGGAAGGCCATGTGGCACTCGTCGCCGCCGACCGAGAAGTCGCCGAAGTACTGCACCACGTCGGCCGGCCACTGGTTCGCCTCGCACAGCAGCACCCGGTCGGGGTAGTTGTCATCCACTTCCTTGCGGACCCGCTTGAGCACGTCATGGGTCTCGGGCAGGTTCTCGCCGTTCGTGCCGTCCCGCTCGAACAGGTAGGGGACCGCGTCCAGCCGGAAGCCGTCGATGCCCATGTCCAGCCAGAACCGGATGGCGTCCATGATGGCCTCGACCACGGCCGGGTTGTCGAAGTTGAGGTCGGGCTGGTGGGAGAAGAACCGGTGCCAGAAGTACTGCTTGCGGATCGGGTCGAAGGTCCAGTTGGACGGTTCGGTGTCGACGAAGATGATCCGGGCCTCGGGGTAGCGGCGGTCATCGTCGGCCCAGACGTAGAAGTCGCCGTACGGCCCGTCCGGGTTGTTGCGCGACTCCTGGAACCACGGGTGCTGGTCGGAGGTGTGGTTCATGACGAAGTCGATGATCACCCGGATGCCACGGTCGTGGGCGGCGTTGAGGAAGTCCCGGAAGTCCTCGATGGTGCCGAAGTCGGGCAGCACATCGGTGAAATCGGCGACGTCGTAGCCGCCGTCGCGCAGCGGGGACGGGAAGAACGGCGGTAGCCAGAGGCAATCCACCCCGAGCCACTGCAGGTAGTCCAGCTTCTCGCGCAGGCCGCGCAGGTCGCCGGTGCCATCGCCGTTGGAGTCGGCGAAGCCGCGGACCAGCACCTCGTAGAACACGGCCCGCTTGAACCATTCGGGGTCCGCGGACTCGGTCGCGTACCGGCTCACCTCGGTGTCCAACTCTGCAGCACTCCTTCGGGTCTGGTTGATCTGCGCTTGGTGCCGATCGCGGCGTCCCCGGTGGCTTACTCTGCCCTTTCTACCGAGTCTGCCACGCGCTGTAAACGCTCACGGTCCTACCGGCACCTCGAGGATGGCGGCGGACTCAGGCCCGAGTTGCAGCTCGGTGCCGATGACCTCGGCCGAGCCGGTGGCCAGCACCAGCTCGGCGGGTCCGGGCAGTGGTACCGGCCGTGGCTCGCCAGCCAGGTTGGCGATCACCAGGTGGCCGCCGCGCCGGATCCGCAGCCAGCCGGCCTGCTCGTCGTAGTCCAGCTCAACCCGATCCAGCTGGGGATCGGCCAGGTCGGCCCGCTCGCGGCGCAGCCGGATCAGCTGACGGTAGAGCTCGAGGAGTTCGGCATGGCCGGGACGGGCCTGCTCGGTCCAGTCCAGCACCGCCTCGCGATAGGCGGCCGGGTCCTGCGGGTCGATCATGCTCGCGGTGTCCCAGCCGTGATCGGCGAACTCGGCCAGCCGGCCCTTGCTCACCGCCGCCGCCAGCTCGGGCTCCGGGTGCGAGCTGAAGAACGGCCACCGGGTGCCGGCGGCCCACTCCTCGCCCATGAACAGCATCGGGGTGAACGGGCTGGTGAGCAGCAGCACCGCGCCGACCTTGAGCAGGCCGGCCGAGACCACCTCGGGTAGCCGGTCGCCCACCGCTCGGTTGCCGATCTGGTCGTGGTTCTGCAGGCACACCACGAACCGCCAGCCCGGCGTGCGGGCGGTATCCACCGGCTTGCCGTGATCCCGGCCGCGGAAGGCGGAGTAGGTCCCGTCGTGGAAGAACGCCTTGGTGAACACCTTTGCCAGGCTGGCAAAACTCCCGAAATCAGCATAATAGCCATGTCGCTCACCCGACAGCATCGCGTGCAGCACGTGGTGGACGTCGTCGTCCCACTGGGCGGTCAACCCGTGGCCACCCTCGTCCGCCGAGGTGATCATCATCGGATCGTTGAGGTCGGACTCGGCGATCAGCGGCAGCGGCCGGCCCAGCTCGGCGCTCAGCTGCGCCACCTCGTCGGCCAGCTGCCGGAGCAGGTGCGGCTCGGACTCGTCGGCCAGCGCGTGTACCGCATCCAGCCGGAGCCCGTCGAGGTGGAAGTCCCGCAGCCAGCGCAGCGCGTTGTCCAGGATGTAGCGGCGGACCTCGGCGCTGCCCTCGCCGTCCAGGTTCACCAGATCGCCCCAGGTGTTGCGACCGGACTTGAGGTAGGGCCCGAACTCCGGCAGGTAGTTGCCGCTGGCGCCGAGATGGTTGTGCACGACGTCGAGCAGGACGGCCAGGCCGCGGGCATGGCAGGCGTCGACGAACCGCTTCAGCGCGTCCGGTCCGCCGTACGGCTCGTGCACCGCGTACCAGGCCACCCCGTCATAGCCCCAGTTCCAGATGCCGTTGACCGCGTTGAGCGGCAGCAGTTCGAGATGGCTGACGCCCAATTCGACCAGGTAGTCCAGCCGCTCGATGGCCGAATCCAGCGTGGCAGCCGGGGTGAACGTGCCGATGTGCAGCTCGTAGATCACCGCGCCGGCCAACTCACGGCCGGGCCAGGCGGCGTCTGCCCACTGATAGGCCTGCTCGTCATAGACCTCGCTCAGGCCGTGCACCCCGTCCGGCAGCCGGGCCGAGCGGGGATCCGGGATCGAGCGCTGCGCGTCATCGAGCAGGTAGCCGTACCGGGTGCCCGGCGGCAACTCCTCGGCCAGTTGCCACCAGCCTTCGCGGGCCGGATCCCGGCTCAGGTCGACGTGCCGATCACCGGCCGGATCGGCGATGACGGCCTGGACTCGGTGCTTGTCGGGTGCCCATACTGCCGGACGCATAACGCGTTCGCCTCGCCTCTTCAGGTCACAGCCGCGGGTGCGGGCTGTCGCTGTTCGAACCTGTCTGCTCAGGTCGTCGGGATCCTCGCTCAGCTGATCGAAGCCAGTAACGCTACCGGGTAGTCGGCCAGTAGCGCAGTCAGCGGTTGCCGGCCGGTGTACTCCCGGCCGGTCAGCAGGTCGCGGTAACTACCCTCGGGCAGCGCGAGCTCGGTGCCCTGCCAGCCCGTGCCGTGCGCCAGCGCATGGGGCAGCCTGGTGGCCAGCGTGATCAGGCCGCCCCGGTCGAAGGCGACCAGATGTTGGGCCGCCGGGCCCTCGCCGGCCAGCGGCTGGTAACCCGACAGCAGTTCCGGACGGTCCCGCCGCACGGTCAGCGCCTGGTGCACCAGCCACAGCTTCGCCGCGCCGGATTCGTCCAATGGCGGCGGGCCGTTCTCGATCAGCGCGAGCAGCTCGCGGTGCCGGTCGAAATCCACCGGACGGCGATTGTCCGGATCGACCAAACAATAGTCGAACAGCTCGGTGCCCTGATAGACGTCGGGCACGCCGGGCATGGTCAGCTGCAGCAGTTTCTGGGACAGGCTGTTGGACCAGCCGTACGGGGTGATCTGCTCGATCAGGCCGGCCAGCAGGCCGTGTACCTGCTCGTCGTCATAGGCCCGGTCGATCGCCTCGTGCACGCCCGCCTCGAAGCCGGCGTCCGGGTCGCGCCAGCCGGTCCCGTCGGCGGCCTCGCGCATCGCCTTCTCGGCGTAGGCATGCATCCGCTCGCGGTCGATCCAGCCGGCGCCGGCGAAGGTTTGCCAGAGCAGGTAACCGAAAGCGGCGTTGCCGATCGGGCAGCGCTCGAGCAGCCCGCCGGCCACCCGGTACCACTGTTCGGCCAGCTCCGGCAGCACCGCAAGCCGGGCCCGGACATCCTCGCTGCGCTTGGTGTCGTGGGTGGACAGCGTCGTCATCGAGGCCGGTGAGAGCCGCTGGCGTTGCGACTGGGCGGCGTGGAACTGCTCGATGGTGCTGCCGAAACTGCCCGGGTCACCGCCCACCTCGTTCAGCCCGATGGCCCGGTTGTAGCGGTAGTAGGCGGTGTCCTCGACGCCCTTGGCCATGATCGCGCCGGTGGCCTGCTCGAACCGGACGGTCACCTCGCGGTCACCGCCGGCCAGCAGCGGGGTCAGCTGGCCAATGGTCGTGGCCAATTCCGGGTGGCGGGCACTGGCCAGTGCGACCGCCGCGGTGAGTTGCTCGGCGCCGACCGGGTGGTAGGAGCGATAGACACCGAAGGCCACCGCCAGCTCGGTGAGCGCGGCCAGCAGCGTGTCGTCATCGGCCGCCAGCTCGGCAGCCGTACGGCGTAGCACCCGGACGATCCGCAGCAGTTCGGCCCGCAGGATTGTCGTCGCGATCAGCCGTTTGCCTTGTTCGATATGGTCGTCCCAGTCCCGGGCGTCGCCGGTCAGCTCGGTGTAGCGGCGACTCACCTCGGCCTCGGCGGCCGGGTCGTAGAGCAGCGCGTTCAGCTCGGCCAGCGCGTCGTAGCCGGTGGTGCCGGCCACCGGCCAGTCCGCGGGCAGCAGCTCACCGGGCTCGGTGATCTTCTCCACCGTGATCCAGCAGTCCGGGGCAGCCGCGGCCAACCGCTTCAGGTAGCCGGCCGGGTCGGCCAGCCCGTCCGGGTGGTCGATCCGGATACCGTCGACGCCACCGGTGTCCACCCAGCGCAGGATCTCGGCGTGACTGGCTTCGAACACCGCCGGATCCTCCACCCGGATGCCGGCCAGTTCGGTGACGGCGAAGAACCGCCGGTAGTTCTGCTCGGCATCCGCCCGCCGGTAGCCGACCAGCTCGTAGTGCTGGCGATCGTGCACCACGGCGGCCGAGTCGCCGGGCTGCGCGGTATCCGGCGCGATCGGGAATCGGTTGTCGAAATAACGCAATTCGCCGTCGACCACGCTGAGCTGGTCGTCGCTGAAATCATCGCCCAGCACCGGCAACCGGAGCCGGCCGCCGGCCACCTGCCAGTCCACGTCGAACCAGCTGGCATAGGGCGATTCCTGGCCCAGCCGGAGCAACTGCCACCAGGCCTCGTTCTGGGCCGCGTCGGCCACTCCCAGGTGGTTGGGCACGATGTCGATCACGATGGAAAGCCCATGTGCCCGGGCGAGTTCGGTGAGCGCCAGCCGACCGTCCTCGCCACCGCGTTCGGGATCGACCCGCTGATGGCTGGTGATGTCATAGCCGTGATCCGAGCCGGACGTTGCCTGCAGGATCGGCGAAAGGTAGATCGCACCGACCCCGAGCGCGCTCAGGTAGTCGGCCAGCTCACCGGCCGCGCTCAGCGGGAACCGCTGCCTGATCTGCAGCCGATAGGTGGAGCTGGGTGCCCCGGTCATCAGCTGACCCGCTGCAGGACCACCAGCGTGCGCGGCTGCACCGTCAGGCTGTCACCGGCGCTGACCGGGTCGGCCTGCTCGACCTTGCTGGTCGAGGTGTCCAGCACCACCTGCCAGTCGATCTCTTCGGCGCTACCCGGCAGCTGGAACTCGATCGGCTCGTGATGGGCTGAGAAACACAGCAGGAACGAGTCGTCGGTGATCGCGCCGCCGCGGTTGTCGGTGCCCTGGATGCCGGCGCCGTTGAGGAACACCGCGATCGCCCGGCCGAAGCCGGAATCCCAGTCCTCTTCGGTCATCCGGCTGCCGTCAGGCTGCAGCCAGGCGATGTCGGGCAACGCCGCCTCGCCCTTGCCGTTGCCCGGCCGGCCGTCGAAGAACCGCCGCCGGCGAAACGTCGGGTGTTCCCGGCGCAGCGTGGCGATCTCTTTGGTGAACGCGATCAGGCCCTCGTCGGCCGATTCCCAGTCGATCCAGCTCAGCTCGTTGTCCTGGCAGTAGCCGTTGTTGTTGCCCTGCTGGGTCCGGCCGAGCTCGTCGCCGTGGCAGAGCATCGGAACACCCTGGGAGAGAAAGAGGGTTGCGATGAAGTTGCGCTGTTGCTGGGCGCGCAGCTCGTTGATCGCGGGATCCTCGGTGGGCCCTTCCACGCCGCAGTTCCAGGACCGGTTGTGGCTCTCGCCGTCGTTGTTGCCCTCGCCATTGGCCTCGTTGTGCTTGTCGTTGTAGCTGACCAGGTCGCGCAGGGTGAACCCGTCGTGCGCGATGACGAAGTTGATGCTGGCCACCGGTCGCCGCGCGGTGTGCTCGTACAGGTCGGCCGAGCCGGTCAGCCGGGCCGCGAACTCACCCAGGCTGGCCGGTTCGCCACGCCAGAAATCCCGTACGGTGTCGCGGTATTTGCCGTTCCACTCGGTCCATTGCGGCGGGAAGTTGCCGACCTGGTAGCCGCCCGGGCCGATGTCCCACGGCTCGGCGATCAGCTTGACCTGGCTGACCGTCGGATCCTGCTGGACGAGTTCGAAGAAGCTGGACAGCCGGTCCACGTCGTAGAACTCCCGGGCCAGGGTGGCGGCCAGGTCGAAGCGGAAACCGTCGACGTGCATCTCGGTGACCCAGTAGCGCAGCGAGTCCATGATCAGCTGCAGCGAGTGCGGATGCCGGACGTTGAGGCTGTTGCCGGTGCCGGTGTAGTCGGTGTAGTAGCGGGGATCGTCCTCTTCCAGCCGGTAGTAGGCGGCGTTGTCGATGCCCCGGAAGCTCACCGTCGGGCCCAGGTGGTTGCCCTCGGCGGTGTGGTTGTAGACGACATCGAGGATCACCTCGATGTCGGCGGCGTGCAGGGCCCGCACCATCGCCTTGAACTCCTGCACCTGGCCACCCGGGTTCTGCGAGGAGCTGTACTTGGCATCCGGTGCCAGGAAGCCGATGGTGTTGTAGCCCCAGTAGTTCTCGAGGCCCTTGTCCTGCAGGGTGGAGTCGTTGGCGAAATGGTGCACCGGCATCAGCTCGATGGCGGTCACCCCGAGCGATTGCAGGTGATCGATGATCACCGGATGTGCCACCCCGGCGTAGGTTCCGCGCAGTTCCTCAGGGACGTCCGGATGCCGCTGGGTGAGGCCCTTGACGTGTGCCTCGTAGATCACCGTGTCGGCGTACTGCCGCTTCGGCGGCCGGTCGGTGCCCCAGTCGAAGAACGGGTTGATCACCACCGATTTCGGCATATGGGACGCCGAGTCCTCGTCGTTGCGGCTGTCCTCCTCGCCGAAGGTGTAGCCGAACAGCGACTGATCCCAGTCGAACTGGCCGTGAATGGCCTTGGCGTAGGGGTCCAGCAGCAGCTTGTTCGGGTTGCAGCGGTGGCCCTCGGTCGGCGCGTATGGACCGTGCACCCGGTAGCCGTAGAGCTGGCCGGGCTCGATGCCGGGCAGGAAGGCGTGCCAGACCAGCCCGTCCACCTCGGGCAGGTCGACCCTGGTCTCGGCGCCGTCGCTGTCGAACAGGCACAGCTCGACCCGCTCGGCCACCTCGCTGAACAGCGCGAAGTTGGTTCCGGAACCGTCGTAGGTCGCGCCCAGGGGATAGGCGTTACCAGGCCAGATCTGCATGTAGCTCCTCAGTTGAGCGCGGCTGGGCGGACGCTCAGCGTTTCAGATGCTCGCAACTGATTGGACGAGCGGTGCTGCGAATGTCGATCCGGTTACGATTCGTCGCTCAGACCGGGCAGCTCCTCAGCTGAGGGTAGCCGAGGGATCTGAGGTAGCGGCGGCACCGCGGGCGGAACGCTAGGGTCCACCGAGCCTGCCATCCCCTCGTGCGCCGCCCGCGAGTCGGGGTCGTTGTCGGAGGCGCGCAGGTTCCCGGCCTCGGGCTGCTCAGCGGCCGGCGGCAGGTTGGAATCGAACCAGCCCTCGGTGCCGATCGGTGGCGCGGTCTGGCTCTGGCCGCTGCTGGTCGCCGACAGCCAGGACGGGACACCTGGCGTGCCGCCCTCGCCGGAATCACCGGCACCAGCCAGCCCGGCCAATCCCTCCAGCGCCTTGGAGAACTCGCTCGGCACGATCCACATCTTGTTGGCATCGCCCTGGGCGAGCTGCGGCAGCATCTGCAGGTACTGGTAGGCCAGCAGCGCCGGGTCGGGCTTGGCGGCGTGGATGGCGTTGAAGGTGGTCTCGATCGCCTTGGCCTGGCCCTGGGCGCTGAGGTAGCGGGCGGCCCGCTCACCCTCGGCCCGCAGGATCCGGGACTGCCGGTCGGCCTCAGCGGCCAGGATCGCCGAAGTCTTGGCGCCCTCGGCGGACAGGATCTGCGCCGCCTTCTGGCCCTCGGCGGTCTTGATCGAGGATTCCCGGGCGCCCTCGGCGGTCAGGATGATCGCCCGCTTGTCCCGGTCGGCGCGCATCTGCTTCTCCATCGCGTCGCGGATCGAAGCCGGCGGTTCGATGGCCTTGATCTCGACCCGGGCGACCCGGATACCCCAGGGACCAGTGGCCTCGTCGAGCACGCCGCGCAGCTGATTGTTGATGTTGTCCCGGCTGGTCAGCGTCTGCTCGAGGTTCAGGGCGCCGACCACGTTGCGCAGCGTGGTGATGGTGAGCTGCTCGACGGCCTGGATGTAGTTCTGGATCTCATAGGTCGCCGACCGCGGATCGGTGACCTGGAAGTAGATGACCGAGTCGATGCCGACGGTCAGGTTGTCGGAGGTGATGACCGGCTGCGGCGGAAAGCTGACCACCTGCTCGCGCATGTCGATCAGCGGCCGCATCCGGTCCACGAAGGGGACCAGCACCGCCACTCCGGGGCCCTGGGTGCGGGTGTAGCGGCCGAGTCGCTCCACCACCGCGGCACGTGCCTGCGGGACGATCCGAACACTGCGCAGCAGCGTCCCGATCGCCACGATCGCCACGATCAGCACCACGATCAGAACGGCATTCATGCGGCCTTCCCTTCGAATTCCCTATGTAGGTACTGGCCGAACTTCACTAGCTCGGCCTAGCCGTGACTGTCCCAGACGACCGCGGTGGCCCCGCTGATCTGCATCACCTGCACCGTGGTGCCGGCCTCGATCACCTGGGTGTGGTCGAAGGATCGGGCCGACCACTCGCCGCCGTTGAGCCGGATTCGCCCGTCGGCCGAATCGACCCGGCTGAGCACCACCGCGTGGGTGCCGACCAGTGCCTCGGTACCGCTCAGCATGGTGCCGTGGCCGGTCAGGTGGCGCCTGGCGACCGGCCGGACGGCCAGCAGGAGCGCCAGCGCGCCGGCCACCGCGATAACCACCTGCAGCGTCGGCGGGACCCCAGCCAGGGCCGAGACGGAGCCGGCCACCGCGCCGCCGGCGACCATGATCAGCACCAGGTCGAGCGAGAGCGCCTCGGCGCCGGCCAGAGCCGCGGCGAGGATCAACCAGATCAACCAGGCGTCCACTCATCCATCGAACCACGAAGTTGTGAATTGGCGAGCCTTTCCGGTTGCTGGTGCCGCAACCGGTACCCGAGCGGCACTATGGAGCGGTGTTCGCCTCCCTCGCGCCGGCCCGCCGCCGGCTGGCCATCGGTGCCCTGGCGGTGGTGCTGGTGGCGATCCTGATCGCGGCGCTGGCGAGCGTGCTGGGACGGTCCGGCGGTGCCGCCAAGGCTGCCCCGGTAGCCCAGGACGTGGCCGGCCCGGTGCTGCTGCTGCCCGGCTACGGCGGCTCGACCGGCGGCCTGAACACCCTCGCCCAGCGGCTGCGGGCCGGTGGCAAGGACGCGACGGTGGTCAGCCTGCCCGACAATGCCGAGGGCGATCTGGCCGCCCAGGCCAAGGTGGTGGCGACCGCGGCGAAGGCGGCGCTGGCCCGTACCGGGGCGTCGTCGGTGGACGTGGTCGGCTACTCGGCCGGCGGGGTGGTGGCCAGGCTCTGGCTCAAGCAGTACGGCGGCGCGGCGATCACCCGGCGGCTGGTCACCCTCGGCTCGCCGCAACACGGCACCGCGCTGGCCGCGCTCGGTTCGCTGCTGGCCGGCGAGTGCCCGCTGGCCTGCCAGCAGCTGGTGCCGACCAGCCCGATCCTGACCGCGCTGAACACCGCGCCGGAGTTGCCGGCCGGCCCGGCGGTGGTGTCGCTGTGGACGAGCAAGGACCTGGTGGTGCTGCCACCGGATTCGGCGGTGCTGACCGGGGCGCTGAACATCGAGATCCAGAGCGTCTGCCCGTCCTCGGTGGTGGATCACACCCACCTGCCGACCGACCCGCTGGTGGCGGCGATGGTGGCCGCCGAACTCGGCACCGCTGCTCCGGTCGCGCTCGGCCCCGCCGATTGCGCCCGGTTGAGCGGCTAGCTTTACTTGTTCCGTGCGCCAGGTGCTTGCCGAGCACACCGGCCTGTCCACGAGCTGGCCGGCGCGGACCCGGACCTGGCCCGCGACGATCACGGAGCTGCCGTCGAGCCCTCGGCTTTGGCCGGGGCGTACCGATCAGCTGGTGATGTCCTTGGTGGTGAAGTTCGCCCAGGCAGCACCGAGCGCAACCGCAACGTAGATGGCCTGCAGGCCGACTCCGCGCAGCACGTTGCGCCACAGGATCGGATCCCGGAACAGGTCGATGAACGACAGCCAGTACCGGGTCGGCAGGTAGGGCTGGATCGAGTGCGAGGCGTCCAGCGTCAACAGCAGCGTCGAGCCGATCAGCACCCCCAGCGCGCCGAGGCTGGCGGTCAGCGCCGAGTCGGTGACGGTGGACAGGAACAGCGCGATGGCGGCCACCCCGAGCATCGAGAACGCCACGTAACCGATAGCCACGATCGTCCGCAGCGCGATCTGGCCCGGTGTCAGGGTGCTGCCGGACACGCTGGTGACCGCCGCCGACAATGGCTGGTTTCCCAGCAGCAGCCGACCGACCAGGAAGCCAGTGCCGGCCACCACCACCACCGACACGCCGACGAAGGCGAACACCGCGACCAGCTTGGCCACCAGCAACCTGGTCCGGCCGGCCGGTCGGACCAGCAGGTAGCGCAGGGTGCCGGCCTGGGCCTCACCGGCGATCGAGTCGCCGGCCACCACCGCGACCGCGATCGGCAGGAACAGCGGCAACACGATGGCCAGCGCCGCAACCGCGAACAGCGATCCGTTGGCCAGCACCGCCGACAGGAAGGCCGGCCCCTGACCGGGTCGCGGGCCGAGGTGGGTGATCGCCAGCAGGATCGCGACCACCGTCGGCAGCGCGTCCAGCATCGCTATGGTCAGCCAGGTTCGGGGCCGGCGGAACAGCTTGCGGATTTCGATCGCGATCATCGGCGCTCCACCCGGTCGGTACTGGGCCCGGTCAGTTCGAGCACGGATTGCTCGAGCGTGCGGCGTTGCTCGGCCAGTTCGGTGACCCGGATGCCGCGGCCGACCAGCAATGCGTTCAGCTGCGCCGGATCGGTGCCGGTGACCAGCAGCTGGTCCCCTTCGGAATGCGCGACCCGGCCGTTCAGGATGGCCAGCGCCGCGCCGGTGTCGGGCGTCCGGACCAGGATCTGGCCGGTCGGCGCCTGCAGTTCGGCGAGGTCGGACTGCACGATGAGTCGGCCGCGGTCCAGCACGCCGACCCGGGTACAGAGCTGCTCCACCTCGGCCAGCAGGTGGCTGGACAGGAAGATCGTGGTGCCGGCCGCGTGCAGTTTCTGCAAGAGCTGGCGGATCTCGCCGATCCCTTGTGGATCCAGGCCATTGGTCGGCTCGTCCAGGATCAGCAGGTCCGGTTCGCGCAGCAGTGCCGCGCCCAGCCCCAGCCGTTGCCGCATCCCCAGCGAGTAGGCCTTGACCGGCCGGCGGCCGACCCCGCCGAGGCCGACCTCGTCCAGCACCGCCTCGACCCGGCCGGCCCGGTCCGCGCGGTTGCCCCGCGAGCCGGCGTTGCCGCTGGCATCGAGCAGCATCAGGTTCGCCCGGCCGGACAGGTGGCCGTACGCGCCCGGCCCCTCGACCAGCGAGCCGACCCGGCCCAGCACCTGCGCGGCCGCCTTGGGCATCGGCTTGCCGAGCAACTCCGCGGTGCCGGAGGTAGCCAGCACCAGGCCGAGCAGCATCCGGACGGTGGTGGTCTTGCCGGAGCCGTTTGCCCCGAGAAAACCGTAGATATCGCCCTTGCGGACGTCCAGGTCGACCGAGTCGACGGCGACCAGCGAACCGAAGCGCTTGGTGAGCCCGTGGGTGCGGATCATCAACGCAGCCCCGGATTGACCGGGAGGCCCTGGGCGGCGGTCGCCAGGGTGGCCGCGGTGACCGTGCCGATCAGCAGCCAGGGGCCGCCGGGGTCATCGAAGGAGGTCAGCAGCAGGTTCAGCGGGCCGGCCGCGAGTACCAGCTGAGAATCAGGGTTGTTCGCATCGGCTGCTGCCGCCGGAGCGAGTTGGCGGTGCAGTGAGTAGGCCACCCGGCGGGGCAGCGGGACGATCACGAACTCGGTCACCGCCCGGCCATAGACCCCGACGCTGCCCAGCGAGGGCAGCAGCGCGTTGCGGTCGATGCCGGCCAGCTTGGCGGGCGGGGCCGCGCTGCCGAGCTGGTCCAGCGCGGTGGCCAGATCCGGCGTGGTGTCACTGTGCAGGTTGCTGCCGACCGGGATCCTGAACGCGGTGCTGCTGGGCGGCGGCGTCGAGATGGCGACATCCAGGAAGCTGGAGGTGATCGCGGTACTGCTGGACTGCTTGCCGAAGACCTTGACCCGTAGAGGTAAACCGGTTCGGGGATCGGCCCAGACATCGACCTCGCCGATCGAGGACACCGGATCGGACGGCCGGATCCGCAGCCCGGCCGCGCTCACGCCAGCCACCCGGGCCGACGGCAGCCGGCTGGCCTCGGCGGCACTGGCCTGGCTGAGCAGCCGGCTGGCCAGCATCGGTGGCAGCAGGTCGGCGTCGGCGGGCAGCCGGACCTCCGGGGTCACCGCCTGCTCGGTAAAGGTCGCGGTGTTCGACTCGTAGTTCCAGCTCCAGCTGCCCAACTCGCTGGTGTGTACATCGGTCTCGCCGGCGATCGAGATGGAGTCCACCCGCCAGTCCCGGGCCGAGCGGAACCACACCCGAAGCTGGGTGTTGCCACCGAACAGATCGGCCAATGCGGAGAATTGGCTGGTGACCGGCAACGCCAGGCCACCGGCCGATTCGGCATAGCCGCTGTAGCCGACCTGCTGGGAATGCTGGATGCGGCCGAGCAGGTCGGCGGCGGACAGGTCGCTGCTGGTCGCGGGTAGCGCGCCCACGGCGGCGGGCAGCGCGATCAGCACGGCAAGGCCTGCCAGTACCGCCAGCCAACGCCGCAGGGAGGTCATCACTCAAGGTACGTCAGCGGTCCGGGTCCGGTTCAACGCTCGCTCAGGTCTGTCTCTTCGCCGGCAGGTTGCGGCATAGTGCTGGGTATGGCGCACCCGATGACTTCCGAGCAGGTTCACCAGTTCCTGTCCCAGGGCACCCGGACCGGCAAGGTGGCGACCGTCCGGGCCGACGGCCGCCCGCACGTCGCACCGATCTGGTTCGTGCTGGACGGCGAGGATCTGGTCTTCATGACCGGAGCCGACACCGTCAAGGGCAAGACGCTGCGCCGCGATCCGCGGGCCAGCCTGGTGGTCGACCTGGAAGAGCCGCCGTACGCCTTCGTGCTGGTCGAGGGCACCGTCACGCTGTCCGAGGACCTCGAGGCGATGCTGCCGCTGTCGATCGCGATCGGCCGCCGGTACATGGGCGACGAGCTCGGTGAGCAGTTCGGCCGGCGCAACGCGGTCGCCGGTGAGCTGCTGGTGCGGCTGCGTCCGGACAAGATCGTCGCGATCGACAACCTGGCCGGCGACTGAGTTCAGCCTGGTACTCCTGCTCAATCTTGATACTGAACGCCGGTTGAGTACCCGCTCAGCATCAAGATCGGTTCACGACCCGCTGCGGTGCGACGACAGCGGTCACTGTGGTGTCAGTACTGCGGAACTGTCACCAGCAGCCCGGAGGCACTCCGTGTCCAGGCGACGGCCCGCAGCGCCGGCGCTCCTATTTAATCAGTATATAATGGTAAAAAGGTACTAAATAGGTCCTGCTCAGAACTTGTTCGATCTAGGCGGGACTCACCGAACGCCCAAGAGGCAGAGTTATGAGCAATTCCATCGGCCTAGGCGTATAGCGCTAGCGGAACGGATGCGGCAACAGTCATGGCTCGACTTGCGATTCTCTTCGACGAGGACACCCCCAACGCGGCGGATATCGCGCTGGGGGCTGGCAAGCTGGCCGAGCTGAGCTTCGTCTGCACGATCTCAGACCATCCGGTGTTGGAGCTGCTGGCCGAATTGGGTGAGGTCATCGACATCGATGCCGGCACCGAACGGATAGCCGAATCGCTTTCTTGCGCCGGGACGAACGGGATAGTCACCTTCAGCGACGGCATGCTGCAGCAGGCTGCGGAGCTGGCGTCCCGGCTAGGACTTCCCTTTCACAGCAAGGAAACCGTGCGCCTGGTCACCGACAAGTCCGCGCAGCGGGCTCGGCTACGGGCCTGCGGAGTCGACGAGGTCCGCACCAGCACGCTGCACACCGCGGCGGACTGGCCGGCCGCGGTCCTCGCCGTCGGCCTTCCGGCGGTGCTCAAGCCCGCGAGCGGTAGCGGCAGTCGCGATACCTACCTGATTCGCGATCCGAGGGACGGATTGCGGCTGGCCCAGCGCCTGCTGGGTGACTTAGGAGCTCCAGGTGGCGGTCCGTTCGTCTTGGAGGAGTACCTGATCGGAAAGCCTGGTCTGCCCTTCGCCGACTACATCTCGGTGGAAAGCGTGGTGAGCCCGGCCGGGATCGCGCACGTCGGGGTGACCGGGAACTTTCCAATGGTGCCGCCATTTCGAGAGATCGGCCATTTCTGGCCATCGGTGCTGGCACCGCACGAGCGCCGGCAGGTCGAGGAGCTGACCACCCGAGCGCTTCAGGCACTCGGCATCAGCTGGGGATTGACCCATACCGAACTGAAACTCACTCCGGACGGCCCCCGCATCATCGAGGTCAACGGCCGGCTCGGCGGGTTCATCAGCGATCTCGCACGCAGCGCCTGTGGGCTCGATCTGGTCGAGGTTGCCAGCCGGATCGCACTCGGCTGGGAACTGCCCGAACTGCCCTCGCTGCCCGACCGGGTGCACTTTCAGTACAGCAGCCCGATGCCTGCCGAGGCCTGCACCTTGCGCGGTGTTCGCGGAGTCCCGCAGCTGCGCAAGACACCCGGCATCACCGGGTATCGATCGCTGCTGGCTCACGACATCGAGGCCGCGGCAAGCGTGATGACCCGGCGGATCGACATGGTCTTCGGCACCGCCGCCGATCACCAGGAGATGCTGGCGGTGCTCGACGCGGCACTGCCGAACCTGCGCTATGACTTCAGCATGGAAACCGGCGACTGCGAGTTGACCGCCGCCGACCTGATCGACCTCGCGCGGCAGACGCCGGTGGCCTGACTCGCGCGGCGGACACCGAAGGCCCGACTCGCGCGGCGGACGCCGGTGGCCCGATCGGCCTCCCGATCGGGCTGCCCGGTCCCGGGCTCAGCACCAGTCCAGCCCCATCTCCTCGGCGTCGTCGGCGAGCACGGTGGCCTCGATGAGACCGTAGGGCTGATCCGCCGCCCGGTAGACCTCGTTCGGGTTGGCCATCCCGAACGGCTGCAGGTCGGCGAGGAAATGGTGTTTGTTGGGAAGGGCCAACCGTACCTCGCAGGCTTGCGGCACCTTCCGCAGCAGCCGATCACCCATGGCATACAGGGTTTGCTGCAGGGAATAGCTGTAGGTGTCGGTGAAGGCCTCGACGAGGGCCTGCTCGGCCTTGCTGAAGCAGGCCGCCCAGTCGGCCGCGGGCTCGCGGTAGCGCCAGCTCGCGCTGACCTCGGTCGCCAGCACCCGATCGTCGGTCTCAGCCAGGGTGGTGAACTCATCACGGGGGAAACCCCGGAACTCCGAATCGGTCGTGTTCAGCAGTACCAGGCCCGAGAGGCCTGCCGTCACGACAATGCCCGAGTCCGCATCGTCAGACACCCGCACCGTACGGTCCGGGCCGCCGCACCGCTGGAAGGAGTGCGGTCGACCGGCCACCCGCTGCCAGCGCTGCTCGACAATCGTGACCCGGGCCAGGCTGATTGCCTGTTGGCTGTGCCGGAAATACGCTGCCAGGGCCAGCGCCGCGACCTCTGGCTCGACAGTGCCCAACCGGCTGGTGAACGCGAACACCGCGTTCTTCTGTGCATCCGTGCTCAGCACGTCGGCGTTGTCGCCACTGAGATGAGTGGCTGCCAGGTCACCGGACAGGCTGGTCGAGACCGTCCAATCCCGCAGCAGGTCGCCGCCGTCGGCAGCCTCGCCCCGTCCGATCCGCACCAGATGCACCGCGGCCTTGCCGTACCGGTTACGTCCCAACCTCGTCATGAACTCACCGCCGGACAGCCGTCGGGACCGGAACCTGCCGGCGCGGGGTGCTGCCGGCACGCTGATTCTGCTGTTGCAGCAAGAGAAAAACCCGGTCGCGGGTGAGTGGGAGTTCGGAGATGCGCACGCCGGTGGCATCGCGGACCGCATTCACCAGCGCCGCGGCCACCGGGTTGAACGGGGCCTCGCTCATCGGCTTGGCGCCCAGCGGCCCCAGCGGATCGTCGGTGGCGGCGAAGTGGACCTCGGTGGTGGGGACGTCGCCGATCGCCGGGACGTGGTACTCCCGCAGCGTGCGGGTGCTGACCCGTCCGTGCCGATCGATGTCGAGATGCTCATACATAGCCGCGCCGATTGCCTGCGCGGTGCCGCCTTCGACCTGCGCACGGCATTGCATCGGGTTGATCACGGTCCCGGCATCGACCGCCTGCACGCTGCGCAGGATCCGGATCTCACCGGTGGCCGGCCGTACTGCAACCTGAAAGCCCTGCACGTTGAACGACACCGACCGATCGGCATTGGTGAAACTGCCCTCGGCGACCGCCGGCCCACCGTGGGCGAGTTGCTCGGCCAGGGCGGTCGCGGCCCGGACGGTTGCGGTACCCGCCACCACCGTCCCGGTCGAGCCGTACGCGCCGGTGTCGAAGCCGACCAGGTCGGTATCTGACTTCTGGAGCTCGATCTGGTCGACCGGGCAACCCAGCGCCTGCGCGGCCAATTGCCGGTGCACGGTCTCGGTTCCGTTGCCGAACTCGGCCGTGCCAACCTGCAGCAGGTAGTCACCGTCGGCTCGTTTCGAGATCCGGGCATGCGCCCGATGGCCGCCGGGTGGCACCGTATCGAGCATGCTGACGCCGACCCCGGTGCCGTACTGCCAGCCGGGCTCCGTCGGCCACCACTCCTGCGCGAGCACCTTTCCTACGTGCTCTAGGCATTCGGTCAATCCGTAGCTGCGGATACTCACATCCGCCGGCGCGCCTTCGAAGCAGGTCAGCGAGTCACCGGGAACTACCACGTTTGCCAGCCGGAACTCGATCGGGTCGAACCCGAGTCGCCGCGCCAGCTCATCGATCGCCGACTCCACGGCGAAGCTGGTCTGGGAGATTCCGTAGCCGCGAAACGCGCCAGCGGGCAGCGTGTTGGTGTAGACGGACCAGCCGTCGATGCGCTTGTTGGGACAGCGGTACAGGCCGAGCGATTCACCACTGCTGTGGTAGAGCACGCCGGGACCATGGTTGCCGTAGGCGCCGGTGTTGGCCACGGTGCGCACCTGCAGTGCGGTCAGCCGGCCATCCAGCCGGGCGCCGATCCGGACCGTGACGTCCATCGGGTGCCGGCTCGACGTCGCGGTGAACTGCTCCTCGCGAGTGAGCTCTAGCTGCACCGGCCGGCCCAGCCGCAAGACCGCCAGGGCCACCAGATCCTCGGTGAACATCTCCTGCTTGCCACCGAAGCCGCCGCCCACTCGGGCAACGATCACCCGCACCATCGCTGGATCGAGTCCGAACAGCTCGCACACCGCATCCCTGGTCAGGAACGGAACCTGGCTGCTGGTGCGCAGCGTCAACCGCCCGTCGTCGTCCAACCAGCCGATGCAGGCGTGTGGTTCCAGGTGCACGTGCTGGAGCCGCTGACTGCTGAAGGTGTTCTCATAGATCACGTCGGCGTCGGCGAATCCGGCATTGACGTCGCCGAGTTCGCTGTGCAGCTCGGCCACGATGTTCCGATCGCGATCGGCGATGCCGGCCGAATCAGGTTTGTCGGCATGCAACAACGGTGCGCCGTCGGCCATCGCGGCGGCCGGCTCGAAGACAGCGGGCAGGATCTCGTAGTCGACCTCGATCAACGCGCAGGCGCGCTCGGCCAGGTCCACCGACTCCGCGACAACAGCCGCGACCCGCTGGCCGACGAAGCGCACGGTGCGATCCAGGACGAGGGTGTCGTACGGGTCCTCGTCCGGATTGCCATGGCGCGCAGTGGAAAAGTACCGCTCGGGCGCGTCCCGGTAGCTGAACACCGCGTGCACCCCGGGCAGCGCGAGCGCCCGGCTGGCATCGATGGCGCGGAGGTAGGCGTGTGGGTGGATCGAGCGCAGCACCTTCAGATGCAGCAGCCCGGGAACCGCCGTATCCAGGGTGAAGCGAGCCTGACCGGTCACCACGGCACGAGCGGCGGGCGCAGCAACCGCGGCGCCGATCACGCCAGGATCGCCAGCGGCGCATACCCGCCGCCGGCCGGCCAGCGCATCGCGAATGGCGCCGTAGCCGGTGCAACGACAGAGATTGCCTTTCAAAGACTGGTCGAGGTCAGCCGCCTGGGCCGGGTCGAGCGCGGCCGCGGTCATGATCATGCCGGGCGTGCAGTAGCCGCACTGAAAGCCCTGCGCGGCGAGAAAGGCCTCCTGCATCGGTGCGTGGTCCAGGCCCTCGATGGTGACCACCGACCGGCCGATCGCCCGGGCCGCGGGTACCAGGCAGCTGTGCACCGGCTCACCGTCCAGGTGCACGGTGCAGGCGCCGCAGTCGCCGGTGTCGCAGCCTTTCTTGACTCCGAAATACTCGAGCTCGCGTAGCAGCGTGCGCAGGCACTGACCGGCCCGCGGCTGCACCTGATGGGGATTGCCGTTTACTTCCAAGGCGGTCATCCGTTCTTCAGTTCCTGGACTATCTCGCGGACGAACAGTTCGGTGGTTGCCTGTCGCCAGGCCGGCCGGCCATGCGGGTCGTCGTAGTAGCCCGGCACCGTCTCGCGCAGCACCGACAGCACGTCATCGGGCCGAGCATCGCAGGAGAACTGCCACTGCATCGGCCTGGTCACCGAGGCGGCCACGGTGATCGTCAACCGGCCGGCCGGACTCAGCTGCCCGATCACGACGGTAGCCGAACGGCCTTGTGGCGACAGGGAAATCTGCCTGAACGCGGTACGGCAGATCAGTGCCCGGGCTGGCAGGTGAACAGCGCGCAGTAACTCGCCGGCACCCAGCACGTTGCGGCCGGGGCCGGTCACGAAGTCGATCACCGGCAGCTGCCGGCGACCGCCGTCGGGCGACCAGAGTTCGCAGATGCCCTGCAGCGCGCTGAGCAGGGCCGCCATCGGGCTGGCCGCCAGCGACAGGCACAGGTTTCCCCCGACGGTGGCGGTGTTCCACACCTTGAACGAGCCCAGCAGCGCGCGGCAGGACTGCCCGACCAGCGCCCCGGCCGGCCACCGCGATGGCGCTACCCACCGGGCCAGCTCGGCCAGCGTGCAGGTTGCGGCGATCTCGACACCGTCGGGGGAGACCGTCAACGCCGGCCAGCCGAACGCGTGCAGGTCGAGCAGTCGCCGCAGGGCCGGCTGTGGCTCGGAGAACAACCAGGTTCCACCGGCCAGAAACGCATCACCGGGCTGCCACCGGGCGTCGGGCGCCGGGAGTATCTCCGAAATCGAGCTGAGATCCATTGGTCAGTCCCCGTCCAGGCGGCGGCTGGCGCTGGCGGCAGCGGCGGCCAGCGCGGCCTCGTCCGCGGTCAGTAGCACCCCGCCGGCAACGACCTCGCGACCGGCGACGTACAGCCTGGCCAGGCTCGGTGTCCCCAGCACCAGGGCCGCGATCGGGTCGGCCACCCCGGCGGACGCCAGGTCGGTCAGCCGCCACAGCGCGATGTCGGCGAGCTTGCCTACCTCGAGTGAACCGAGCTCGTCGGCGCGGCCCAGGCAGGCCGCTCCGCCCCGGGTGGCCAGCGCCAGCGCCTGCCGGCAGCTGAGGGCGGTCGGGCCACCCAGATACCGCGCGGCCAGCACCGCCTGGTGCAGTTCACGGGCGAGTTGGCCGGACTCGTTGGAGGCCGCCCCGTCCACCCCGAGACCGACCGGCACCCCGGCGTCGATCAGCCGGCGTACCGGCGCGATGCCGGCGCCGAGCCGCCCGTTGGAGGTCGGGCAGTGCGCCACCGACGTCGCGCTGCGGGCGAGCATGCCGATGTCGTTGGCGTCGAGCTGGACGCCGTGGGCCAGCCAGACATCGGGGCCGAGCCAGCCCAGCTCGGCGGCGTACTCGACCGGCGACCGGCCGTAGGTCTGCCGGCAGTAGTCGAGCTCGTCGGTGGTCTCGGCCAGGTGGGTGTGCAGCCGGACGCCGTACTCCCGGGCCAGCTCGGCGCAGTCACGCATCAACTCAGGTGTTACCGAGAAGGGGGAGCAGGGCGCCACCGCGATCCGCACCATGGCCTCCGGCGACGGGTCGTGCCACTTTGTGATCGCATGCTGGGTGGCGTCCAGGATCGCGTCGTGCCGTTCGACCAGGTCATCCGGCGGCAGCCCACCCGAGGATTGCCCGAGATCCATCGAGCCCCGGGACGGGTGGAACCGGAGCCCGATGGTGCGGGCGGCCTCGATTGTTGCCTCCAGCGGATCGCCGCGACCGGCCGGAAAGACATAGTGATGATCCGAGGTCGTGGTGCAACCCGAGCGCGCCAGTACCGCCAGATTCGCCGTGGCGGCTATGCCGACCAGCTCGGCCGAAAGCCGACTCCAGCGCGGGTACAACCTGGTGAGCCAGTCGAACAGCGTGTGGTCGGTGGCCAGGCCTCGGCTGATCCACTGGTACAGGTGGTGGTGGACGTTGACCAGGCCGGGCGTCGCCAGCAGCCCTCGGCCATCGACCCGCTCGGCCTCGGCATAACGTGCCGGCAGCTCACCGGCGCCCACCGCGAGCAGCCGGCCGTCGCCGAATACCAGGTGTCCGGACGGGTGCTCGGTAGCGTGCTCGTCCACGGTCGCGAGGTAGCAGCCCTCGATCGCTACCAGCGCCGTCACCCGGCGCTGCCGAGGTAGGTCGAGTAACCGAACGGGCTAAGGATCAGCGGCACGTGGTAGCGGCGTGCGTCGTCGTCCAACCTGAGCGTGATCAGGATCTGCGGGTAGAGCGCCGGCCCGGGCAGGTAGTCCCCGCACTCGAACACCAGCCGGTACTCGCCCGGCCCGAGCCGGTGGTTACCGTCCAGCGGCTCGAATACCCTGATGCGGCCGGTGGAATCGGTGCGTTCGCGGGCCACCACCGGCCACTCGTCGTCTATCCGGCGGCACAGCGCCACGGCGAGGCCGGGCACCGGCGTGCCGGTCGAGGAATCCAGTACATGCGACGAAATGTCCACAAAATAACTTTTACACAATAAATCAGTTTTCGACAGTGCTGGCCAACCGGAGGTCGACGATCTCGATGAGCTGGGCGCGTACCTCGGCCTGCTCGCTCAGCGGGTCGTTCAGCAGGCGGCGGTTCAGTTCTCGCAGTATCTCCTCGGCATCGCGGCCGGTCGCCCGGATCAGGAAGAGCTGGCCAAATCGCTGGCGATAGGCGGCATTGCCGACCGCGAGCGCGTCCCGGACGGTCTCGCTCGCACCCGTCAGGCCTGCCTGCTCCTGCCGGGACAGCCGCGCTTCTGTCCCCGGCTGCGCGGGTGGCTGGCCGATCGGAGCGTGCGAGGCCACGATGCCGGCCACCGCCGGCCACGGCAGTTGCGCGAGCACGGAGGCTGATCGGGCGCGTAGCTGGGCGGTGCAGCGGTACGGGCGAGCCTCGAGCAGCGCCTCGATCCAGACCTCGCTCGGGCACAGCGGTTCTATCGTCGCCGCGGCTGCCGGGACGGCCAGCTCGTTCCAGTCGGACAGCTTCAAGGTCGGCATGCTCATGGCAATAAGTTACATTTGCCACATTCATTCGGAGTGCGGCGAGTGTCACGCCGGGGTCCGATCGGCCGAGAGGTGGGCATGGCGAGGACCGCGGTTCGGGCGCGCCGGGTGATCACGCCGGCCGGCGAGCGGCCGGCCACCGTGCTCATCGAGGGCGCGCACATCGAGGCAGTCCTCGACTACGACGCCCAGGTCGGGACCGGAACCGAGGTGGTACGGATCGAGGACGACTGCGCCGTGCTGCCAGGTCTGGTGGACAGCCACGTCCATGTCAACGAACCCGGCCGAACCGCCTGGGAAGGCTTTCGCACCGCCACCATGGCCGCGGCGGCGGGCGGTATCACCTGCCTGGTCGACATGCCCCTGAACTCGATCCCGGCCACCCTGGATCTGGCTTCGCTGGCGGTCAAGCAGGCTCGGGCCAGTGGTCGCTGCTATGTCGATGTCGGCTTCTGGGCTGGTGCGGTGCCGGGCAACGAAGCTCAGTTCGCCGAGCTGCTGGACGCCGGCGTGGCCGGGTTCAAATGCTTTCTCGCACCGTCCGGCGTTCCCGAGTTCCCGGAGCTGTCAGGCGAGGAACTTGGCGTTGCCATGCGGCGGATCGTCGCACTGGGTGGGTTGCTGATCGCCCACGCCGAGGATCCGCGGCTACTTCAGGAGGCGACCGGGCCCCGCTACGCCGGCTTCCTGGCCAGCAGGCCGACTGCCGCGGAGCTCAGCGCCGTGCAGTTGCTGATCGAGCAGGTACGCCAGAGCGGTTGCGCCACCCATGTGGTGCACGTGTCGAGCGCGGCCGCGATGCAGGCGATCCAGGCGGCGAAGGCCGATGGCCTGCCGGTGACGGCCGAAACCTGCCCGCATTACCTGCTGCTGCGTGCCGACGAGATCCCCGACGGCTCGACAGTTTTCAAGTGCTGCCCGCCGATCCGGGACGCAGCCAACCAACGGCAGCTGTGGCAAGGCTTGCTGGATGGCGTCCTCGATTGCGTCGTCTCCGATCATTCCCCGTGCAGCATCGAGGACAAGCAGCTGGCCACCGGCGATTTCGGCACGGCCTGGGGAGGTATCGCCGGCTTGCAGCTCAGCCTGCCGGTCACCTGGACGGCCGCGTCCGAGCACGGCGCCAGCCTCGCCGAGCTGGCCCGGTGGATGTCGAGTGCTCCCGCCGCGCTGGTGGGATTTCCCGATCGCGGTGCGATCGTGGCCGGCCGGCGAGCCGACCTGTGCGTGCTCGCGCCCGAGGAGGAGTTCCTGGTCCAGGAAGCGCTATTACTGCACCGCAATCCCGCCAGCCCCTACACCGGACGCAGGCTGCGGGGCGTGGTCCGGCAAACCTGGCTGGCCGGCCGGCCGCTGGAGCTGTCCCAGCCGCCCCGCGGCGAGTTGCTGCGCAGCGTCCGGCCCTGACCCAGCCCGCTAATCGGTGCTGGCGGCTCGCACCGCGGTGAGGAGTATCGGCAGTGCGAGGAGCAGGGCGATGCCGCGCAGCGCACCGGCGATCGGGTACGCCGCGCGTAGCCCGAACTCGTGCGCGACCAGGCCGCCGGCCAGCGCGCCCAATGGGATCAGCCCCCAGCCCAGCATCCGGTAGGCGCTGTTGACCCGACCCAGCAACTCCGATGGCACTATCTCCTGTCGCAGGCTCACGGTCACGATGCTCCACATCGTGGTGACGAACCCGTTCACTGCCAATAGTCCACCGAGCACGACCGCATCCGGGCTCGCGCCGAGGCCCTCGAAGATGACCACGTTGGCGGCCAGCGACACCAGCAGCGCCGGTAGCGCTCCGATCCGTCCGACGATCCGGGCGTTGACCAGGCCGCCGAGCACGCTGCCGATCGCGGCGCCGGCCAGCAGCACGCCGTAACCGCGAGCGCTCAGGTGCAGCGTCTTGGTGGCGAGCAGCACCAGGGTCACATTGCCCATCTGAAAGCAGAAGGTGTTGACGCACAACAGCAACGCGAGGGTGCGCAGCAGCCGGTGCCTGGCGAGCCAGCGCAGGCCCTCGGCGATGGCCGTCCGGATCGGTGGCTGCTCGGTCGCCGCCCGTCGACGCCGGGGCAGGGTCGCCAGCAACGCCGCTGACAGCGCGAACGAGCCGGCATCCACCCCGAACGGCAGGGCAATCGCGATCGCGAACAGCAGGCTGCCCACCGGTGGACCGAGGAACAGCTGGCCGATGTTGGCAACCGTGTACTGGTTGCCGTTGGCCTTATGCAATAAAGCCTTCGGCACCAGGTCCGGCAGGATCGCCTGCGCGGCATTGCCGAAAACCACCTCGCAGGTGCCCAGCGCGAAGGCCAGCACTGCCAGCACGCCGATGCCGACCTGGTCGATTGCCGCCAACAACGCGAGCACCCCCACCAGGACGGCCTGGATCGCCTGGGATCGCCACATCAGTGCCACCCGATCGTGGCGGTCGACGATGGCGCCGGCGGGCAGCGACAGCAGCAACCACGGCAGGAAGGCCGCCGCCGAAACGATCGAGATCAGCCGAGGATCATGGGTGATCCGTACCGCCAGCAGCGGGACGGCCACCGCGAAGGCGCCATCGCCGACGTTGTCGATGGCTGCCGCCCACCACAGCCGCCAGTAGGCAGCGGACAGCCGGGGCTTGACGGCCGCCTCGGTCACTGGAAGGTCCGCCCGGCGCTCGAACACATGTTCGAAGACTACCCAATCGGGCGGAGCCAGCCAAGGGCTTGAACAGCCCGGAAGGGTAAGGGAAAGCTACGCCGACGGTCGTACCGTGAAGACGTGCGCGACCTGGTCGGGGCTGAGCCGGACGAAGTTGTGCTCGCCCCACTCGTAGTTGGCCCCGCTCAGCAGGTCGGAGACCGCGAAGCTGTCCGTCCCGCCGACACCGAGCTCGTCCAGCCGCAGGTGGATCCAGCCTTCCCGGACGTTGTGCGGGTCGGTGGTGCACACCACCAGGATGGTGTCGCCGGTGGCCGCGTCCCGCTTGGAGAAGGCCAGCAGCGCATCGCTCTCGCTGTAGTGGAATCGCAGGTTGCGTAGCTGGTGCAAGGCCGGATGGGCCCGCCGGATCTCGTTCAGCCGCTTCATGAACGGCGCCAGCGACTCGCCACGCGTGATGGCGCCGGTGAGGTCCCGGGGCCGCAGCTGGTACTTCTCGGAGTTGAGGTACTCCTCGCTGCCCGGCCGGACCGGGGCGTTCTCATACAGCTCGTAGCCGGAATAGATGCCATAGCTCGGCGAGATCATCGAGGCCAGCACCAGCCGCAGCGCGAACGCCGACGGACCGCCGTCGACCAGGAACTCGTTGAGAATATCGGGGGTATTGGGAAAGAAGTTCGGCCGCATGTAGTCGGCAGCCGCGACCAGTTCCTCGCCGTACTGCTGCAGTTCCCAGGCGGTGTTGCGCCAGGTGAAGTAGGTATAGCTCTGGGTGAAACCGATCCTGGCCAGCTCGTGCATCATGGCCGGCCGGGTGAACGCCTCAGCCAGGAACAGCACGTCCGGCTCGGTGGCCTTGACGTTGCCGATCAGCCATTGCCAGAAGCTCAACGGCTTGGTGTGCGGGTTGTCCACCCGGAAGATCTTCACGCCCCGGGATACCCAGAGCATGGTGATCCGCAGCACTTCGGCAGCAAGCCCGGCGGGGTCGTTGTCGAAGTTCAGTGGATAGATATCCTGATATTTCTTCGGGGGGTTCTCCGCGTACGCGATGGTGTTGTCGGGCAGCGTGGTAAACCATTCCGGGTGCTTGTCGACCCAGGGATGATCCGGCGCGCACTGCAGCGCCAGGTCCAGCGCGACCTCCATGCCGAGCTCGCGGGTGCGTGCCACGAACGCGGCGAAGTCTGCCTCGTCCCCGAGTTCGGGGTGGATCGCGTCGTGACCGCCCTCGGGGGAGCCGATGGCCCAAGGCGATCCGGTATCGGTCGGCTTGGCGTCCAGGGTGTTGTTCGGGCCCTTGCGGTTCACCCGGCCGATCGGGTGGATCGGCGGCAGGTACACCACGTCGAAACCGAGGTCGGCTACGTAGTCGAGGTGTTCGGTGGCATCGACCAGGGTGCCGTGCCGGGCAGGTCGGGCCGGATCGTCCGGGTCGTTGGCGAATTCGGCACCGATCGAGCGTGGGAAGAACTCGTACCAGGCGCCGTAGAGCGCCCGCTCCCGGTCGACCCAGATGTGGTAGCGGGGCGAGCGGGTGATCAGCTCCCGGATCGGGTAGTCGCGAGCCAGCGCCCGGACCTCCCGGCTCATCGCGCGAGTGATCCGCAGCGGCAGGTCGACCCCGGTACGGCGCAGGTCCTCGACCACCGAGCCGACGAGTTCAGTGCCGGCCTCGTCGGGCGCCTGCTCGGCGAGCTGCTCGAACAGCCGGGCACCGACTTCGAGGTCGTTGGCCAGCTCGTCGGCGTCCTGGCCGGCATCGGCCTTCACCTGCACCGCGTGGTACCAGGTGGCCAGCGGGTCGCTCCAGGCCTCGATCAGGAACGTCCAGCTGCCGGTACGGTCGGCGACCACCTCGGTACGCCAGCGATCGGTGCCGCCACCGAGCGGGCGCATCCGGTTGAAGCCGGCCTCGGCGCCCTCGGGTGAGCGCCACACCACCGAGGCCGCCACCGCGTCGTGTCCCTCGCGGAACACGGTCGCCTCGATGCCTACCGGCTCGCCGATCACCGCCCTGGCGGGCAGCTCGCCATGCGCGATCACCGGATGAATCGAATTGAGTCCCAGTCGGCCAGCCACCCGTCCACCGTAGCGGCACGAGCGACAAAAGGGGATCTCCTGTAAGCGCTATCGCGTGCCGCTAGGGTATGCGGAATGAAGGCACTACGACGTCTGACCGTACGCGCGGCGTTGCCGGCCGAACTCGCTCAGCTGGGTGAGATCGTGGCGAACCTCCGCTGGTCCTGGCACCCGGAATCGCTGGATCTGCTCGAGTCGATCGATCCGGAGGTGTGGGCCGAATGCCACGGTGATCCGGCCCGGCTGCTGGGTGGGGTGAGTACTGACCGGCTGACCGCGCTGGCCAAGGACCGCCGGTTCCTGCGCCGGTTGCAGGACGTCTCCGATGACCTGCGCGAGTACCTGGACCAGCCCCGCTGGTACCAGCGCCAGCAGGAGCTCGAGGCGAACCCGGACGCTACCGGGCCAGCGCTGCCCGATGCGGTGGCCTACTTCTCCCCGGAATTCGGGATCACCGAGGTGTTACCGCAGTATTCCGGCGGTCTCGGCATCCTGGCCGGTGACCATCTCAAGGCCGCTTCGGATCTCGGCGCGCCGATCATCGGGGTCGGGCTGCTCTACCGGGCCGGCTACTTCGCCCAGTCGCTGTCGCGCGAAGGTTGGCAGCAGGAGCGTTACCCGTCGTTGGACCCGCAGGGGCTGCCGATCACGCCGCTGCGTGATGCCGATGGCAACCTGACCCGGATCACCCTGGACCTGCCGCAGGGCCGGGTACTGCACGCCCAGGTCTGGCTGGCCTCGGTCGGCCGGGTCCCGCTGCTGCTGCTGGATTCCGATGTCGAGGACAACGACGCGGCCGCCCGCGGCGTGACTGACCGGCTCTACGGCGGCGGCCCGGAGCACCGGCTGCTGCAGGAACTGCTGCTCGGCGTCGGCGGCGTGCGGGCGCTGCGCGCCTACTGCGCCAGTACTGGCCACCCGCAGCCCGAGGTCTTTCACACCAACGAGGGACATGCCGGTTTTCTCGGCATCGAACGGATCAGCGAGCTGTCTGACGGCCCGGACAAGCTCAGCTTCGACGAGGCGCTGACCGCGGTCCGGGCCGGCACGGTGTTCACCACCCACACCCCGGTGCCGGCCGGCATCGACCGCTTCGACCGGGACCTGATCGAGCTCTACCTGGGCAACGTGGCCGGCGTGCCGGTCGAGCGGATCCTGCAGCTCGGTGCCGAGGAGGATCCGACCAAGTTCAACATGGCGCACATGGGGCTTCGGCTCGGCCAGCGCGCCAACGGGGTCGCCCAGCTGCACGGCCGGGTCAGCCGGTCGATGTTCAACAACCTGTGGCCGGGCTTCGACTCCGACGAGGTGCCGATCACCTCGATCACCAACGGCGTGCACGCACCGACCTGGATGGCGCGCGAGATCCTGGACCTGGCAGAACGGGTGATCGGCAGCGACGCGCTGGCCGCCGGCGACGGCTGGCATGCCATCGACCAGATCGAGGATTCCGAGCTGTGGAACCTCAAACGCGAACTGCGCGAGCGACTGGTCGGCGAGATCCGTCGGCGGATCCGGATCAGTGCTCTGGAACGGGGCTACTCCGCCGTCGAACTCGGCTGGACGGCCACCGCCTTCGATCCGGACGTGTTGACCATCGGCTTCGCCCGCCGGGTGCCGTCCTACAAGCGGCTGACCCTGATGCTGCGCGACCCGGCCCGGTTGCGGAAACTGCTCACCGATCCGGAACGTCCGGTGCAGATCGTGGTGGCCGGCAAGTCCCACCCGGCCGACGACGGCGGCAAGGAACTCATCGCCCAGCTCGTCCGGTTCACCGACGATCCCGAGGTACGCGGCCGGATCGCCTTCCTGCCCGACTACGACATCGGGATGGCCCGCTACCTGTACTGGGGCAGCGACGTCTGGCTGAACAACCCGCTGCGCCCGCTGGAGGCCTGTGGCACGTCCGGTATGAAGGCCGCCCTGAACGGCGGCCTGAACCTGTCCATCAAGGACGGTTGGTGGGACGAGTGGTGCGAGGACGGCAAGAACGGCTGGGAGATCCCGTCCGCCGACGAATCGCTGACCGGCACCACCGATGATCACCGGGACGCGGTCGAGGCCGCTGCCCTGTACGACCTGATCGAGCACCAGGTCGCGCAGCGCTTCTACAGCCGTGACACCAAGGGCATCCCGACCCAGTGGATCGCGATGGTCCGCTACACCCTGAAGTCGCTGGGGCCGAAGGTGGTGGCGACCCGGATGGTGACCGACTACGTCCGGCGCTTGTACGCCCCGGCCGCGGCGGCCGCCGCCGTGATGGTGGCTGACGAGTTCAGCGCCGCCAAGCAGCTGTCAGCCTGGAAGAGTTGGGTGACCGGGGCCTGGAAGGACGTCGCCGTCCGCCATGTCGAATCGCACGTCGAGGGCGATCCGAGCCTCGGTGGCCTGCTGCAGCTGCGCGCCGATATCGCGCTGTCCGGGCTGCGCAGCTCGGACGTCCAGGTGCAGGCGGTCTACGGCTCGGTGGACGCCGACAACCGGCTGACCACCATCGAGGTGTTGCCGCTGACCCTGGCCGAGGAGCGGGACGGCGCCAGCGTGTTTGCTGGCGACATTCCGCTGCGCAAGGCGGGCCCGTTCGGCTACACCGTCCGGGTACTGCCCTCGCACCCGCTGCTGGCCAACGATGCCGAGATGGGGCTGGTGGCGACCGCCGTCCAGCCCTAGCCCCGGCGCCGTCCCGGAACTTTCGCGATCTTCATACTCAACCCGGGTTATGACCCTGGTTGAGTATGAAGATCGCGGGTGGCCGAAGGGGTTTGGTCGCGCAGGACCCGCAGCAGCAGCACCGAGCGGGCCTCGACGGTCAGTTCGGAGCCAGCCAGCACCGGCTCGGAGGTGACTGGCAGGCCCGAAACGCAGCTGGTGTCGATGACCAGCTGGTAGCTGGTTGCCCATTGCTGGGCCGGCAGCGAGAACTCGATCGGCTGGTCGCCCGAATGCAGCACGATCAGGTACGAGTCGTCGATGATCAGTTCGCCGCGCGGGCCGCGATGACGCAGGCCCCGGCCGTCCAGGTACATCCCGATGGTCCGCAACCCGGCGTCGAACCAGTCGCCGTCGCCGAGTTCCCGCCCCGCCGGGTGGAACCAGGCCAGATCCTTACAACCGTCACCCGCATCGACCGGTCGGCCCTCGAAGAATGCCCGCTGCCGCAGCACCGGAGATGCCTTGCGCAATTGGATCAAGCGCTGGGTCAGGGCGAGCAGGTCGGCGGCCTGCTCGGTGTCGGCCCAGTCCAGCCAGGACGTCGGATTGTCCTGCACGTAGGCGTTGTTGTTGCCGCCCTGGGTCCGGAAGCGCTCGTCACCGGCCACCAGCATCGGCGCCCCGGTGGACAGCAGCAGGGTGGTCAGCAAACTGCGAATCTGCCGTAACCGCAGCGTATTCACCGCCGGGTCCGCGCTCTCGCCCTCGGTGCCGAAGTTCACCGAACGGTTGTCCTCGGTGCCGTCGGCGTTCTGCTCGCCGTTGGCCTCGTTGTGCTTGCGATCATAGGTTGCCATATCCCGCAAGGTGAAACCGTCGTGCGCGGTGACGAAGTTGATCGAGGCGAACGGCAACCGGCCGTCGTCGGCGTAGAGGTCCGACGAGCCGGTCAACCGGTAGGCCAGGTCGCGGACGCCGCCGGCCCCGTGCGCCCAGAAATCCCTGACCGTGTCGCGGTACTTGCCGTTCCACTCCGTCCACAGTGGTGGGAACTCACCGACCTGGTAGCCGCCGTCGCCAATGTCCCACGGTTCGGCGATCAGCTTGACCTGGCTGATGATCGGGTCCTGGTGGATGGTGTCGAAGAACGAGGAGAGCTTGTCGACATCGTGCAGTGACCGGGCCAGCGCCGAGGCGAGATCGAAGCGGAAGCCGTCCACGTGCATCTCGGTGACCCAGTACCGCAGCGAGTCCATCACCAGCTGCAGCACCGCGGGCGTCCGGACGTCGAAGGTGTTGCCGCAGCCGGTGTAGTCCAGGTACTTGGACCGGTCGGTCGGATCGAGCCGGTAGTAGCCGGCATTCTCGATTCCGCGGAAGGACAGCACCGGCCCGTTCGGCGGTCCCTCACCGGTGTGGTTGTAGACCACGTCGAGGATGACCTCGATGCCGGCAGCATGCATCGCGCGCACCATCGCCTTGAACTCGCGCACCTGGTTGCCGCCCAACCGGCCGGTGTGGGTGGCGTAGGCGGCATGCGGGGCGAAGAAGCCGATCGAGTTGTAGCCCCAGTAGTTCTTCAGGCCCCGCTTCTGTAGCGCCGGCTCGTGGACGAAGTGGTGGATCGGCAGCAGCTCGACCGCGGTTACCCCGAGGTCCTTGAGGTAGGAGATCGCGGACGGGTGCGCCAACCCCGCGTAGGTGCCGCGCAGATCGTCCGGGATGCCGGGGTGCCGCGCGGTGAAACCCTTGACGTGCAGTTCGTAGATGATGGTGTCATCCCACGGTGTTTCCAGCCGCCGGTCGTTGCCCCACGGAAAGCCGTCGTCGAGCACCACCACCGACCGGGGGACGAACGGCGCGGAGTCCAGGTCGTTGTCGCTGTAGCAGGCCTGGTCGTTGACGAAGTCGCCCTCGATGGCCCGGGCATACGGGTCGACCAGCAGCTTGGCCGGGTTGTGCCGCTGGCCGTTGCGCGGATCGTCCGGGCCGGCGATCCGGTAGCCGTAGCGCTGGCCCGGGTTGATGCCGGGCAGGTAGCCGTGCCAGATGTGGAAGCTCTGCTCGGCCAGCTCGACCCGGTGCTCAGCGCCCGAGCCGTCGAACAGGCACACCTCGACCCTGGTCCCGCTCGGTGACCAGATGCTGAAGTTGGTGCCCTCGCCGTCCCAGCCGGCGCCCAGCGGGAAGGGCTTTCCCGGCCATGCCCGTAGCGGCCCGGCGCCCGAGCCGAGTCGGCGGGCCAGACCGCGAGTCAGATCTGCTGCAGGTTCCATCGTGTGCGCACCTTACGCTGAGCTAGCAAGCCCCGTTCTGCCTCTCTGTGATCGGAGGAGTTGGATAACCCCGTGGTGGTTCCAGACTTCGAAGCAAACCCGGACGCGATCCTGCAATTTCACCAGGTGACGGTCAGACGCGGCGACAAGCTGCTGCTGGACGCCATCGACTGGACGGTGGAGGAGGACGAACGGTGGGTGGTGCTCGGCCCGAACGGGGCCGGCAAGACCACTCTGCTGCAGCTGGCCGCCACCAGCATGCACGCCACGTCCGGGGTGGTCGGGGTGTTCGGCGAGCGGCTCGGCGCGGTGGACGTCTTCGAGCTGCGACCCAGGATCGGGCTGTCCTCGGCCTCGCTGGCCCAGCGCATCCCAGGCGGCGAGCTGGTCACCGACGTGGTGGTGTCGGCCGGCTACGCGGTGATCGGTCGCTGGCGCGAGGCGTACGGGCGCCTCGACGTCCGGCGGGCAAAGATGCTGCTGGCCCGGTTCGGGGTGGCCGAGCTCGCCGAGCGCCGCTACGGGACGTTGAGCGAGGGGGAGCGCAAGCGGGTGCTGATCGCCCGGGCGATGATGACCGACCCGGAGCTGCTGCTGCTGGACGAGCCGGCCGCCGGGATGGACCTGGGCGGCCGGGAGGACCTGCTGCGCCGGCTGGCCAGGTTGGCCGCCGATGCCGAGGCGCCGACGATGGTGCTGGTCACCCATCACGTGGAAGAGATCCCGACCGGGATGAGCCACGCGCTGCTGCTGGGTGAGGGCAAAGTGGTCGCGCAGGGGCTGATCGATCAGGTGCTGACCTCGGAGCACCTGTCCCGGGCCTTCGGCCTGGAGCTGGCCGTCGAGCGGGAGGCCGGCCGGTACTTCGCCCGCGCCCGATAGGTGGGGGTTAGCTCGTCGCTTCGCCCGCGCCAGGTGGTGAAGTGGCCGCTCGGTAGGCTCGCGGGCATGACTGAGTTCGTGAAGCTCGAGGTCGACGAGGACAGCGTCGCGACCATCCGGATCGATCGGGCCCCGGTGAACGCCCTCAACTCCCAGGTGCAGGACGAACTGCGCCAGGTGGCGGCCGAGTGTGCTCGTCGGGACGACATCCGCGCGGTGATCCTCTGGGGTGGCGCGAAGGTGTTCGTGGCCGGCGCCGACGTCAAGGAGTTCCACCAGATGTCGGCCCAGGACATGCAGCGGGGCGCGACCGCGCTGTCCGGGGCGCTGGATGCCATCGCGCGGCTGCCGATGCCGGTGATCGCCGCGGTGACCGGCTACGCCCTCGGCGGTGGCTGCGAGCTGGCGCTCACCGCGGACTTCCGGGTCAGCGCCGACAACGCCAAGTGGGGTCAGCCCGAGATCCTGCTCGGCATCATCCCCGGTGCCGGCGGCACCCAGCGGCTGCCCCGGCTGATCGGGCCGGCCAAGGCCAAGGACCTGATCTACACCGGCCGGTTCGTCGGCGCGGACGAGGCCGCCGAGCTGGGACTGGTGGACGTGGTGGTGCCGGCCGATGAGGTCTACGCCACCGCGCACGCAATGGCGGCCAAGTTCGCGAAGGGCCCAGCGCTGGCGCTGCGGGCGGCCAAGGCCGTCATCGACGGCGGCCTGGACGCCGACCTGGCCAGCGGCCTGAGGCTCGAATCACACGTCTTTGCCAGCCTGTTCGCCACCGAGGACAAGCGGATCGGGATGGCCTCGTTCATCGAGGCCGGCCCCGGCAAGGCCGAGTTCACCGGGAACTAGTGGTGGTTGTCTCGGACCCGGCGGCCAATCCGCATGCCAGTCTCGCCGAGGTCGAGGCTGCCTGGCAGGACCCGAAGCTGGCCAATGTCCTGTACCACGACTGGGAAGCCGGCAGCTACGACGAGAAGTGGTCGATCAGCTTCGACCAGCGCTGCATCGACTATGCCCGCGACCGGTTCGCCCACGTTGCCGGCACCGCCGGCTGGCCGTACGGCACGGCGCTCGAACTGGGCTGCGGCACCGGCTTCTTCCTGCTCAACCTCAAGCTCGCCGGGGTCATCGACGAGGGTCATGTCACCGACCTGAGCCCGGGCATGGTGCAGGTCGCCCAGCGCAACGCGGCCGGGCTCGGCTTCACGGTGCAGGGCCGGGTGGCCGACGCCGAGTCGATCCCGTACCCGGACGACAGCTTCGACCTGGTTGTCGGCCACGCCGTCCTGCATCACATCCCGGACGTCCAGCTGGCGCTGAGCGAGGTGCTGCGGGTGCTCAAGCCCGGTGGCCGGTTCGTCTTCGCCGGCGAGCCGACGAAGTACGGCGACCTGGTGGCCCGCCGGCTGTCCCGGCTGACCTGGTGGGCCACCACCCGGGCGACCCAGCTGCCCGGGTTGCGGGACTGGGCCCGGCCCAAGACCGAGCTCGACGAGTCGTCACGGGCCGCCGCGCTGGAGGCGGTGGTCGACCTGCACACCTTCGATCCGGGCGAGCTGCGGGCGACCGCCGCGGCGGCCGGTGCGGTGCAGGTCGAGACCCGGACCGACGAGCTCACCGCGGCCTGGTTCGGCTGGCCGGTCCGGACGTTCGAGGCCGCCGTCCCGCGCGAGAAGCTGGGCCTCGGCTGGGCAATGTTTGCCTACAAGAACTGGCTCCGGCTGCATGCGATGGATTCGGCGGTGCTGTCCCGGGTGGTGCCGGCGGCCCTGTTCTACAACGTCGAGCTGACCGGGACCAAGCCGGCATGAGTGGCTATCGCTACGTCTTGATGGACCTGGACGGCACCATGAGCGATTCGGCGCCGGGCATCCTCGACTCGCTGCGGCTGGCCTTCGCCGAGGTGGATGTGCCGTGGGTGGACGACGAGACCGCGCGCACCCTGCTCGGGCCGCCGTTCTGGCATTCACTGCCGCCGCTGGTCGGCGAGGACAAGCTGCCGGCAGTGGTAGCGGCCTACCGGCAGCATTACGTGCTCGGCGAGGCGATGTTTCGGACTACCTGTTACGACGGCGTGACCGAGCTGCTGGACGGCCTGGTCGAGCAGGGTATTCAGCTCGCGGTGGCCACCAGCAAGCCTGAGCCGCATGCCGCCCGGATCGTCGATCACCTGGGATTGTCGGGGTATTTCCAGACGATCTGCGGCGACACGGTGGACGGACTGCTCGGCTCGAAGGCATTGGTGGTGGGCGAGGCGCTGGCCCGGCTCGGCTCGCCACCGGCGGCGCAGGTGCTGATGGTCGGCGACCGCAGCCATGATGTGCTGGGCGCTGCGGCGCATGGGCTGAAATGTGCCGGCGCGCTCTGGGGATACGGCTCGGCCGCAGAGCTGACGGCAGCCGGCGCGTTGCGGCTGTGTGCCACCCCGGCCGAGGTGCTCGACGTGGTTGCCTCGGCCCGGCTGGACCCGGCGGCTCGGCCGGACCCGGCAGCCCGGCTGGACCCGGCGGGCTGAGCATGTTCGGCGGCTGGCGGGCTCGGACCGACCATCCTGCGCAGGCCCGCTTTCTCACCCTGGCCAGCGCGCGCTGGGTGCTCCGGCACCGCGCGTACACGCCCTGGTACCTGCTGCGATATTGGAGATTCTGCCGGTTCAAGCTGGCCAATCCACACGTGGTCACCACCGGCTTCGTCTTTCTCGGCAAGCGGGTCGAGGTGGTGGCCCGGCCCGGTTTCGGTCGACTGGTGCTCGGCCGCTGGGTGCATCTGGGCGACGGTAGCTCGCTGCGCTGCCACGAGGGCAACCTGCGGATCGGCGACAAGGTGGTGTTCGGTCGCAATGTGGTGGTCAACACCTACCTCGACGTCGAGATAGGTGCGGCGAGCATCATCGCCGACCTGGTGTACATCACCGACTTCGATCACGTGTTCGCCGACCTGGACGTCCCGATCAAGGACCAGGGAATCGTCAAGTCACCGGTCCGGATCGGCTCGGATGTCTGGCTCGGCACCAAGGTTTCGGTCTTGCGGGCAACGGTGATCGGCGACGGCTCGGTGGTTGCGGCGAACGCGGTGGTGACCCGGGACCTGCCGGCCTACTCGGTCGCGGTCGGGGTGCCGGCCCGGGTCGTGCGCAACCGGCAGGACGCGGCCGCGGCCAGCGCCGGCACCAGGGCCGCGCTGGCCGAGATGGCGATCAAGCTGCAGGCGGCTGCCGATCCACCGGCAGCCGAATCACCGTCTGCTGATAGGCAGCCGCCGGCTACCCAACCAGCGGCTATCGAGCCACCGCCTGCTGGTAAACGGCCGCCGTCTGCCGGGCAATCGCCGGCCAGCTGAACCGGGCCTCGGCTCGCCGCCGCGCGGTGCCGGCCATCGCCCGCGCCGCGACCGGATCCGCGAGCAACTTGCCCACCGCGCCGGCGATCGCGGCCGGGTCTCCGGTGGCG
>JALYVK010000083.1 GCA_030853265.1 Actinomycetota bacterium
AAAATCCTCGACCTACCCGTCGCCGCCTGGATCAACCCGCCCATCACCCAGACCGAAGATCAAGAACAGGAGACCGTCACCGCAGCCGCATGACTCACGCTGGCCTCAGCCACCTTGAAAAATTCCGCCAGGGCCCGGAGGTTCTATGAAGACGTGCTTGGACTGTCCGTGGTAGCTGTAAACGAGTATGCCTGTGTCTTCGACGCCCACGGCACGATGCTGCGCATTACCGCTGTTGGCGAGGTCGCTCATCCCGGCTACACCGTGCTCGGCTGGCGGGTCGCCGACATCACTGCGACCATCACCGGACTTGCCTCTGTCGGGGTGCGGTTCTCCCGCTACGACGGCATGGAGCAGGACGCCCAGGGTGTCTGGACAACTCCCAAGGCGATCGCATCGCTTGGTTCACCGACCCCGACGGCAACGTTCTGTCTCTCACCGAGTTCAACTGACCGCCTGCTGCTTCGTAGCGATTGTCGCGCGGGTGCTTGGGTGAGAGAGTGGGCGCCGTGGTGGTGGATGTCCGGACCGAGATCGTGATCCAGCGGCGCCGCGACGTGGTCGCGGCCTTCGCCGTCGATCCGATGAATGCGACAGCGTGGTACAAGAACATCAAGGCCGTCGAGTGGGAGACGCCGCCTTCCCTGACGGTCGACTCGCGACTGCGCTTTCGTGCTCAATTCCTCGGCCGGAGGCTTGAGTACACCTATGAGATCCAGGAGATCGAGCCGGGTGTGCGCTTCGTGATGGCCACAGCGTAAGGACCGTTTCCGATGGAGACGACCTATACGTGGCAAGACGCTGGCCCGGGCGCGACGAGGATGGGTCTTCGCAACCGTGGGGAGCCCGCGGGCTTCGCATCGGTTGCGGCGCCGATGATGGCGCGCGCGATGCGCAAAGCTAACGAGGCAGATCTGCGACGGCTCAAATCCATCCTGGACCCGTGAACACTCACTTGAGGCCTCGATGGGCGTCCGACAAACGGCGCCGACAACCCGGCATGGGGTAGCCCGTCGCCTAGCCGGACCGATCGCAGCCTAGGTCGGTGACCTGCTCACACCCGGTCAGATACCCAGAAACAAACGAACGCGGTACTTGAGGGACCGCGTCCATTCCGTCGCACAGGGTGTGACGACGCCCTGCCTTGTGGAGGTGCCGGGATCCGTCGTTCTCCCAACTCGTTTCCTCGTCCGGAGAACTCCTCCGATTCCCGACTGAGACCTAGGCCAACCGACGGGAACAAGATCACACGTCCACGAAACCATGCTTCGGCTCGCTTCCCCGCGCATCAAAGCTATCAAAGCTATCAAAGCTCGATGCGGTCCGACCACGCGCTCCTACTGTGGGCACGAGTAGCTCTTTCCGAACGGAACCGAGGCTCCTCCCTGTGAACGAGGCTGGTGCTCGATCGATCGGCATCTAAAGCAGGCCGGCAGCTACCGCACCACGGTCCGGCGCTCTGAAATCGCCGAACGTGGCCGGTGATTCGGGGGCCAAGCACCGGGACATCTGTCCGTACAATGTGGCGCATGACAGAGGCGCGCAATGAGCTCCACCGCCTGGTAGAGCAGCTACCTGAGGACAAGATCTCGATGGCCCTATCCGAATTGCAGCGTCTTAAGGACAACGAGCGGCTGGCCGGCACCTGGCCACCTGCATGGTTCGGTTCCATCGCATCTGGGCGGAGCGATACTTCCCAACGTATCGACGAGATTTTGGCCGATGGCTTCGGCCGCTGACCCGTGATCATCTGCGATACGGGACCGCTGGTTGCCGCAGCGATTATTGACGACGCATTCCACCGACAAGCCGTCGACCTCTTGACATCGCTCCATCTATCAGGTGAGCGCATATTGGTGCCAGCAACAGTAGCGGCCGAAGTGGGCTACATGCTTGGGCGTGGCTCTAATGCGGAGCGCGAAGCTCAGTTCCTCGAATCCATGGCCGATGGCACCTTCACGCCGGTCGAACTAACCACGGCGGACTACCGGCGCGCCGGCGAACTCGTCCACCAATACGCCGACCTGCCGCTCGGCACTACCGATGCCACCGTCATCGCGCTCTGCGAAAGGCTGAACCTCCGCGAAGTTGCGACACTCGACCGGCGCCACTTCGCCGTCGTCCGCCCGCGCCACGTTGAGGCGCTCCACCTGCTGCCGTAACCACGGGAGAGTCGCAATGCAAGAACCCAGGAGCGCTGCCGGGAGCGGGACAGATTTCCCCTATGCAGCGAAGGTCATCTGCTACATCGAAGTCAGCGCTGACGGTTCGGTCAGATGGGGATCGGTGGACCGTGAGGCCGTTGGGCGCGCACGGTCTGGTTCCTCACGACTGTTCGCGGTTTGGCCGGGACAATGGGCCAGCCACCTGTTTGCCATCGACGATCTGGACGCATGTGCGAGGGGTCTTGGCTTCCTCCCCGACCCCTCCCGTACCGGACTCGCTGAACACGATCACTTGGCGAGGTGGTCGGTGAGCCGGTTCGAGACGAATCCGAATGCGTCGTACGTGTCCATAGACGTCGAGCTCGACTGCGGCTGCACCATCAATGATCTGAAGGTGTTCGCCGAGCAAATGCGCCAACAGCAGGGTTGGGACGTGGCCACATCCTCTGGCTGGGGAAGCTCAGGCGCACCAGGAGCGAAGCCCACATACTCAATTCGAGTTCGCCGGAAGAGTCTTGCGTAGCGCGGCGCGGCTAGACATATCTCCTCTCTGCGCAGCTGACCTGTCGTTCTCAGCAGGCGCCTAAAGGTCGGGTTGCACAGATCGACTTGTAGCAATACTTTCGCAGTACTTACTAGTACTTGGAGTTCTAATGCCACCACGCACCCGTACCGGGAGCGCTGAACTCGGGGCTGCGATCCACGAACGACGAGCAGCTCTGGGGGCTGAGCATCCTCTGCAGAGCGCTGGGTTGGAAGCAGCTTCCCAACGAGAACGAGTCTTCCCATAATGCCGAACCGGACTGTTAGGGATCCCATAGCGACCCCTCAAACGAAGGATGCGATACCCGTGGGTACCGCATCCATTCAGTCGCACAGGGTGTGATGACGCCCCGTCTTGTGGAGGTGCCGGGATCCGTCGGTTCGCTCGTCCCTCACGAACCTCCTCCCGATTCCCGACGAGTCACAGGCCAACACATGACAAGACCCGCCCGATACCGCTGGGCGGGTCTTGTCATGTGTGGAGGTGCCGGGAATCGAACCCGGGTCCTTCGTCGCTTTGATGGGTCTTCTCCGGGCGCAGTGTGCGGTGTCTCTACTCGGCCCCACCGATCATGCACACAAGTCGGTGTGACAGGCCCAGTCGCTGTGAGTTGTCCCGTCCTGCCCCGCGACCGGCCAGGACGGTAAGTCACCTAGCTGATGCCAGCATCCGGGCCGGTGACGAACCCGGGCTGACAGACTCGTTTCGCTGTTTAGGCAGCGAGAACGAAGTCAGCGCGATTGGAATCGGCGCTTATTTTTTGTTGCATCGCTTTTTTAACGAGGTCAGCAATGCGGTCCTCGGCCCGCTTCCCCTCATCTCGACGGCCGAAGTCGAGACCATTCACCCCCTGGACACCACACTGCACTTGCTCTGACCAGTCCATCATGCCATGCCCACGCTCCAAGCGCACCGGAGTTGCCGGTACCGACCAGATACCCCCACCAGGTATTTGCCACACCGCCCTCAGCCGAGGTACCGTCGGATGGGTACCCCCGGAGGGTATCGAAGGGACGGAAATCATGGACGGTAACGCCACCCAGGACAGCGCGACCGCGGACAACGCCACCCAGGCCAGCGCAACCCCAGACAACGAAGCCCCCGGCTATCACAGCAACAAGCAGGCTCACCTCAAGCGGCTGCGCCGGATCGAGGGCCAGGTACGCGGCCTGCAGCGGATGGTCGAGCAGGACACCTACTGCATCGACGTGCTGACCCAGGTTTCGGCCGCCACCCGTGCGCTGGAGTCGGTCGCGCTGGCCTTGCTCGATGAGCACCTCGGTCACTGCGTCAGCAACGCGATCGCCTCCGGCGGCGACGAGGCCGACGCCAAGCTCAAGGAAGCGTCAGCCGCCATCGCGCGGCTCGTCAAATCCTAGCCGGTCACGCCGACGCCAGCATCCAAAGCCCTGTCGAATAAGCCCTGTCGAAATAAGGATGAACTCCATGCTCACCACCCACTACCCGGTCACCGGCCTGACCTGCGAACACTGCGTCCGGGCGGTCACCGACGAGCTCAGCGCGCTACTCGGAATCAACGAAGTGACGGTAGCGCTGGTGCCCGGCGGCGTCTCCACCGTCACCGTGACCAGCAACGCCCTGCCCGATCCGGCCGCGGTCAGTGCCGCGCTGGACGAGGCCGGCGACTACCAGCTCGGATAAGGACAAACGATGACACGCCCCGACCTCGACTCACCCACCGAGTTCACCATCGGCGGGATGACCTGTGCCTCGTGCGCGGCCCGGATCGAGAAGAAGCTCAACCGGCTGCCGGGCGTGCGGGCCAGTGTCAACTACGCCACCGCGATCGCCGCTGTCAGCACCGAAGACCACCAATCACCCGATAGTCACGCCATCATCAGCACCGTCGAGGCGATCGGCTACACCGCCGAGGTCCGTTCCGCGCAACCGCCCACCGATCCGGACGTTACCGAGGCGAACACCCTACGACACCGGCTGATCGGCAGCGCGGTGCTGGCCGTGCCGGTCCTGGTGCTGTCGATGATTCCCGCGCTCCGGTTCGACGGCTGGCGCTGGCTGGCGCTGCTGCTGGCGTTGCCGGTCGTCAGCTGGGGCGCCTGGCCGTTCCACCGATCCGCGCTGCTGCAGGCTCGGCACCGGGCCAGCAGTATGGACACCCTGGTGTCCATCGGAGTCATCGCCAGCTACCTGTGGTCCTGGCGGGCGGTCCTCACCGGCAGCATGGATCTCTACCTCGAGGTGGCCAGCACCGTCACCGTGCTGATCCTGCTCGGCCGCTTCTTCGAGAACCGGGCTCGCCGATCCTCCGGTGCCGCCCTGCAGGCGCTGCTGAACCTGGGTGCCAAGCGGGTGGCGGTGCTACGCGAGGGCACCGAGACCCTGATCGACGTCGAACAGCTGCGGGTCGGCGACCAGTTCGTGGTACGGCCCGGTGAGAAGATCGCCACCGACGGGGTGATCCACAGCGGCGCCAGCTCATTGGATACCTCGCTGCTGACCGGTGAATCCGTCCCGGTCGAGGTCAGCGCGGGTGACCCGGTTACCGGCGCCACCCTGAACCTGTCCGGCCGGCTGGTGGTGCGGGCCACGAAGGTCGGGGCCGACACCCAGCTGGCCCAGATCGCCCGGCTGGTCGGTGAGGCGCAGAACGGCAAGGCGCCGGTGCAACGGCTGGCCGATCGGGTCTCGGCGATCTTCGTCCCGGTGGTGCTCGTGCTGGCGATGTTGACCCTGTTCGGCTGGCTGGTCAGCGGCCACAGCCTGGACGCCGCGGTCACCGCCGCGGTGGCGGTGCTGATCATCGCCTGCCCGTGCGCGCTCGGCCTGGCCACCCCGACCGCCCTGCTGGTCGGCACCGGACGCGGCGCCCAGCTCGGCATCCTGATCCGGGGCCCACAGGTACTGGAATCCACCCGGGCCGTCGACACCATCGTGCTGGACAAGACCGGCACCGTCACCTCCGGCCGGCTGCGGGTGGTGGCCGTGCAGGCTGCGGCTTCGATCAATCCGGCAGAGCTGCTGCGGATCGCCGGTGCGGTCGAGCACGCCTCGGCGCACCCGATCGCCCAGGCAGTCGCGGCAGCAGCCGGAGCCGGCCTGCCTGCCGTCGAGCAGTTCCGGGACACCGGCGGCTTGGGCGTCCAAGGGACCGTCGAGGATCGCGCGGTCTCGATCGGCCGGCGAGGCTGGCTGGCCGAGCGTTGGCCGGCGGCGACCGTCCGGGCCGAGTTGTTAGAAGCCGCCGAGCAGGCCGAGGCCCGGGGCCAGACCCCGGTCTGGGTCGGCTGGGACGGTCAGCTGACCGGCATCGTGGTCGTCGCGGACACCATCCGTGATACCTCGAAGGCGGCGATCGAGCAGCTGCGGCTACTCGGGCTGCGGCCGATCCTGCTGACCGGCGACAATGCCCGCGCCGCCCGGGCGGTCGCCGACCAGGTCGGTATCTCCGAGGTGATCGCCGAGGTATTGCCGGCCGGCAAGGCGGCCGCGATCGCCGAGCTACGCAGCGCCGGACGGACCGTCGCGATGGTCGGCGACGGTGTCAACGATGCGGCCGCGCTGGCCGGCGCCGATCTCGGCCTGGCCATCGGCGGCGGCAGCGATGCCGCGATCGAGGCCTCCGACCTGACGCTGATCCGGCCGGACCTGCTGCTCGCGGCCGACGCGATCCGGCTCTCGCGAGCCACCCTGCGCACCATCAAGGGCAACCTGGCCTGGGCCTTCGGATACAATGTGGCAGCGATTCCGCTGGCAGCACTGGGCTTTCTCAATCCGATGATCGCAGGTGGGGCAATGGCATTCAGCTCGGTATTCGTAGTCAGCAACAGCCTGCGGTTGCGCCGTTTTCGGCCCGGCACGCCCGCGTGAGCACGTTCGACATCGCACCGGACTTCGCGGTAGGCACCGACTGGCAGGCGGTCGCCGGCGCCGAGACCGAGCTCGGCTACTTCGACACCGGTGAGTTGACCCTGCTGCGCGCCGGGATCACCGTTCGGCGGACCGCGAACGGTTGGCGACTCGATGCCGGCGACTACCAGCAACGCTGGTCCGATCGCGGCGAGTCCGCCCCCGATCACGGCGAGACCGTGCCCGATCGTGGCGAGTCCCCGCCCGAGGAGCTGCGCCGGCTGCTCGCGCCCTGGGCGCCGGACGATCTGCGCGCGGTCCTCACGTTGCGGATCAGCCGTACCGAGTACCAGATTCGCGATCGGGCCGGCGAGCTCCAGCTGGCGCTGGCCGATTGTGAGATCCGGGCCGATGGCCGCTCGATCGCGCTGACCACCTCACGCTGGCGCGAGCTGCGGCTCAGCCGAGGCCCGGCGGGTGGCAACGAGGAACTGGCGCAGGCGGCAGCCGACCTGACCAGCCGCGGCGCGGTCCAGCGCGCCGACGGCCGCAGCGGGCTGAGCATCGCGGTGCACGGCCACCCCGATCGGCACGGTCCGAACAGCGCCGCCGGGCTGATCGCCGACTATCTGCGCGCGCAGTGCGACGCCCTGGTCGGCGGACATTGCGCCGTGTCCAGCACGCCATTCGACGACGAGCCGGCCGAGGATCCACCCGAAGCCGTACACCGGACCAGGGTCGCGACCCGGCGTACCCGGGCCACCCTGCGTAGTTTCGCGGCCCTGTTCCAGGCCGAGCCGGCCGGCCGGCTCGGTGACGAGCTGGCCTGGTTCGCCGGCGTCCTGGGACCGGTGCGCGACCTGGAAGTACTGCGCTCCCGGCTGTCCCGCGCGGTCCGTGCGCTGCCCGCCGAGCTGGTCATCGGACCGGTCGGCGAGCAGATCGACAGCTTTCTACGGGCCGAACTCCATCAGGCCACCCAGGCACTGCTTGCCGCCCTGACCGGCGAACGTTACCGCCAGCTGGTTCTGGAACTGGCTCGCTGGCGCACCGACCCGCCGTTCACCGACCTCGCCCACCAGCCGGCCGGCCGCCTGTCGAAATACCTGGACCGGGCCGAGCGCACGCTGGCCAAGAAGCTCGAACAGGCCGATCGCGATCCGCAGGACGAGAAGTTGCATTCGGCCCGCAAGGCCGGCAAGCGAGCGCGCTACGCCGCTGAGGTGGCCGCACCCGCACTGGGCAAGTCGGCCAGCGCGCTGGCCGCGAGCGCCGAGCGGCTGCAGACCGTCCTCGGCGAGCACCAGGACGCGGTGGTCAGCGTCGAGGTGCTGCGCCGGATTTCCGAACAGGTCGCCGAAAGCGGCCAGAACGCGTTCAGCTACGGCGTGCTGGTGGCTGACCAGCACCGGCTGGCCACCGAGGCCGCCCGCGCCGCTCGCGACTAGCTGCATTTCGCGGCCCGAGTTTTCAGTTCGCTCGGCGTGTCGCGGAAACTCGGGCCGCGAAATGGCTAAGCGACGGTGGGCTAGGCGGGGATCCAGTCGGCTGGGCGGTCGGCCATTCCGAGCAGCCAGCCGATCGCCTGGGCACACCGTTCGGAGGCCCGGCCGTCGCCGTACGGGTTGGTGGCCGACGGCGGCAGATTGCCGCCGGCCAGCCGCTCCGAGACGGCCTTGACCATCAGCTCGGCGTCCAGGCCGACCAGGGTCGCCCAGCCGGCCTCGATACCCTCCGGCCGTTCGGTCACCGAGCGGGCCACCACCACCGGCAACCGCAGCGTCGGCGCCTCCTCCTGGATGCCACCGGAGTCGGTCAGCGAGACGTCCGCGTGGAGCAGCAACGCCAGCATGTCGTCGTAGGGCAGCGGCGGCAGCAGGTCGCAGCGCGGCACCCCGGTGAGCACCTGCCGGACGTCGGCGGCCACCGCCGGGTTCGGATGGGTGACCACCACCGCGTGCAGGTCCGGATGCCGTTCGAGCAGGGTCTTGACGGCACCGGCCACCGTCCGGACGCCCTCGCCCCAGGCTTCCCGCCGGTGCACGGTCACCGCGAGCAGCCGGCCCTCGCCGGTCCAGCTGATCGCCGGGACCAGCGGTCGGTCGATGATCCGGGGCAGCAGGTCCTGCAGGGCGTCCACCACGGTGTTGCCGGTGACCACCACGGTGGCCCCGGCGCGACCTTCCCGGCTCAGTGCGCGGGCCGCCAGCGGGGTCGGCGCCAGGTGCAGGTCGGCCAGGTCGGCCAGCAACGTCCGGTTGGTCTCCTCGGGAAACGGCTGGCTGCGATCGCCGGTACGCAGGCCGGCTTCCAGGTGCACCACCGGGATCGACAGCATCGCCGCGGCCAGCCCGACCGCCATCGCCGTCGAGGTGTCGCCCTGCACCAGCACCGCGGCCGGCCGTTGGGCCCGCAGGTAGCTGTCCACCGCCGTGATGGCCAGCGAGATCAGCTCGTTCAGGCCGCCGTCCTGGCGCTGCAAACCCAGGCTGCCGTCCGGCACGATCCCGAACGGGGCCAATGCCTCGGCCACCCGGCCGGGCTGCTGGCCGGTGTCGATGACCGCGGGCTCCAGGCCGGCACCGAGGAGCGCCGGCACCAGCGGCGCGATCTTCACGGCTTCCGGCCTGGTGCCGACCACCAGGGCCACCGTGCGTTCCTTGCTGTCCACCGCGGTGGCCTCCCGAATGCCGTGACGTTAAGAGCGCGTCAGGGGAAGTATTCACTACCGACCCGGGTGTTCGCGCTACAACGGCGGAACTTCTCTGCTGTACGAAGCAACCACCCGGGCGACCTGAAAGCCCAGGGAGCTGTAGAGCGCGCCGGCACCCTGGGCGTTCTCGCTGTCCACACCGAGGGCGGCGGTCCGGAATCCCTGTTCGGCGGCGGCTCGCAGGCTGGCACTCAGGCAGGCCCGGGCCAGCCCCTTGCCACGCGCCCGTTGCCGGGTGCCGACCACGTCGATCCAGGCCTCGCCGTCCACCCACTGCCTGATCATCACGAAGGAATCGACCGCACCGTCCGAGCCGAGGCTGACGGTGCAGGCGGCCGGCCGGAGCGTTCGGGATTCGGCAAAGCCCTGCCACTGCTCGGCGTTCCACGGCGTCGAACCCCAGTGCGAGCTGAAGGCGTCCTGGTGGGCCAGCCGGACCGCCTCGCTCAGATCGGCGGTGTACGGCTGGACGATCGCGGGCGCCGGTGCGGATGGCAGCACGCCGGGCAATTCCCTTTCCATCTCATGGAAATACCGGACGATTCGGTAGCCGCGGTGATGCAGCAGCGGACGTACCGAGGCACCCTCGATGCCGCCGGAGACCCGCAGCAGCACCTCGATGCCGGGATGGCGCTGCGCCGACAGCTCACGTGCCCGGGACTCCAACCGGTTCATGATCTCGGTGCCGAGGCCCCGGCCCCGATAGTCCGGGTGCACGCCGCCGCCGAGGCTCGCGCGCACCTTACCCTCGGTCAGACCCTCGCTGACCCGAAGCTGGCCGAACCCGGCGAGCGTGCCGTCTTGCCAGACAGCCACCGTGTCCAGGTTCGGATCCACCCCCGGTTCGACCAGCTCTTCGGCCAGGTCCGCGGCCTCGTAGAACTCCTGGGTCTCATCGACCTTGGCCAGCAGATTGGTCAATTCGGCCCAGGCGATCAGCTGATCCAGGCTCAGCACGCCCCACTCGACAGTCATCGTTGTCAACCTCTCCCGGTGGGTCGGCGACGGTCTCGTGAGCCGCTAGCTCAATCCGAGCAGCGCCGCGCCGTTGTGCCACAACACGTGGCGCAGCCAATCATCGCCGAAGTCCCAGTCGACAAGCGACTGAATTTGGCTCGCGTAGGAGTACGGGATGTTCGGAAAGTCGCTGCCGAGCACGATCTTGTCGCCGGCATCGCGGTAACCGGCCAGCACCTCGGCCGGCACCGGAGCGATCCGGTTCATGAATCGAGTGCCCACCATGGTGGTGTCGAGGTAGACGTTGCGGTAGCGCTGCGCCAGTGCCAGGTGCTCGGCGTACTCCGGAGCACCGCAGTGCGCGATCACCGCGGTCAGCGCCGGATGCCGTTGCAGGACAAGGCCAATCGGGCCCGGACCGGTGTGCGTGCCGGGCAGCGGACCGGACCCGCAGTGCACCACCACCGGCACACCGGCCTCGCTTAGCAGGCCCCAGGTCTCGTCCAGCAGCTCGTCGCTCGGATCGAATTCACCCACCTGGACGTGGACCTTGAAGATCCGCGCACCCGCGTCCAGCGCCTTGCCGACATAGCTCGCGGCACCCGGCTCGGCAAAGAACGTCGCGCTGTGCACGGCCTGCTCGTGTTCGGCGGCAAACCTCGCGCACCAGTCGTTCAGCCACTCCGCCATCCCGGCCTTGTGCGGGTAGCACAGCGTCGGGAACCGCCGGACGCCCAGCGCCTCGAGCGTCGCGATCCGATCAGACTCGGACAGCCGGTAGTGGATCGGCCAGGCCATCCCGTAGTGCGTATCGGCCTGGTCGAAGTACTGCCACACCTTGGCCAGCATCCCCGGCGGCAGGAAGTGCACGTGGATATCGGCCAACCCGGGCAGCCCCAGCCGCCGCCAGAGTTGGGGCACGTCGGCGTCGGCCAGGTCCGGGTTTTCGGTCGGGTGCGGAGCGACGGTCGGGTCGGGGTTTTCGGCCGGATCCGGGTTTTCGGCCGGATCCGGGACTTCGATCGGGTCGGGGTCTTCGGTCGGGTCGGGGTTTCTGGTCGGGTCCGGGACTTCGATCGGGTCGGGGTCTTCGGTCGGGTCGGGGTTTCTGGTCGGGTCCGGGTCTTCGATCGGGTCGTTCACGAAGCGAGCGTCCGCATCAATCGGTCATCCCCTTGGCGCGCCGCCCCAACACCCTGCTCACCTCGCGGTCGGCATCGCGCTTGGCCAGGTCCTGGCGCTTGTCCCAGGTCTTCTTACCCTTGGCCAGGGCCAGCTCGACCTTGACCTTGCCCTCGCTGAAATACATCGACAGCGGGACCAGGGTGAGCCCAGATTCCTTGGTCTTGCCGATCAGCCGCAGGATCTCGGCCTTGTGCAGCAGCAGCTTGCGGACCCGTCGCGGCGTGTGGTTCGTCCAGGAGCCGAAGGCGTATTCCGGGATGTGCACCGCATGCAGGTACACCTCGGCGTCATCGATGGTCGCGAAGGCGTCACTGAGCGAAGCCCGGCCCAGCCGCAAGGACTTGACCTCGGTGCCCATCAGCACGATCCCGCACTCGTAGGTGTCCAGGATCGTGTACTCGTGCCGCGCCTTCTTGTTCTGCGCGATGAACTTGCGCGCGGGCGCCTTGGACTGTGCGGTTGCCATAACTACAAAACTACAGCCGGACGTAAAGCCTTAATGTCAGCCAGGCGGTCGCGGCGGCCAGGATGACGCCCGCGATCAGGCCGACCCCGCCGGCCAGGATGATGTCGTTGCCGACGATCGGCTGCAAAATTCGAGACTTCACCTGATCGCCGAGCAGGCCGTCCAGGAAGACCATCTTGGCCACCCAGTTGCCCACCATCGCCAGTACCGCGCCGATCACCGCGGCCACCATCGCCTCGATGACGAAGGGCAGCTGGGTCATCCAGCGCGAGGCTCCCACCAGCCGCATGATGCCGGTCTCGTTGCGCCGTTGCTGGGCCGCGGTCTGGATGGTGTTGGCCATCTGCAGCAGGGCACAGATGCCGACGATGAACGCCATCACGAACGAGCCCACCCGGCCGGTGTCGAACAGCCGCAACATGGTCTTGAGGCTGACGTCCTGGTTCTGCACCTGCTCCACGCCGGCGCTCTTGGCATAGCGGGAGGCGACCGGCAGGTAGTCGTTCTTCAGGTCCCGCAGCTTGATGGTGAACGAGGACGGGATCGCGCCCGGGCCGGCCTCGTCGACCACCTTGGCGCCCAGGCGCTGCTTTGCGATCGCGGTGGCCTGGTCCTGGTCGAGGTACTCCACGCTGCTGATCTGCGGATCGTTCTGCAGCTTGGCCTGCAGGGCCTGGCGCTCGCCGTCGGTCACCTGATGCTTGCAGTTGGAGCCCGGGGTCTGGTTCGAGGTCGCGGTGCACAGGTAGATCGAGACGTTGATCTTGTCCTTGTAGGCGGTCTGCGTCTTCGAGATCTCCTTGTTGATCAGCAGCGCCCCGCCCAGGAAGAACAGCGCGATCGCGGTCGAGAGGACGAGGGCGACGGTCATGCTGGCGTTACGCCGCAGGCCGGTCGCGACCCCGGACATCAGATAGCTTGCGCGCATAGGGCTTATTGCTCCGATCGGGTACTTCTCGGCGAGGGATGGGGCGGACGGTCCGGCGCTGGCTAACGGCCGATGCCGTACACCCCGCGGTTCTGGTCGCGGACGACGTGGCCGAGGTCGAGTTCGATCACCCGGCGCCGCATCGCGTCGACGATGTTGTTGTCGTGGGTGGCCATGACCACCGTGGTGCCCTTGCGATTGATCCGTTCCAGCAGGCCCATGATGCCCTGGCTGGTGTCCGGATCGAGGTTCCCGGTGGGCTCGTCGGCCAGCAGCACCAGCGGCCGGTTGACGAACGCCCGGGCGATCGCGACGCGCTGCTGCTCACCACCGGACAGCTCGTTCGGATAGCGGTGCGCCTTGCCGTCCAGGCCGACCATTTCCAGCACTTCGGGGACCGATCGGATGATCGAACGCTGAGACTTGTTGATCACCTCGAGCGCGAAGGCGACGTTCTCGAACACCGTCTTCTTGGCCAGCAGCCGGAAGTCCTGGAACACGCAGCCGATGCCGCGGCGCAGCTCGGGAACCTTGCGTCCGGGCAGCTTGGCGATGTCCTTGCCGTTGACGATGACGCTGCCCTTGGTCGGCACGTCCTCGCGGAGCAGCAATCGGAGCACCGAGGACTTTCCGGACCCCGAGGCGCCGATCAGGAAGACGAACTCACCCTTGTCGATGTCCAGAGATACGCCGTCCAGGGCTGGGCGGGTGCTGGCGGGATAGATCTTGGTGACGTTCTGCAGCGCAATCACGGAAGGCGATCCTACCTTGGCTCCCCCGCGTGCCTGGTTTGCCGGGATCGTACGCGCGTTGCGCCGCAGCGGCCATAGAATTGATCCGACATCGAGAGGGAGCTGACATGGCTGACGCTGAGGACTGGAATTCCAAGATCATCGCTGAATTTCGCGCGAACGAGGGCAGGGTTGGCGGGCAGTTCGAAGGAGCCCCGCTGTTGCTGCTGCACAGCACCGGCGCCAAGTCGGGCGCCGAACGGGTCAACCCGATGATGTACCAGAGCACCAACGCCGGGCTGGCGGTCTTCGCCTCGAAGGCCGGCGCCGATTCCAACCCGGACTGGTACTACAACCTGGTGGCCAACCCGGCGGCCCGGATCGAGGTCGGCACCGAAACCCTCGACGTGCGGGCTCGGGTGGTCGACGGCGACGAGCGCGAGGTGATCTGGAGCGCCCAGAAGCGGGACTACCCCGGCTTCGCGGAGTATGAGAACAAGACCAGCCGGGTCATCCCGGTAGTGCTGCTAGAAATCCAGCGGTAGCCCAGGCAGCCGGTTCGGCCGGCAGGCCTGGCGTGCCCGTCTGATGGTCGCGGTAGCCAGCGCGGGCTTGGCCAGGTAGGTGAGCGCCAGCACCAGCCGGATCGCCGCCTTGACCGGGCGGCGTCAGCTCAGCGGTCGGCGAACCCGGCGCTGGCCGCAAGCTGGGCCTCGCGCTTGCTGGGGCTGCCCTTGTGGCCGCTGTCGGCCAGCGCGATCAGCCGCGCGTCCGGCCACGCCTGGCTGAGTTCCCAGGCGGTGTCCAGCGGACAACTCAGGTCCTGCCTGCCGTGGATCAGCACGCCCGGGATACCGGCGAGTCGGCCCGCGTCCCGAATCAGCTGACCGTCTTCGAGCCAGCAGTCATGCGCGACGTAGTGCGTGCAGATCCGAACGAAAGCCACCATGGCCGCCGACGACCGGTCGCCGTAGAGGCTCCGCTTGGCGCCCGGCTCCAGCGAGAGCACCGCGTCCTCCCAGCTGCACCAGTCCAGCGCGGCCTGCTCGCGCACGGCCTGGTCGGGATGCTCCATGAGCCGGGCGTAGGCCTCGACCAGATTGCCATCCCGTTCGGACTCCGGTACCCCCGCTCGGAATTGCTGGAACTCCTCGGGGAAGAACCGCGACGCGCCGCCGTAGAGCCACTCGGCCTCGGACCGCCGGCCGCTGGTGATCGCCGACAGCACGATCTCAGTGACCCGCTCGGGGTATCGCTGCGCGTAGGCCAGGGCCAGCGTCGAACCCCAGGAGCCACCCGACAGCATCCAGCGGTCGATGCCCAGATGCTCGCGCAGCAGTTCCATATCCGAGACCAGGTGCCAGGTCGTGTTGACGCTCATATCGGCCGCCGGGTCGCTGGCATGCGGGGTGCTCAGGCCGCTGCCCCGCTGGTCGAACAACACGATCCGGTAGCGGGCCGGGTCCGAGCCCCGGCCCATGTTGGGCGAGCAGCCGGTACCCGGGCCGCCGTGCACCATCACGACCGGCTTGCCGGCCGGGTTGCCGGCCACGGTCCAGTGGACAAGGTTGCCGTCGCCGACATCGAGCATGCCCTGGTCATACGGCTCGATCAGCGGATACAACTCAGCCACGGCACAATCTCCTTTGTTTTGCGGACAACGCGTGCGGGACCATACCGGCAGCGACGCTCGGTCGAGGTCGTGCACCCTGCGTGGTCATGGTCGGTGGTTGCGTTGTGGTGTTTGGGTGGGGTCTTGCCAGGGTGGTGGGGTGAACCAGGGCACGTTGTTTTTCATGGTGATTCGCCATTGGTGGGTGTTGATTCGGTCGTGGTGGTGGTCGCAGAGCAGAGGCTGTCGCGTGAATGGTGTGGTGGTGGTTCTGGGGTTGGTCCGGGGCGGGCCGGTTGGCCTGGTCAGGCCGGGTGTGCCTGTCGGAGTTTGAGGAGGTTGTGGGCGGTGCAGATC
>JALYVK010000028.1 GCA_030853265.1 Actinomycetota bacterium
GCCCCGACCTCGGCGCACTCCTCGGCGAAGCCGGCCAGCAGCCCGTCCAGCCAGCTCAGCTCCAGCTCGCCGGGCGCCGCCAGGCCGACCAGCAGCGCCGTCGGCTGGGCGCCCATCGCGACGATGTCGGCGAAGTTGCGGGCCGCCGCCTTGTGGCCGATGTCGTTGGCGGTGGACCAGTCCCGCCGGAAGTGCCGGTTCTCGATGAGCAGGTCGGTGCTGGCTACCACCCGGCCGTCCGCGCAGGCCAGCACGGCCGCGTCGTCACCCGGCCCGATCAGGGTGCTGGCTGGCTGGCGCAGGGTCGCGGTGATCCGCCGGATGAGTCCGAACTCCCCCAGGTCAGCGATCGTTCTCGGCTCCGAAATTGGTCCCGCCTCCAGTGCGTACAGTCACTTTCCGAACGGGTCGACCCAGTCCGGTGCTTGCCTCGTGCGCAATCCTCACACAGCCGTCCGCGGGTATTGCGCTAGGTTCAACCTGCTTCAACTACGGCTGCCGCTACGACGAAAGGACGCCCCGTGCCCGATACGGTCAGCGCATACATCCTCATCCAGACCGAGGTCGGCAAAGCAGCCTCGGTCGCCACCCAGATTGCCGGCTTGCAGGGCGTCACCCTCGCCGAGGACGTCACCGGACCCTACGACGTGATCGTGCGCGCCGAGGCACAGAGCATGGACGAACTCGGCCGCCTGGTGGTGGCCCGGGTCCAGGGCGTGGACGGGATCACCCGGACCCTGACCTGCCCGGTCGTCCACCTGTAGCGATCGCTTGCCCGCCGACCCCACAGCGGGCTCGAACCTGCCCGCTGACCCCGCAACCAACGCTGGCCCCGCTCCGAGTTCGAAACCGGCCCGCGATGTCGACCGGACCCGGCGTCGAGCCGCGCTGATCGCCAGCGCCATCGCACTGCCGATCACCGTTGTCCTCGCGTTCGTGCTGACCGCGCACGGTTCCGGGCACCCGCATTCGGCGGGTTCGTCGACGAGCCCGCTGGCCGCGGTCACCGTGCCGGCCCCGCCCAGCCCGTCCACGGCGACCGCGAACGCCTGCGTCAAGGTGTTCGCGCAGCTGCCCGTCCAGCTCGGCACCCTGGCACCGCGCAAGACCGACACCGACTCCTCCTTCGTGGCTGCCTGGGGCAATCCCGCGATTGTGATCCGGTGTGGCGTGGTCAGGCCCGCTGGCCTGGGCGATCCGGCCGCGGCGCAACTGCTCGACGTCAATTCGGTGATCTGGCAACCCGATCCGCAGCAGAGCCAGACCGTCTACACCACGGTCGACCGCAGCGTCTACGTCGAGGTGACGGTGCCGGCCGGCGTGGACCAGCCACTGCCGCTGCTCGCGCCGGCGGTGCTGGCGCTCCCCCAGCTGTGCACCGCCACCGACGCCGCCGGCAATACCGGTGCCAAGCTACCGATCTGCCACTAGCCACTAGCCGCCAGCCATTAGCCATTAGCCATTAGCCATCAGCCATTAGCCATCAGCCATCAGCCACCAGCCATTAGCCACCAGCCGTCAGCCACTAGCCATTGCCACTAGCCATTGCCACTAGCAGCGTCAGCGGCCGGCCAGCGCGGTCGCGATCAACCGATCCAGCAGCTCGGCGTAGCCCACCCCGGCGGCGTCCCACATCTTCGGGTACATCGAGATCGGGGTGAAGCCCGGCATGGTGTTCACCTCATTCACGATCAGCTGATCGTCTGCGGTCAGGAAGCAGTCCACCCTTGCCAGCCCGGCGCATTCGAGAACCTGGAAAACCTGGCAGGCCAGCTCCTGCACCGCCTTGATGGCCGGCTCACCGATCCCGGCCGGGATGTCGAAATCCGAGGCGTCATCGAGGTACTTCGCGTCGAAGCTGTACCAGTCGAAGTCCGGGTGCAGCCGGATCTCGGCCGGCGGCGAGGCCGAGACCGTCCCGTCGGCGTCCTGCAGCACCCCGCACTCGATCTCGCGGCCGACCACAGCCGCCTCGATCAGCACCTTGCGGTCGTGCTCGAAGGCCCGCTCCAGCGCGTCCGGCAACTCCTCGTACGAGCTGACCCGGCTGATGCCGACGCTCGAGCCCGCCCGGGCCGGCTTCACGAACAGCGGCAGGCCCAGCTGCTCGACGTCCTCGGCCGAGACCGGTTGGCCGCGCCGGACCACCAGGTACGGCGCGACCGGGATGCCGGCCGCGGCCAGCACGGTCTTGGTAAACACCTTGTCCATCGCCGCCGCGCTGGCCAGCACACCAGAGCCGACATAGGCGATGCCGGCCATCTCCAACAGGCCCTGGATGGTGCCGTCCTCGCCGTAGGCGCCGTGCAGCATCGGCAGCACCACGTCCAGGCTGTCCAGCTCGGCCACGGCCGAGGACCGGTCGAACACGGTGACCGGACGGGGCCGGTGAGCCGCCGGCTGCCCGGCCGCTAGCTGCTCGGGCGCTAGCTGCTCGGGCGCGGCAACCTGCGGCAGCTGCCGGTTGGCGATCGCGAGCTGTTTCGGGTCTACCTCGGTACGAACCCAGGCCCCGTCCCGGGTGATGCCCAGGGTGATGACCTCGTACCTTGCCGGGTCGAGCGCTGCCAACACGCTGCCCGCACTAACCACCGAGATTGCGTGCTCGCTGCTACGGCCGCCGTAGACGACGCCGATTCGGATCCGCTTAGCCATGGGCTACCACGCTAGTACGCCGACCGGCGGGAACCGCAATGCACCGGTTGCCAGGCATTCATTCGCTTCTGGTCGAGCGATTCATCAGCAGTTTGACCGCGTCGACCGGGCCGATCTGGGAGTTGCAGACCGACTCCATCACCTTGGTGATCGGTACGTCCACCCCGTGCCGGCCGGCCAGGTCCAGCACCGAGCGGCAGGATTTGACCCCCTCGGCCACCTGGCCGTTGGTCGCGGCCTGCGCCTGTTCCAGGGTCTCACCCTTACCCAGCCGCTCGCCGAAGCTGCGGTTACGCGACAGCGGCGAGGCGCAGGTGGCCACCAGGTCACCCAGCCCGGCCAGCCCGGCGAACGTCATCGGATCGGCGCCCAGCGCCGAGCCGAGCCGAGCCGTCTCGGCCAGCCCGCGGGTGATCAGCGAGGCGATGGTGTTGTCCCCGAAACCCATCCCGGCCGCCATCCCACAGGCCAGCGCGATGACGTTCTTCACCGCGCCGCCGAGTTCGGTGCCGATCACGTCGCTGTTGGTGTACGGCCTGAAGTAGGGCGCGGTGCAGGCATGCTGAACCTGGCTGGCCCGGTCGGCGTCGGTGCAGGCCACCACCGTCGCGGTGGGCTGCTCGCGGGCGATCTCGGCGGCCAGGTTGGGGCCTGAGACCACCGCCACCCGGGCCGGGTCGGCGCCGGCCACCTCGCTGATGACCTCGCTCATCCGCTTCATCGTGCCGAGCTCGACGCCCTTCATCAGGCTCACCAGGGTGGCCTCGGCCGGCAGCAGCGGCGCCCAGCCGGCCAGGTTCTGCCGCAGCGTCTGGGACGGGATGACGAGCACCACCAGGTCCGCGCCGGCCAGCGCCTCGGCAGCGTCGGCGGTGGCACGCAACGAGGCGGGCAGGGTGATTCCGGGCAGGTAGCTCGGATTCTGGTGCTCGGCATTGATCTGCGCGGCAAGCTCGGGCCGCCGCGCCCACATCAGGGTGTCGGTGCCGGCGTCCACCAGCACCTTGGCAAAGGCGGTCCCCCAGGAACCGGAACCAAGTACCGCCGCGCGCATCATCGGCTGGCCGGCCGCTGGTAGAACCGCTCCGGCGCCGGGACGCCCCGGAGCTCGGCAACCTGCTCGCGGACCGCGACCATCACCCGATCGGCCATCGCGTGCAGCACCTCGGCGGTCGGCTCGCTGCCGGCGAACTCGGCCAGGTCGACCGGTTCACCGACCGAGACGGTGACCCGCTTGCGGGGCAACGGCCGGAATCGCTTGTTGTACACGTCCAGAAAGTGCTGCGGTCCCCACTGGCCGACCGGTATCACCGGGACGCCCGGCGCCAGCAACGCCAGCCGGGCCACTCCGGTCTTGGGCTGCATCGGCCAGAAATCCGGATCCCGGGTGACCGTGCCCTCCGGGTAGATCAGCACCATCTCACCCCGACCGAGAGCGGCCACCGCGGCCTGCAGCGCCTCCGAGGCGTCGGCGGTGCCCCGGTGGACCGGGATCTGGCCGGCGCCGGTGACGATCCTGCCGAGCGGGAACGGCAGGCTGAACAGGCTTGATTTGGCGAGATAGCGCGGAACACGCCCGGCATCCCAGATGAACCGGCCGAACACCAGCGGATCGGCATAGGACAGGTGATTGACGGCGACGATGGCCGGGCCGTGGGCCGGGATCCGGTCGGCTCTGAACCAGCGGCGTTTGAACAGCAGGGTGGTGAACGGATAGACCAGGACCACGGCCAGCCGCATGTACGGTCCGACCTTCTCGCTGTGACGAACCACCACGCTCCCTTTCGCGCCCCGCCCGCTACGCCGAACTCAACCGCACTCCCGCGGCCGCGGGAGGCAGCCACGCCGGGTGGGTGCGAGTCTGCCACCGCGTGCCGGACATGGCAGCATCTGAGGGCGTGGCATGGCGAGTTCTGGTTCCGATCAAGCACTCCGCCCTCGCCAAGAGCCGGCTGCAGGGGGCGACCCGCGGGCAGCACGAGCATGCCCAGCTCGTACACGCCATCCAGCTCGACACCCTCGACGCGGTGCTGGCCGTGACCACCCACCCGCTGGTCGGCGGCCTGTCGGTGGTGGCCGGCCAGCTCGACATCGCGATGCCCGCGCGGATCGAGGTACTGGCCGACCCCGGCGGTGGCCTCAATGCCGCGCTGGCCGGTGCCGCCGCCGAGCTGGCCGACCGGTTTCCCGACGACGGCGTAGTGGCGATGGTCGGCGACCTACCCGCGCTCCGGCCGGCCGACCTGCTACTGGCGCTGGCCGCCGCCCAGTTGCACCCGCGCAGCTTCGTCCGCGATTCCGAAGGCAGCGGCACCACCATGCTGGCGGCCCGCGCCGGCCAGCTGCTCGATCCGCGATTCGGCCTTGACTCCGCCCAGCGGCATCTGGACTCCGGCGCCCAGGAGATCGAGGCGGCGGCAAGCATCCGCTGCGACGTGGACTCGGCGGCCGACCTGCAGCGCTGCCTCCGGTTGGGCGTTGGCCTGCTGACCTCGCAGATGGTGGCCCACCTGGTCTGAGGCGGCCACTGCGCCAGGCCTGGATCCCGCTACTGCCCGGACATCCGCCGTTCAAGGAAGGCGGGCATGATGTTGTCATGAGCGAGACCACTGCCCCGTCCGAGACCGTCCCTGCACTGGAGCTGGCCATCGAGCAGGACTCGAACGCCGACGAGTCCGGCGAGGAGCTACCGCAGCACCGGTTCTCCAACCGCGAGATGTCCTGGTTGAACTTCAACGGCCGGGTACTGGCGCTGGCCGAAGATCGCCGGCAGCCAATGCTTGAAAGGATGAAGTTCCTCTCGATCTTCGCCAGCAATCTCGACGAGTTCTACATGGTCCGGGTGGCTGGGCTCAAGCGCCGGCTCGAGATGGGCCTGGACATCCGCTCCACCGACGGGCTGTCCACCCGCGAGAACCTGGCTGTGGTCAACGAGCGCAGCCGCGACCTGATGTCCCGGCACGCGCAATGCTTTCTCGCCGACGTCCAGCCGGCACTGGAGGCCGAGGGAATCCGCATTGTCAGCTGGGACAATCTCGATTCCGACAAGCAGCGCGAGCTGACCGATTACTTCCACTCCAAGATCTTTCCGGTACTGACCCCACTGGCCGTCGATCCTGCGCATCCATTCCCTTACATTTCCGGCCTTTCGCTGAACCTCGCGGTACTGGTACGCGACCCGGACTCCGACATCGACCGGTTCGCCCGGGTCAAGGTACCCAACAACGTCGCGCGGTTCGTGGTGGTCCGCCAGACCACCGAGCAGGCCGAATTCCTGCCGATCGAAGAGCTCATCGCGGCACACCTGTGGGCCTTGTTCCCAGGCATGCGAATCGTCCAGCACCACCTGTTCCGGGTTACCCGCAACACCGACTTCGAGGTGGACGAGGACCGCGACGAGGACCTGCTGCAGGCACTGGAACGCGAACTGGTTCGGCGCCGATTCGGGCCGGCCGTCCGGCTCGAGGTCGCCGAGAACATCGACGACGAAGTACTGACGCTGCTGACCAGCGAGATCGACGTGCAGCCCGAAGAGGTGGTGCGGGTCTCCGGACTGCTCGACCTGACCGCGCTCTGGCAGATCTATGACGTCGATCGCCCGGCGCTGAAAGAGAAACCGTTCGTCCCGGCCACCCACCCGCGCTTCGTCGACGGCGAGACGCCGAAGTCGGTCTTCGCCACCCTGCGCGAGGGCGATGTGCTGGTGCACCACCCGTACGAGTCGTTCGCCACCAGCGTGCAGCGCTTCATCGAGCAGGCCGCCGCGGACCCGAATGTGCTGGCAATCAAGCAAACTCTCTATCGCACCTCGGGTGACTCACCGATCGTGGACGCGTTGATCGATGCCGCCGAGGCCGGCAAGCAGGTGATGGTGCTGGTCGAGATCAAGGCACGCTTCGACGAGCAGGCCAACATCAAGTGGGCCAGGGCGCTGGAACGCGCCGGTTGCCATGTCGTGTATGGCCTGGTGGGCTTGAAGACACACTGCAAGACCTCGCTGGTGGTCCGCCAGGAAGGTGGCTCGCTGCGCCGCTACGCCCACATCGGAACCGGCAACTACCACCCGAAGACCGCGCGTTTGTATGAGGATCTCGGGCTGTTCACCGCCGATGAGAGAATTTGTGCCGACCTCACCGACCTGTTCAACGTACTGACCGGCTACTCCCGTCAGACCGAGTACCGAACGTTGTTGGTCGCCCCGCAGGGCCTGCGTCCCGGCTTGCTGTCCAGGATCGAACGCGAGATCGCCAACGCCGGAGCAGGCAAGCACGCGCACATCCAGATCAAGTGCAACCATCTGGTGGACGAGACCCTGATCGACGCCCTGTACCGGGCTTCGCGGGCCGGCGTGAAGGTCGAGCTGATGGTGCGTACCTTCTGCACGATCAAGGCCGGCGTACCGGGACTCAGCGAGAACATCACGGTACGTTCGGTGCTCGGCCGGTTCCTGGAACACTCCCGGATCTTCTACTTCGCCAACCATGACGAACCTGAGTACTGGATCGGTTCGGCGGACATGATGCACCGCAATCTCGATCGGCGGGTCGAGGTGCTGACCCAGGTGACCGGGCCGAACGCCGACCAGCTGCGGTCCACCCTGGACCTGGCCTTCGATCCGGAAACCGGTTGCTGGGAACTGCAACCCGATGATCGTTGGGTACGCGGCGGCGGGCCGCATCCGGTCGACTATCAGGGGGTTCTGCTCGCACGGCTGGCATCACGCGGCGAGTGAGCGGCACCCACGGCCGCCGATCGGCCGCCACTCCCGCGGCCGGTGGCGTCCTCTGGCGACAGGACGGGCCACACCTGCTGGTCGCCCTCGTGCACCGGCAGCGTTATGACGATTGGACGTTGCCCAAAGGTAAAACTCAACCGGGCGAGCAACTCTTGCTGGCCGCGGTGCGGGAGGTGGGCGAGGAGACCGGCGCGGTCGTCGAGGTCGGCCGTCGGCTGAGCCCGGTGGAATACCCGATCGCCGACGGTGCCATCAAGCGGGTCTCGCACTGGACGATGCGCTACCTCTGCGGTGAGCACACCCCGGGCGATGAGGTCGATCGGCTCCGGTGGCTGACGGTGGCCGAGGCGACCCACCGGCTGACCTACCCGATCGATCGCTGCGTGCTGGCAGACTTCGCGAGGTTGCCGGCGAACGCCCGGACGGTGGTGCTGGTACGGCACGCGAAGGCAGGTAAGCGCTCGGAGTACCCGGGCGATGATCGGCTGCGACCGTTGGACAAGATCGGTCGCCGGCACGCTCGCGACGCGGCACCGGTGCTGGCCTGCTTCCAGCCGCGCCGGGTGCTGGCCGCCGACCGGGTTCGCTGCGTGCAGACCGTCGGACCGCTGGCGGGCCTGCTCGGCCTCGAGGTCATCGAGGCACCGGAGTTCTCCGACGAGGCCTACGAGCACAATCCGGCCCGCGCCCGCGAGGCCTTCCGGGCATTGGCCGCGCAGACCGGTACCACCGTCATCTGCAGCCAGGGCGGCACCATCCCGGCGCTGCTGGGCGATCTGAAAGCGACCCGCGATCCGTACCCCACCCGCAAGGGCTCGGCCTGGGTGCTGTCGTTGGACGGCGACCGGGTGCTGAGCGCCGACTACTACCCGCACCCGAACGTCTGAGCATTTCTAGCTGGCAGAGGGCGGATTTCGGCTACCCCTCGCCGTGCGGGTTTTGAGACTCTAATATCGCATCATGGGACAGGTCAGCGGTATCGGGGTAGTCGACAAGTCGATCGCGATCCTGGCCGCGACCGCCACCGGGCCGGCCTCGCTGTCGGATCTGGTGGAGCGAACGGAGATCCCGCGGGCCACCGCGCACCGGCTGGCGGTCGCCTTGGAGGTGCACCGGCTGCTGGTACGCGATTCGGAGGGCCGCTTCATCCCGGGTCCTCGGCTGGCCGAACTGGCCGCGACCGCTGCCGATCCGCTGATCGAGCGGTCCGCCGAGGTGCTCACCTGGGTCCGGGACACCTCCGGCGAGAGCGCGCAGCTCTACCGCCGCGACGGCCGGGAGCGGGTCTGCATCGCGGCCGCCGAGCGCACCGCCGGCCTGCGGACCACCGTGCCGCTGGGTGCCCGACTGCCACTGACCGCCGGTTCCGGCGCGCAGGTTCTGCTGGCCTGGGAAGCGCCCGACACGGTGGCGATCCTGTTGCAGGCCGCCGAATTCTCCGAACGATCGCTGGCCGAGGTACGCCGGCGCGGCTGGGCGCAGTCGGTCGGGCAGCGCGAGGCTGGGGTTGCCTCGGTGTCGGCGCCGGTCTTCGGCCGCGGCCGAAGGGTGGTGGCCGCGGTCTCGGTCAGCGGCCCGATCGAGCGACTGGGCCGCTCCCCCGGCCAACGGCTCGGCCCGATCCTCACCACAGCCGCTCAGCGGCTACAGAATGCCCTTGTATAATAAGGGTTTCCGCTCAGCGCGGGATGACCAGTCCGTGCTCTAGCCAGTATCCGCTGGTCTCTGGTCTGCCGAAGAAATAACCCTGTTGGAGATCGACCCCGATCGCCCGCAACCGGTTGGACTGCAGTTCGGTCTCGATACCCTCGGCAATGATCCGATCGGTCAGGCTGGCCAGCAACGAGACCGTCCCCTCGACGAAGTCCCAAGCCCGGTCGTCGTCGTCCTGCGGTAGCAGCGACCGGTCGAGCTTGATCCCGGACAGCGGCAGTTTGCGCAGCAACGACAGCGAAGTCTCGCCCCGGCCGAAGTCGTCGATGACCATGTGCATGCCCAGCTCCCGACCCCGATGCAGCTCGCTCGACAGCAACTCGGTGGACAGTCCCGCCGCGACGTCCTCGGTCAACTCCACCACCACCTGATCCAGCGGCACGCCAGCCCGCTGGGCCGAGCCGATCACGATATCGATGGCAAGGCCGGTGCTCAGGAACTCCCGCGAGACGTTCACGCCGAGCAGGCAACCGGGGAACACCTCTCGCAACAGCAGGCCCTCGGTGAAGGCCAGGTCATAGACCCGCGCCGCGAGTTGTGGCGTCAGACCGAGCTTGTGGCTGGCGTCCAGGATCCGGTCGATCGGCAGGTTCGCCGCCGGCCCGCCCATCCGCACCAGCGCCTCGATACCGCTGACCCGGCGCTCGGCGAGATTCAGCACCGGCTGGAACCGAACCGCTTCCTGATGCGCGGCCACCGCCTGCTGGACGGCCTCCTCCGCGGCGGCCGCCTCCACCGCGTCCTGGGAGATCTCGGCCGTCCACGGCACGATGGTTCGCCAGGCCTGGCGCTTGGCGACCGCAAGCGCCGTTTCGGCCTCTTCGGCGGCCGTCAACAGCGACGTGGAGGGTGAGCGGGTGGCCCAACCTGCCTGCAGCGAGAGCAGTATCCGGTGGCCGTCGACGTGCACGGTCCGCTCGCTGGCCTGCCGCAGCCGGCTGGCCACGCCCGAGTGCTCGGTGCACAGCACCACGAACCGTGAGCCGGTCAACCGGACCAGTACGTCCTCGGCGGCGGCCATCGAGCGCAGCCAGTGACCGGCCTCGGCCACGCACCGGTCGGCGACCGTCTGACCCCAGAGATCATTGATCCGCTTGAAGCGACGCACCTTGACTACCAGCACCCCGACGAACATCGCGGTAGCGGCGGCGTTCAGGCCGGCCAGGTCGAAGAATGCCCGCCGGTTGTACAGCCCGGTCAGCGGATCGCGGATCAGCTGCGCCACGAGCCCGTCGGCGACCGTCAGGTCCTCGACCTGCACGACCAGCACCGGACGGTCGGTGCCACCCTGGACCGCCTGTCTGGCCTGGACCCGGAACCAGTGCGGCCGCACCGACACCGCGGGCACGATCCGATCGACGGTGCCGGCCTCGGCCAGCTCCAGCAGGAGTTGCTCGGCGGCCACTGCCGCATCGCCGGCCAGCGTGTCCGGCCAGTACCCGCCCAGTGCCGGCTCCTGAGCCCAGCCGAGCACCGTCCGGTACCCGTCGCCGACCTGCAACACCAGCCCGTCGGTACTCAGTAGCACCGAGGTGGCACGGTCGCTGTCCGGCACCGGCAGCAACGGCCGGCCCTGCTCGTCCAGCCAGGGATCGACCAGCGTGCACCAGGCCACCGCCCAGACCTGGTCACCGGTCCTGCGCAACCGCACCTCGACCAGCTGCTCGGCCTGGCCGTACCGGAAATCGAGCGGGCCACCGGACGCTCCGGCGGCCCGCAGCCGCTGCTCGACGGTTGCCCAGAAATCGCGCTGCTCGGCCGGCGATCCCCACCAGGCCGCAGCGGCGGCCGGCTCAGCTACCTGCATCGAGTCCTCGACCAGCCGCAGGCCGGCAAACCAGATGCCCGTGGCGTGCAGCCAACCGGTCAGTGGCTCGTCCTCAGTTGGCTCGTCCTGAGCTGGCTCGTCTTGGACCGGCGGGACGGCGGGTAACTGGGGCACGCGCCCTCCAAGGTGGTACCGGTGTGGATGGTGCCGGCCCCCGTGCCTGCTAGCTGGTCGATCCTTTCACCTGACGCCTCGATGCTACTAATCGGGATAGATCAGACATCGAACCGAGCCCGGACGCACAAAGCCGGCGGACACCGCCTCATGATGAGACGGTGCCCGCCGGCTTGTCTACAGCTGCTGCCGGATTCGCCGCAATGCGACTACCGACCATGATCGCTCAGTGCTTGAAAGCGTCCTTGACCTTCTCGCCGGCCTGCTTCAAGTTGCCCTTGGTCTGATCGACGTTGCCTTCGGCCTCGAGCTTGTCATCGCCGGTAGCCTGTCCGACCTTCTCCTTGGCCTTGCCCGTAACTTCCTCGGCCTTGTTCTTGGCCTTGTCCAGTGCGCTCATCAGCTAACTCCCTTTTCTAGGCCGGGTCCGATGCCGGTATGAGACCGGCAGCACCCAGCGTGTTCAGACGTTCGATGGCCAACCGCTCGGTGAGTTCGGGTAGCGCGCCGACCGGCGAGCCCCTGAGGTGCTCACGCGACTCGGTGACCACGTTCACGATCACCGTCAACGGCAAACGATCCTCAAACTGCCGAAATAGCCTTTCCAGCATGTCCACGTAGGACCTGTCGTGCAATTCGGCATCGTGGTGCCGCAATTCCGGTGAAGCAGTCATACCTACCTCGTTCACTACCGTCGGCGAAGCCGCGATCCCGGCGCTTCGGCTTGCTCACTACCGTTGATCAGCAGACCCCTCGCAGCTGTGTAACTCATGTCACTGAGCTAGGTAGCTTGGGAGGATCTGGCCGCTGCGCACCATGGGAAAGACTCGTTTCCTACGGGCTATCTCGTCCGGCTGGCTGTGTAGCCGACTCATCGACTGTAGCCGCTGCCGATGCTGATAGCGAACATTTTGCCGACACGCCCGTGCTCGCTGGGCTCAGGCAGACAGCGCGTCGGTGACCGCCGCGGCGACGTCCGGCACCGAACTCGCGCCGTCGATGACCCGCAACAGCCCGGCCGCTCGGTAGTAGTCGATGAGCGGGCTGGTCTGCTCGTCGAAGACCGCCAGCCGTCGCACGATGACCTGCTCGGTATCGTCTGCTCGATCCTGCTCGGCCGCCCGGCGCAGCAGCCGCTGGACCAGCTCTGCCCGCGGCACCTGGAAGAACAGCACCGCATCGACCGCGGCCTCGGTACCGGCCACCTCCTCGAAACGGGTAGCTTGCGCCACCGATCGCGGGAACCCATCCAGGATGTAGCCGTTGGCCCGCGCGGCCGATCGCGCCAATGGCACCGCAAGGTCCAGCAGGACCTCATCGGGCACCAGCGCGCCGGAGTCCAGGTAACCGGCCACCGTATGGCCGAGGTCGGTACCTTCCTGCACCTGTTCGCGCAGCAGGTCGCCGGTGGCGATGTGCCTGGCCCCGCTGGCGCTCGCCAGCCGCTCGCCCTGGGTTCCCTTGCCCGAACCCGGCGCGCCGATCAGCACTACCTTCATCACAGCCTCCCCAGCCGATTGCGGACTTGACGCTAGCGTGTCCGGGACCTCAATCGTATTTCCAGCCCACCGGCCAGCGCGTCAGGAGAAGCCGAACGTGAGCGAACTGGACGCTCCGACCACCGAGGTGTCGCGAGCCTGGACGGCCAGGTTCTCCCTCGCCTGGTTCGGGATCTGGATGGCGTACCTGGTCCCGATCCAGCTGGCCATGCCGGATCAGCTGTCGGCATTGGATCATCCACACCGGATTCGAGATTTCTGCCTGATCAACGGCCTGATCGGAATCGCCGCGCTGGTCACCCTGCCGCTGTTCGGAGCGCTGTGCGACCGTACCCGGTCGCGTTTCGGCCGGCGACGACTGTGGATTCTCAGCGGAGCCGTGGTCTTCGCGCTCGGCCTGGCCGCGACCGGGCTGCAGTCGAACTGGGGCGGCATCGCGATTGCCTGGCTGATCGCCTCGCTCGGCGTCAACATGGCCACCGCCGGCCTGACCGCGATCATCGCCGACGACGTCCCCGACCGACAACGCGGCATGGTGTCCAGCGCGATCTACGGACCGCAGGCGATCGGTGTGGTGGTCGGGCTGATCGCGTTGAGCCCGGTCAAGACAGCCCAACCGCGCTACCTGTTGCTCGCCGCCGCGGTGCTGATCTTCGTCTGGCCGTTCGGCTGGCGCTACCGAGAGGCGGCCACCGCCCGTCCGAGCAGCGCCATCACCCTGCGCTCGATCTTGGCCGGCCTCTGGGTAGATCACCCTGATTTCGGCTGGGCATTCGGTGGCCGGCTGCTGGTCAACCTCGGCAATGCCTTCGGCACCACCTATCTGTTGTTCTTCCTGCGGGACTACCTCAAGGTGTCCGACCCGGACGGCAGCCTGATCGTGTTGACCTTGATCTATCTGGTGTTCACGCTGCTGGCGACCTACGGCGGCGGCATCCTGTCCGATCGAACCGGCCGCCGCCGGATCTTCGTCGCGGTCGCCTCGGCCCTGCAGGCGAGCGCCGCGTTGCTGCTCAGCCTCGTCCCGACCTATCACAACTCGCTGATCGCGGCGGCGCTGCTCGGGGCCGGCTACGGCGCGTACATGTCGGTGGACCAGGCGGTGGTGACCGAAGTGCTGCCGGACGCGCGGGACCGGGCCAAGGACCTGGGCATCATGAACGTCGGCTCGGTCGGGCCGCAGGCATTCGGCCCGCTGGCCGCCAGCCTGGTCATCGCCTCACTCGGCGGCTACCGGGTGCTGTTCGCGCTGGCCGGCCTAACCAGCCTGGCCGGGGCCTTCATGGTCTACCGAATCCGCAGTGTCCGTTAGGGCGGCTGCGGGTCAGTCGGCCAGTTGGCGTTCGGCTTCGGCGAGCAATCCGACCACCGTCCGGCCGAACTGGACGTCGCAAGGATGTCTCGGGTCGGCCTGCCCTGCCAGGCCAGCCAGCTCGCGCGCCGCAGTGGCCAGCGCAGCCGGCGCGTCCAGCGGCTCGGCCGGTGAGTCGAAGGTGCCTTCGGTCCCCCACACGGTGAAGGTGTTTCTATTTACCGCGACTGGTGAATCGATACTCAGCGCATAGCTGCTCACCGCCCCGTCCCGATGGCTCAGCAGCAACTGCACCAGGTCCCGGCGACCGGCCCGGGCGACCAGCGACTCGATCGGGCCGAGGGTCGCGGTGAGCATCGCCAGGGCATGCGGGCCGACGTCCCACAGACCGCCCTTGTCGTGTCGCCAGGGCGTGTCGAACTGGCTGCCCTCGCCGAAGGCGGAACCTATCCAGAGCCCGTTGCCACCGTCCCAGCCCCCGAGGGCCGCGATCCGGTCCGTCCAGGCCCGCTGGTTGGGCTCGAAACGCCCGGTGAAGAACACCACCGAGGCCACCCCGGCGGTGGCTACCGCGTCGGCGAGCCGGTCGGCCTCGGCCACCGAGACCGCGATCGGCTTCTCCAGCAGCAGGTGCTTTCGCTGGCTGGCCGCCCGGCTGGCCAGCTCTGATTGCACTTGCGGCGGAACGGAAAACGCCACCGCATCGACGTCGTCGAACAGCTCGTCGACGGTGCCGTACGCGGTTACTCCGAACTCCGCGGCGAGGCTGGCCGACTTGGCATGATCGCGGCCCCAGACCCCGGCGAAGGTCACCGACGGCTCGGCGCTCAGCCCGGTGGCATGGGTTACCCGAGCCCAATATCCATTACCTATCAAGCCAATCCGCATTGCCGCTCCGCTCCTAGGCTGGTCCGGCAAGCCTAGCGGCCGGCACCGCCGATGGATTTCGAAGTCCGGCTGGCCCGCCGGCTGCGCAGTGCACCTCCTGGGACAGCTTGCCTAACCTAGGACTTGACAACAGGTTTGAAACACGTCCCAGCGGGCACCTCCTGACACAGCTTTCCAACCCCTGACGGGTATGACCGTCCAACGGCCGAGCGCGTGGCGGGGCCCCATGAATGGTGCCGGGTCAACAACTTGGGGCACAGATCACCTGGATCAATCAGCTGGGGTCACGCCACATCCGCGAAGACCGCATCCTCGACGAAGCCCACGCCAGCCGCGGCGACACGCGCCGCCTCTCCGACCTGTTCGCCCTCAGCATCAAAGCAGCCACCCGCTACACCGACACCGTTGACAATCCCGGTCTCGACACACTCAGCGATCGCTCCTACGAGCGCTCCCCGCCGACCTCGATCCGACGCTCGCGGCGCATCCCCATCAGCACGCCGAAACCGATACCTACAACGCCGACAGCCGCGCAGATCCAAATAGCTATAGACGTCAGGTAGGCAAGCGCGAGGAAGAGGAGTGGGCCGAAGACGGAACCATCCATTCGCGGGTGACGGCGCGACCACGCGACCACGCCGCCGGGTGCCAACGCCATCGCCAAACCAAGCCCGCCATACACGACCGCAGCTATCGCACCGACAACCCAGCCACGCTTCCCAGCGACCCCGAACGCGACCAGCGCGAACAGCGCGAACAGCGCGAACAGCGGCACGAATAGCAAACGGAGATACCAGGGCGGGGCGGTTGCCAGTCGGTTGAACCCAGACAACAAGTTGCTCACGAAGCCCCCCGGTTTCGACATCTAGACGTCCGCAGCGTCGACCATCGACTGTGCCAGACGATGGGCGATCCTGCAGCACGGTCGCCACGCGACCGAGCAGACGCCATGTCAACCGAAGCATCAGATAGCTTCATCAGGCACCTCCAAGGCGCGGGTTTCGCCGGTCTTGACGCGTCGGAAATGCCGAACCCAAGAGAGATCTGCCGGTACTGCTCCAACGGCACCGTGGCCGAAGCCGTCACCGTTTTGTGACCTTCTTCAGCTGCAGTACCCGGCCTGTCCGGGGACGGGGATCAGTGGCTCTGGACAGGCCGGCCGGGGGTGGGCCACAATTGTGGCCATGAGTACTGAATCATTGCGGACGGTCCGGGACCACTTGAGTGAGATGGTCGATCGTGTTGAGCATCATCACGAGCGGTTGGTGGTGACTCGCAACGGTCGGCCGGCGGCGGTGTTGATCAGTCCGGATGATCTGGCTCAGATGGAGGAGACGATCGACGTGTTGGGGGATTCCGAGGCGCTGGCCGATATCCGTGAGGCGGACGCGGCCTACGTTCGTGGTGATGTGGTGCGCGGCGTAGACGCTGTTCGCGGATTGCGCGGGTGAGCTCGCAGCAGCCCTACGAGCTGATCGTCGCACCACCTGCTCAGCGCGCCATCGCGGGGAAGTTGCCTGAGGCGGTCGCAGTTGCCGTGATCGACTTTCTGACGACTGCCTTGATCGAGAACCCGCAACGGGTCGGCAAGCAGCTCCGGGACGATCTTGCCGGGATCTGGTCGGCACGACGAGGTACGTACCGCGTGCTGTACCGGATCAACAATGAGAAGCATGAAGTGATCGTTCTGCGCATCGAGCACCGAGGAGACGTCTACCGCCCAGGGTCGTTCACCTAGACCCCGGGGCCCTTGTGCCCCGGGAGCTTCGGCTTGCTTGCCCGGATAGGTGAAGCCGACGCAGTAGCCGGTCACGGTACCGACTGGCCTGCGGTCTGGAGTCTGTCCGTACATACGCGACGTGCTAGGCGAGGCCGCAACGTTGACCTGCGGCCTTGGGTAGCCCTGCACCACCAGCCACGCGATGTACAGACGATTACCGCCGCTGGATCCTTTCGGGTAACCGCTGTAGGCAGCTCGGTAGGCGGACAGGGTGAACAGGTTGTGGGCGACGGTTCCTTTGAGGTAACCGAAGTTGGAGTAATCACCGTTGCGGGTTGGAGTAATCACCGTTGCGGGTTGGAGTGTCGTTGCCGGCCCAGTCGTGCTGATCCAGAAGGATCTGATACCAGGGCCTACCACCACCACCACCACCACCACCACCACCAGGGCAGTTAGCCGGGGCTCTGGCGTGCGCTAGGTGGCGCCCAGTTGGCCCGCTTCATGGGTTGTCCGGCGGCTGCTCAGCTGCCGGACAGCCGGGCCAGCACCGGCTCCAGCTCGCCTACGTCGCCGAGCAGGATGGAGGAGATACCGAGTTCCTCGCGTAGCTGCAGGAACTTTTCTACGAGCCGGTTTATGGACCCGATGAACAGGTGTGGCGATTCGATCACCTCGTCCTCGGTGAGTTCGACGCCCGTTCGGGACCGCAGCCCGTCGATGACCCGGCGAACCTCGCCCCGCAGATCGTCGGTGACCACCACCGGCCACCCCGAGGGATAGATGTTGAACTCCAGGGATTCGAAACGCTCACGGGCGGCGTCTCGCACCCAGCCGATCTTCTCCCGGGTCGCGGCCAGTGTCAGCGATGCGGCATCGAGCGTGGCGTTCGCCCGGATGCGAGGCGCCAACCCGACGATGTCGGCCTCCCTCCCGGCCAGAGTCAGCGTGCGCCGCCCGCCGCCGCCGATGAAGAAGGGCGGATGCGGCCGCTGGACCGGAAGCGGCGCCGCGGTGTAATCGGTGATCGCGTAGTGCTCACCGGCAAAGCTGAACGGGGCCCCGGTGAACAGCCCCTTCAGCACGGTGATGGATTCGGCCAGGCGCGCCTGCCGGACCGATACCGGGTCGAAGCTGATGCCGATGGCGTCGTACTCGGACTTGTTCCAGCCGGCGCCGATCGCCAGGTCGACCCGGCCGCCGGACAGGACGTCGATGCTGGCGATGTCCTGGGCGAGCACGGCCGGGTGGCGCAGGTCGTTGTTCGTCACGAACGCCGACACCCGGATGGTCGAGGTTGCCGCCGCGACCGTTGCCATGGCCACCGCAGGAGACAGTTGCCCGAGCAGGTGATCCGGAATTACCAAGGCGTGGTAGCCCAGCTGTTCGGCGCGCCGAGCTCGGGCAGCCAGCTCCGGCCCGGTGGCGATCTCGTGGACATCGGCGAGGAAGTGAAACGGGCGCATGCGGTCATTATGCGGGCGGTGCCAACCTCGATTCGATACCTCGGCAGGATGGGACGGGTGAGCATCCACAACGAGCACCCGTTCCTGCCCGCCGAGGGCGACCGCAACCCGGTGCGCCGGCTACGCGGCCGGCTGGCCTCGCCGGTCACGGTGCTCACCGCCGAACACGACGGCCAGCGGGCCGGACTGACCGTCTCGTCGCTGCTGGTGGTGGACGGCGAGCCGGGCAGCGTGATCGCCGTCATCGACCCGTTGTCAGAGCTGCGCGAGGCGCTGCAATCCTCGGCCGCCGCGGTGGTCAACCTGCTGGGCTGGCAGCACCGGCAACTCGCGGATGCCTTCGGCTACGTTGCGCCGGCGCCGGGTGGGCCGTTCCGGCTGGCCGACTGGACGTCGACGCGATGGGGGCCAGCGCTCGATGGTGCGCAGGCCTGGGCCGGCTGCCGGCTCAGCGACCGCCCGGTGATCGAGGTCGGCTGGGGCCTGCAGGTACAGCTGGACATCGAGCACATCGAGATCGGCCCCGATGGCGAAGGACTAGTTCACCATCGGGGCCGCTACCACCAGCTCTGAGCGTCAGTGCGGCTTGTTGGCGGCGAGCAGCAGCCGCCAGGTCGCCGCGTCGATGACGCCGTTCGCAAGCAGGTGATACTTGCGCTTGAGGGCGTTGACCCGGGCCACGGTGGCCGGATCGTAGCGGCCGGTGACCGGCATCTTGAAGGCCATTTGCACTGCCTGGATCGGGCCGCCGGTCATCCCCGGGAACATCGTCGCCCCGGAGTAGTTCACCAGCGCCTTCATCGCCGCCGACGAGTGCGCCGGGGCGTTCACCGCCGGGTAGGACGCGCACCACTTGGTGCTGTAGCTGCTCGACGTGCCGGCCCAGTTCAGGTCCTTCACCCGGCACTGGCCGTAGTTGACGGTGCTGACGGTGTGCTTGCTCCAGAACGAGGTCCTGCCCAGCGCGCCGTTCCAGGACAGCGAGATGTGCATGTGGTTTCGGTGGCAGGCGCTGTCCATCGAGGCTGCCGGGGTCTTGGCGCAGTTGTTGTAGTTCTCCCACTTACCGTCCCAGGCGCCCCAGATCTTGTTGTCCCAGATGATGTACATGACACCCATCCGGCGGGCGTTGGCGAACATGTTGTGGTGGCTGTCGGTGGTCAGCAGGAACTTGATCACCGCGGCGGCCTGCGCTGCCTGGGTCTTGTTGCGCACCGAGTTCATCCAGTCGACCGCGCGACCGTCGTAGTGCTCGCTGCGGGTGCCGTCGGTGCCGCAGGCATAGGCGCCGCCGAAGCTGGTGTTGCGATAGGTCGAGGTCAGCAGCTGGCCGAGCTTGAGGGTGCCCGGCAGGTAACCCGGATGGCATTCGGTCTGCTCGACATAGCTGGCCAGCGGCTCGATCGCCAGCGGCAGGCCGGCCGGCGCCCTCAGGCTGGGTACCGCCGCATCGGCGGCCGGCGCGGCGGCCAGCGAGACCACCGAGGCCAGCGGCAGCGCAAGCAATGCCGCGGCGACCAGGCCGGTGAGGCGGGCGGTGAGACGGGGACGGGACAACATGCGGGCATCCTCCACAGGGGGTGTCTGTCGAGGCTGTTTTCGAGCAGGCTCTGGTTCCATCGGCACAGAGTCACCGAACTGAAGCTTTTCTTAACTGTACGTAGTCAGAACCGGACCCTCCCTACTCGGACGGCCTGAGGGTGGCCGTGCTAAATCGCACAGCCACCGCTCGGGAAGGAACATCCGGAGCGTCCGGGCCTTTGCTGTTGAGACAAGCATGTGCAAACGAATCCAGCGTGAGGTGATCGAACCATGACCGTCACGACCACCCAACCGGACGAGCGGGTACGCGGCCTGGGGCTGCTTACCCTGGTGCTGGCGGCGGCCTGCGGGTTGTCGGTGGCCAATATCTACTACTCCCAGCCCCTGCTGGACCTGATCGCGAAGTCCTTTCACACCAGCCAGAGCGGTGCTTCGGTGGTGGTCACCGCCACCCAACTCGGCTATGCCGCCGGCCTGATCCTGCTGCTGCCGCTGGGAGATCTGCTCGAGAACCGGACGCTGACCGCCCGCACCATGCTCGGCACCGCGGTGGTGGCCCTGCTGGCGGCGGTGGCGCCGAACCTGGCCAGCTTCCTGATCCTGTCGGTGCTGATCGGGTTCACCTCGGTGGTTGCCCAGATCCTGGTGCCGCTGGCCGCTCAACTGGCGCCGGAAGCCGAACGCGGCCACTTCGTCGGCCGGGTGATGAGCGGGCTGCTGCTGGGCATCCTGCTGGCCCGTACCGTGTCCAGCCTGCTCGCCGCCGCCTGGGGCTGGCGCAGTGTGTACCTGGTGTCGGCCGGTCTGATGCTGGTGATGGCCGGCGTCCTGCTGGTCACGCTCCCCCGGCACCGGCCCGAACCCGGCGCCAGCTACCGGCAGCTGATGGCCTCCATCGGTGGGCTCGTTCGTACCGAGCCCGCGCTGCGCCGCCGGGCTGTCTGCCAGGCGCTGATGTTCGCCACCTTCTCCACGTTCTGGACCTCGATCACCTTCGAGCTGATCAAGGTGCATCGGCTGTCCCAGGTCGGCATCGCGATCTTCGCGCTGGTCGGCGCGGCCGGCGCGCTGGCCGCTCCGATCGCCGGCCGGCTGGCCGACCGGGGGCATGGCCGGATCGCCAGCGGGCTGGCCTTCGTGCTGGCGCTGGCCGCGATGGCGCTGGCCGGGCTGGCCGCCCATCACCTGTTCCTGCTGGCGCTGGCCGGCGTGCTGCTGGATCTGGCGGTGCAGGGCCATCAGGTACTCAGCCAGCAGGAGATCTACCAGCTGCGTCCGGATGCCCGAGCCCGGATCAACACCGTCTTCATGGGGACGGTGTTTCTCGCGGGCTCGATCGCCTCAGCGACCTCCGGGCTGCTCTACGAGCACTTCGGCTGGACCGGGCCGGCCAGCTTCGGCGCGGCATTGGCCGGCCTGGGCTGGCTGGTCTGGGCCGGCTCGGAGGTCCTGCGCCGGACCGGCTCGCGTTCGGTGACGAGCCGGCCCAGCAGCTGATCAGCCGGCCAATCCGGCCACCAGCATGTTCGCGTACGGCGGGTAGGGCGGCAGGTAGAAGTCGGTGACGTTGGACCCGTGCAGGAACGCGTTTCTGGCATAGAGCAACGGCACGATCGGCGCGTCGGCCATGATGGTCCGGTCGGCCTGTGCCCACAGCCCCTGCGCGGTCGGCTGATCGGTCTCGGCACTGGCCTGGGCGATCACCCGGTCCACTGCCGGGTTGGCGTAGTGGCTGAGGTTGAAGTTGCCGTTACCGATCTGGCTGGAGTCGAACAGCGGCGCGATGTTGCCGGTAGCACTGGGGTAATCGGGCAGCCAACCGCTGAGCGCTAGGTCGAAATCGCCCTTGGACGCACCCGCGTCGGCATAGAACGAGTCGCTGTCCTCGGGCTTGAGCCGCACCTTGATACCGGCCGCGGTCAGCCCGGATTGCACCGCCTGCGCCTCGGACAGGCTGATGCTGTCGTTCTGGGTCAGCAGCGTCAGCGACAACCCGCTGGCGTGGCCGGCCTGAGCCAGCAGCGCCTTGGCCTTGGCGGTGTCACCGGTCGGGTTGGTCGGGTACAGGTCATAGGACTGGTAGCCGGGGATGCCCGGCGTGATCAGGGTGCTGGCCAGCTCGCCACCGATCTTCTCGCCACCGGCGGCCACCTGGACCGCCTTCTTGTTCACCGCGTACTCCAGCGCCTGCCGGACCAGCTTGTCGTTGAGCGGCTGGTGGGTGACGTTGATCGCCAGGTAGCTGAGCGCGCCGCTGGGCGAGGTGGCCAGCCGCTGGTTCGCCGACGGATCGCTCTGCACCTTCGGCAGCAGCGAGGCGGGTACGTTCGTGGACGAGATCGCATTCTTGTCCTTGCCCTGATCGGCAATGATTCGCTGGTTGATCACCGTCGGGTCCAGCCCCATGGTGTAGACGATGGTGTCGGGCTCCGCGGTCCGTACCGGGTCGCTGCTCTTCGTCCAGTTCGGGTTGCGCTCGAGAACCAGGGTGGATCCCTGCTTCACCGACTTCACCTGGTACGGCCCGCTGGCCATCGGGTGGTTGCCGTAATGCTGGATGTCCTCGTCCTTCTTCGGCACCGGCGCGAAGGCCGGCATGCTGACGATCCAGGGCCAGTCACCGCTGGACTTGTCCAGGTGGAACACGATCGTGTTGGCGTCCGGGGTCTGGATCGAGTCCAGCTCCTTGCCGTCGAACGGGCCGGTGTACTTGTCACCGCCGACCAGCAGCGTCTTGTGATAGGCCAGGCCACCGGACAGCTGCGGTGAGAACGAGCGCTCGACGCCGTACTTGATGTCCTGGGTGGTGATCGGCGAGCCGTCGGCATACTTCAGGCCGGGCTTGAGGGTGTACGTCCAGGTCTTGCCCCCGTCGCTGACATTGCCGGTGTCGGTCGCCAGGTCCGGCACCACCTTGGGCGCGTCGGTCGGGCTCTCCTGCCAGGTGGTCAGGCTGCGCAGGACCAGATGGATGGTGCTGGTGGCCAGGTTCTGGCTCTTGGCCGGATCGAGGTCGATGGTCGAGGCCGAGCTGAGGACATCCAGCTCGCCACCGCTCTTGGCCTGCTTCGGCGCGGAGGAGGTGCTATTGGCGTGGCAGGCGGCCAGGCTCAGCGTCGCCAGCATCGCCGCGGCCATGGTGGCCAGGACCGTTCTTTTCATGGGGGATCCTCTCAGGTTCTCAGCTGATGACTCGGGGGTCGAGCAGGCTGTAGGTCAGGTCGACCACCAGGTTGGCCAGCACGATCAGGAAGCCGGCGAAGATAGTGCAACCGACCACCACCGGCAGGTCGGAGCTGCCGACCGCGTCGATCAACAGCGCGCCCAGGCCTTGCATGCCGAAGACCTTCTCGGTGATCACCGCGCCGCCGAGCAAGCCGCCGAGGTCGAGCGCGAACAGCGTCAACACCGGGGTCAGCGCGGCCCGCAGCGCATGCCGGCCGATCACCCGCCGTCGGCTCAGCCCCTTCGCTCGGGCCAGCGCGATGTAGTCCTCGTTGAGCACGTCGAGCAGCTGGGTACGGGTCAGCCGGGCGTAGATCGCGGCGAAGACGAACGCCAACGTGCACCAGGGCAGTACCAGGTGAAAGGCCCACTGCACCGGATCGTCGGTGAACGCGACATAGCCGTTGACCGGCAGCACGTTCAGCCGGAAGCCGAAGATCAGGATGCCGAGCAAGCCGACCAGAAAGGTCGGTGCCGAGACCCCGCCCAGCGCGCCGACCGTGACCAGCCGGTCCAGCCAGCTGCCCCGGTAGAGCGCGGCAACGATTCCGGCCAGCACCCCGGCGACCAGCCACAGCAGCGCCGCCCCGATCGCGATCGACAGGGTTACCGGGAACCGGTCAGCGATCAGGGACGTGACGTCGCGGCCCTGCGGGAAGGAGTAGCCGAAGCAGGGCGCCGAGCAGTGCACGATCGCCGCCCCGGTGCCGTAGCTGCGGCCGAACACGATCCCGCGCAGGAACTCCCAGTACTGCATCGGCACCGAGCGGTTGTAACCGAGCAGCGAGCGGACCTGGGCCAACCGGTCGGCGGTGCACGGCTTGCCGCAGGACAGCCGGGCCGGGTCCGCGGGCAGCAGGAAGAACAGTGCGTAGGTGACGGCGGTGACGATCAGCATCACCAGCAGCACGCCCAGCACCCTGCGAATCAGGAAGCGGGTCATCGGCGGCTCTTTCGGCCGGTCCAGCGCACCGTGGAGGTGCGCGGATCCAGCGCGTCCCGGATCCCGTCGCCGAACAGGTTGAAACCGAGCACCGCCACGAACAGCAGGCCGGCCGGGAACAGCAGGAACATCACGTCGCTCTGCACCCACGGGATCGCGTCGCTGATCGAGCGCCCCAGATCCGGGGCCGGCGGCGGGATGCCCACCCCCAGGAAGGACAGCGCCGCCTCGGTGCCGACCGCGGCCGGCACCGCGAGGGTGGCGAACACGATGACGGTGGACAGTAGGTTGGGCAGCAACTCGTGAAACACGATCCAGCGCCAGTCAGCGCCGAGCGACCGGGCGGCGATCACGAACTCCCGCCTGACCAGCGACAGCGCCTGGCCGCGGACCACCCGGGCGATGGCGGTCCAGCCGAAAACCGCGATGACCCCGATGACGACCAGCACCCGGGGAACCGAGTCGGGCACCAGAGCGGTCAGCGCGATCATAAAAATTAGGCCGGGAAAGGCGAACATCACATCCATAAACCGGCTGAGCAGGGTGTCGGTGAAGCCGCCGAAGTACGCGGCAAACAGGCCGACGACCACGCCGATCAGCACCGCGATGGCGGTCGCCGACAGACCCACCAACAACGAGGTGCGTACGCCGTAAAGCACGATCGCGAACAGGTCACGGCCGGTCAGCGGCTCGACGCCGAACCAGTGCGCCGAGCTGACCCCGCCCAGGGCCCCGCGTGGGGCATTGCCGCGCGCGTCGTCGAGCAGGTCGAGGTGATAGGTGTACGGGTCCTGCCCCTCGATCCGGGTCAGCAGTGGGGCCGCGAGCCCGGCGACCAGCAGCGCCAGCGCGACCAGGCCGCCGGCCATCGCCCACCGCTGACTGCGCAACCTGGCCCAGGACCGTACCCACTGGTTCGGGGTACGCCCGGTCGCTGAGTCGGTGGCCGCCGAGCCCGGGCTTGCTGGGTCCGGGATTGCCGGGCCGGCCGGCTGGCTGGTCCCCAGGTCGACCACGTCGTCGCCTCCAGCCCTATCGTCGCCAGTCCCACCGTTCACGGTCGGAACCGGTAGCTCGCTCACTCGCCCGAGTAAACCCTACTAGTCCTATAGACATAGAATTGCCTCGGCGACGCTGCACGAGACGCGATTCACTGTAGCCGGAAACGGATTAATCGGGTATATCGGAGTTCGCTGGGTTCTGGGCAGCGATCTCGGACCGAGCGACACTTGGACCAAGCGACCTGGAAATGCAGCGAAGCGGCCCGGAGAACCGGACCGCTTCGTTCAGTGACGCGCTTTCAGCTGTAGCCCCGAAGGGATTCGAACCCTCGCTACCGCCGTGAGAGGGCGGCGTCCTAGGCCGCTAGACGACGGGGCCCTAGTGCGTGCTGTGTTGCGGATCTTGATATCGATATTGTCTGGATCTGCCGGCGCTTCTTGGCTAAAGCGACCTGCCGAACCGCACTGCGCTGGGGTACCAGGACTCGAACCTAGACTAACTGAACCAGAATCAGTTGGGCTGCCAATTACCCCATACCCCATTACAAACCCGGTAACCGGGCCGGGATCAGACTCTACCCGACGCTCGCCTCGGTTTCGAAATCGGCCTCCGCTCAGCGCGTCGCGGCCCGCAATCTGGCCAGCGAGACGTCCCGTCCGAGCAGTTCCATCGACTCGAACAGCGGTGGTGAGACCTGCCGTCCGGTCACCGCGACCCGCAGCGGGCCGAAGGCGTTACGCGGTTTCAGCTCGAGCCGATCGATCAGTTCGACCCGCAGCGCCGCCTCGATGCCGGCGGTACTCCAGTCGGTCAGCGCCTCGAGCGCGGGAACGGCCGCGGCAAGCACCTGCTGGCCGGCCTCGCCGAGCTGTTTGGCCGCCGCCGTCTCGTCCAGCGTGAAGTCCGATTCGGCGACGAACAGGAACCGCAGCATGTCCGCGCTCTCGGCCAGCGTCTGGACCCGCTCCTGGATCAGCGGCGCGGCGCCGGTGATGATCGCCAGCTGGCCGGCATCCGGCTGCTCGCCGATCAGCCCTGCCCTGGCGAGGAATCCCTGCAATCGCTGGGCAAAGTCATCAGGCGCAAGCAGCCGGACGTGGGTCGCGTTGATCGCCAGGCACTTCTTCGGATCGAACCTGGCCGGGTTCACCGAGATCTTGGTGCCGTCGAAGGCCTCGACCAGTTCGGCCGGGGAGAAGATATCGCGGTCCTCGGCGATCGACCAGCCGAGCAGGGCGAGGTAGTTGAGCAGCCCCTCGGGCAGGTATCCCTCGTCCCGATAAGTGTAAATCGAGGCGTGCGGATCCCGCTTGGACAGCTTCTTGTTGCCCTCGCCCATCACGTAGGGCAGGTGGCCGAACTCCGGGACGAAGTCGGTGACGCCGATGTCGATCAGCGCCCGGTACAGCGCGATCTGGCGCGGGGTGGAGGGCAGCAGGTCCTCGCCGCGAATCACGTGCGAGATCCGCATCATCGCGTCGTCGACCGGATTCACCAGCGTGTACAAGGGATCGCCGTTGGCCCGCACCACCACGAAGTCGGGTACCGCGCTGGCCGCGAAGGTGATCTCGCCGCGCACCAGATCGTTCCAAACCAGGTCCTCGGGCGGCATCCGCAGCCGCAGCACCGGCGTCCGGCCCTCGGCCAGGAAGCCGGCGCGTTGCTCGCCGGTCAGCTGCCGGTCGAAGTTGTCATAGCCGAGCTTGACATCCCGGCCAGCCGCCTGATGCCGGGCTTCGGTCTCTTCGCTGGTCGTGAAGGACTCGTAGAGGTGGCCGGCATCCAGCAATTGCTGCACGACCTCGCGATAGATCTCGCGTCGCTCGCTCTGCCGGTACGGGCCGTACGGGCCGCCGACCTCGGGACCCTCGTCCCAGCTCATGCCGAACCACCGAAGGGTGTCCAGCAGCATCTCGTAGGATTCCTGGCTGTCCCGGGCCGCGTCGGTGTCCTCGATCCGGAACACGAAGGTTCCGCCCCGGTTGCGAGCGAATGCCCAGTTGAACAGGCAGGTTCGGATCAGGCCGACATGCGGATTACCCGTCGGGGACGGGCAGAACCGCACCCGGACCGGCCGGTTGGCACTCATTTGGACCGCACCGGGTTGACCAGCTCGCCGATGCCGTCGATCGCGACGGTGACCCGATCGCCGTCGACGATCCGGCTGACGCCGCTGGGGGTTCCGGTCAGGATCACATCGCCGGGAACCAGGGTCATCACGTGCGACATGAACGACACGATGGTGGCCACGTCGAAGATCATGTCCCGGGTGTTGCCGTCCTGGGTGGTGCGATCGTTGACCAGGCAGCGCACCCGGACCGCCGACGGATCGAACTCGGTCTGGATCCACGGCCCGATCGGGCAGAACGAGTCGTAACCCTTCGCCCGGGTGAATTGCCCGTCGGCCCGCTGCTGGTCGCGCGCGGTCACGTCGTTGGCGCAGGTATAGCCGAAGATCACGTCCAGGGCCTTCTCCCGCGGGACGTCCTTAGCCACCTTGCCGACCACCAGGGCAAGTTCGGCCTCGTGCTCGACCTGGTCGGAGTCGACCGGCAGCCGGATGACGTCATGGGTGCCGATCACCGAGGTGGACGGCTTGAGGAAGATCAGCGGGCGCTCGGGCAGGTCATTGCCCAGCTCAGCGGCGTGCGCGGCGTAGTTCCGGCCGACCGCGATCACCTTGCTCGGCAGGATCGGTGCCAGCAGCCGGACGTCGCCGATCGAGAACCGGTCGCCGGTGAATTCGATCGGGCCCATCGGATGGTCCTTGATCGCGGCCACGGTCAGCGACTCGAACGCAGGTTCAGCCCCGTCACCTGCCGGACCCTCGACAACACCCCAGGCAATTCCGCCACCATGAACAAATCTCGCGATGCGCACCAGGTGAGGTTACCGGTGCGGCTGATACCGCCCGCATGTCGGATACTGGTAGCCATGGTGAGTGAGCATCGCAGCGAGGAACGAGCGCGGAGCGGAGCGATTGACAACACCGTGAGTGAGCATCGCAGCGAGGAACGAGCGCGGAGCGGAGCGATTGACAACACCGTGAGTGAGCATCGCAGCGAGGAACGAGCGCGGAGCGGAGCGAACTGGAAGGCCGTGAGTGAGCATCGCAGCGAGGAACGAGCGCGGAGCGGAGCGAACTGGAAGGCCGTGAGTGAGCATCGCAGCGATCTGAGCCACGGCGATGTTGCGCTGAGCCGGGTTCCGGTTCGGGCCCGGCGGCAGTTGGCCGCGATGCTCACCCCGATCGGCGTGGTGCTGCTGATCGCCGGCGTCCTGAGCGCCATTCTGTCCGACTCGATCACCGGCCGGCTGGTCGGCCCGGTGGTGGCTCTGATTGCCTTGCTGCTGCTGGCTATCTCCACCGGACTGTTCCGTTCGGCCCGGCTGGACGAGCGTGCTGGACTGGAACGGCAACTCGACGAAGCGATCCTGGCCACCGCCGGAGCAGCTGATTGCGGCGGCTCAGGGTGCGGCGGTGCCGGGGCGTGCGGGGTTGCGGACTGCGCCGTCCGGGCACTCCCCCGGCACTGACCCGGCACTAGCCAGCTGGCTATCCGAACGGCCGATCAGCCGACAGCCGAGGCGATCCGCTCGCCGATCGCGCTGGTCGAGCCGGGAACGGCCGGGTTGCGGGTGGCAAGATCGGCTGCCACCGCAGCCTCTACCCGAGTGGCCTCAGCATCATGGCCCAGGTGGGCCAGCAGCATCCCGACCGACAGGATCGCTGCCGTCGGGTCTGCCTTGCCCTGCCCGGCGATGTCGGGCGCCGAGCCGTGCACCGGCTCGAACATCGACGGACCGGTACCGGACAGGTTCAGATTTCCGCTGGCGGCCAGGCCGATCCCGCCGGACACCGCACCGGCCAGATCGGTGATGATGTCGCCGAACAGGTTGTCGGTGACGATCACGTCGAAACGTCCCGGATCGGTGACCAGGTGGATCATGGTGGCATCGACGTGCAGGTAGCCGACCGCTACCTCGGGATACTCCGCGGCTAGCCGGTTCACCGTCCGCGTCCAGAGATCGCCGGCATAGACCAGCACATTGTTCTTGTGCACCAAGGTCAACTGCTTGCGTGGCCGGCGCTGGGCTGCCTCGAACGCGGCCCGTGCCACCCGCTCCACCCCGAAGGCGGTGTTCACGCTGACCTCGGTCGCCACCTCGTGCGGGGTGTCCACCCGCAATGCGCCGCCGTTACCGATATACGGGCCTTCGGTGCCTTCCCGGTAGACCACGAAGTCCATCCCGGGGTTGCCGACCAGCGGGCTGGCAACACCGGGATAGAGCTTGCTCGGACGCAGGTTCACGTAGTGATCGAGGCTGAAACGCAGCCGCAGCAGCAATCCGCGTTCGAGCACCCCACTCGGCACCGACGGGTCACCGATCGCGCCGAGCAGGATCGCGTCGTGCTGGCGCAGCTCTGTCAGCACCGAGTCGGGCAGGATCTCGCCGGTGCGGTGGTAGCGACCGGCGCCGAGGTCATAGTGGGTTTGATCCACGCCGGGCAACACCGCGTCGAGGACCTTCACCGCCTGCTCGATGACCTCGACGCCAATGCCGTCACCGGGGACGACAGCGAGCTTCATGCGCCGACTCCGCGCTGGTCCCGACGGCTCATCGGGCGGCGGTGCCTTCGACGTAATCGGTGTCGGAGTCGCTGTTCACCCAGCTCATCAGGCCACGTAGCTTGCGGCCGGTCTCCTCGATCGGGTGCTGCTCGCCCTTCGCCCGCAGCCGCTTGAACTCCGGCGCTCCGGCGTCCTGGTCGGCAATGAACCGGGCAGCGAACGTTCCGTCCTGGATCTCGCCGAGGATGGTCTTCATGTTCTCTTTCACGTGCGGGTCGATCACCCGCGGCCCGGAGACGTAGTCGCCGTACTCGGCGGTGTCCGAGATCGACCAGCGCTGCTTGGCAATACCGCCCTCATACATCAGGTCCACGATCAGCTTGAGCTCGTGCAGGCACTCGAAGTAGGCGATCTCGGGCTCGTAGCCGGCCTCGGTCAACACCTCGAAGCCGTACTGCACGAGTTGGGACGCGCCACCGCAGAGGACGGCCTGCTCGCCGAACAGGTCGGTCTCGGTCTCCTCGGTGAAGGTGGTCTTGATCGCGCCGGCCCGGGTGCCGCCGATGCCCTTGGCGTAGGCGAGCGCGAGGGCAAAGGCGTTGCCGCTGGCATCCTGCTCCACCGCGACCAGCACCGGGACGCCCTTGCCGTCGACGAACTGGCGGCGTACCAGGTGACCCGGCCCCTTCGGAGCGACCATCGCCACGTCCACGTTTGCCGGCGGCTTGATGTAGCCGAAGCGGATGTTGAAGCCATGGCCGAAGAAGATCGCGTCGCCGTCCTTCAGATTCGGCTCGACCGATTCGGAATACAGCGCGCGCTGCTTGTGATCCGGCGCCAGGATCATGATCAGATCGGCCTCGGCCGACGCCTCGGACGGGGTCAGCACCCGCAGGCCGTGCTCCTCGGCCTTGGCCCGGCTCTTCGAACCTTCCGGCAGCCCGACCCGGACGTCGACGCCGGAGTCCCGCAGGCTGAGCGCATGGGCATGGCCCTGGCTACCGAAACCGAGCACGGCAACCTTGCGTCCCTGCACGATGGACAGGTCGGCGTCATCGTCGTAAAACATCTCCACGGCCATCTGCTGGCGTTCCCTCTCTTCGGCGGGCCGTCCGGGCGACGGCCTCGACTACGTATCGATCGGTGATCTGGTGAAGCGATAGAACCTTTATCCGAGCTAGCTATCCAGCATTGCGTTCGACCGCCCGCAGCGCGGCCTGGGTCATCGAACGTGGACCGCGGCCGAGTGCCACCATGCCGGACTGGACCATCTCGCGAATCCCGTACGGCTCGAGCATCTTCAGCATGGCCTCCAGTTTGGCAGGCGGTCCGACCATCTCGATCGTCAAGGCTTCCGGGCTGACGTCCACCACCTTGGCATTGAACAGCTCGACGATGTCCATCACCGAGCCGCGATTGGATTCATCGGCCCGGACCTTGGCCAGCAGCAGTTCGCGCTGCACCGCCGAGGCTGCTTCGAGTTCGACGATCTTGAGCACGTTCACCAGCTTGTTCAGCTGCTTGGTGACCTGTTCGAGCGCATTGCCTTCCACCGACACCAGAATCGTGATCCGAGAGATCTCCGGATGCTCGGTCGGGCCGACCGCGAGCGACTCGATGTTGAAGCCACGCCGGCTGAACAACCCGGACACCCGGGCAAGCACGCCGGGCTTGTTCTCCACCAGCACCGACAGAGTGTGTATGGACATCTCAGACTCCGTGGTCGAAGTTGGGACGGATACCGCGCGCGGCGATGATCTCGTCGTTGGAGGTACCCGCGGCAACCATCGGCCACACCATCGCGTCCTTGCCGACCGTGAAGTCCACCACCACCGGCTGGTCATCGATCGACATGGCCTTCTCGATGGTGGCGTCCACCTCGTCCCTGCTCTCGCAGCGCAGGCCGATGCAACCGAGCGCGTCGGCAAGCTTGACGAAGTCCGGGATCCGCTGCCGGGCGCCGGTGCCCGAGGAGGCGTGGGTGCCCAGCTCGGTCTGGGAGTAGCGCTCGGAGTAGAAGAGCGTCTGCCACTGCCGAACCATGCCCAGGTTGCCATTGTTGATAACGGCGACCTTGATCGGGATGCCCTCCACCGCGCAGGTTGCCAGCTCCTGATTGGTCATCTGGAAGCAGCCGTCGCCGTCGATCGCCCAGACCAGCTTGTCCGGCGCGCCGACCTTGGCACCCATCGCGGCCGGCACCGCGTAACCCATCGTGCCGGCACCGCCAGAGTTCAGCCAGGTATAGGGATTCTCGTAGCCGATGAACTGCGCGGCCCACATCTGATGCTGGCCGACCCCGGCCGCGAAGATGGTGTCCGGGCCGGCAATCTTGCCGAGCCGCTCGATCACGTACTGCGGCGCCAGGCTGCCGTCCACCGGATCCTCATAGCCCAGCGGGTAAGTCTCCCGCCAGCTGTCGGCCTGCCGCCACCAGCCGGTCAGGTCAGTCCGGTTTCCAGCGGCATATTCGGCCTGCACGGCCGGGATCAACTCGCTGATCACCTCGCGAGCATCACCCACAATCGGGACGTCGGCGATCCGGTTCTTACCGATCTCGGCCGGATCGATGTCGGCATGGATCACCAGCGCGTGCGGGGCGAAGGAGTCCAGCCGGCCGGTGACCCGGTCATCGAACCGGGTGCCCAGGGCGATCAGCAGGTCGGCCTTCTGCAGCGCGGTAACCGCGGCCACCGTGCCGTGCATGCCGGGCATTCCCAGGTGTTGGCGATGCGAATCCGGGAACGCGCCCCGCGCCATCAGAGTGGTGACCAGCGGGATGCCGGTCAGCTCGGCCAGCTTCATCAGCTCGGCACAGGCCCGCGCCCGCAACACCCCGCCGCCGACATAGAGCACCGGCCGTTGCGCGCTGGCAATCAGCTTGGCAGCCTCACGAATCTGCTTGCTGTGTGGCTTGGTCACCGGCCGGTAGCCGGGCAGGTCCAGCGTCGGCGGCCAGCTGAACCGGGTCGGGTTCTGCAGCACGTCCTTCGGGATATCCACCAGCACCGGTCCCGGACGGCCCGTGTTTGCCAGGTGAAAGGCCTCCGCGATGGTCTGCGGGATCTGGTCGGCATGCTGCACCAGAAAGTTGTGCTTGGTGATCGGCAGCGTGATACCGGAGATATCGGCTTCTTGGAAGGCATCGGTGCCAATCGCGGCATACGGCACCTGGCCGGTGATAGCCACCAGCGGCACCGAATCGAGAAAGGCATTCGAGATAGGGGTAACCAGGTTCGTCGCGCCCGGACCGGAGGTCGCCATACAGACCCCGACCTTTCCGGTGACCTGCGCGTAACCCTCTGCGGCATGACCGGCACCCTGCTCGTGGCGGACCAGTACATGGCGGACTCTGGTGGAGTCGTACAGCGGATCGTAAGCCGGCAGGATCGCGCCGCCCGGAATGCCGAATACCACGTCGGCACCGACCTCTTCGAGCGAGCGGATCAGCGACTGGGCCCCGTTGAGTTGCTCCGGAGCAGGTGACCCTGTCATGACAGGTGTTCCCTTCTGGCAAGTTTTCGCAGACAAATCTCGCGAGGCGCCGTTGCCTTCGCAGCTGGATGGTGCGGAACTCACCGTAAAAACCCACTAAAAAACCCTTCGTGCCGTTGCACGAAGGGTTTGCGCGTCCAGTGCGGGATTGCCGCGGTGGACGCGCTAGTGAATGAGTACGAGATGCTGCACGAGCTGAACACTACCGCGCCGCCTACCTGCTTTCAACGGCGTAGGACGACCGTCTCAAAATTCCGTAGCCAACCAGGGTGAGACCGGCCACGTTAGTCGGCGACAAGGCACCGCCAAGTAGGACGTACCAGGGCGTCCTGACTCGTCCCGAGAGGCGAAAGAACCCGTGGGCGTCTATTTCCGGCACCACAACCCGCCGTTCACCACAATCCATGGCAGGATGCCGCCCATGGCAGCCCGATCAGCCCCCATGCTCGGCCTGGCCGTCGCTTCGGTGTTGTTGACCGCGGTCGGCGTCGGCGCAATGCGCGCTGCCGACCCCCCGAAAGACCCGGTCAGTTTCGCCGGTGCGGTGCTGGCACCGTCGAGCAGCGCCGTCCCGTCGACCACTCGAAGCGCGGCCCGCAAGCCCAGCCCGGCCAGGACCAGCAAGGCTCTGGTGCGCAAGGCCAGCACGGCTCCGACCTCGCGGGCCACCACCAGCTACCCGCCGCCGTCGCCGACGGCTAAGCCCACGCCGGTGGTCAGGTCGATTGCCGCGCCGCCGAGGACGATCACGTCGCTGACCTCGCAGTCTGAGGACAGCTGGGCCAGGGCTGTCTTCGACGCCGTCAACCAGGCCCGGTCCGCTCAACACCTGCCCGCGCTGGCCTGGAGTTCCCGCTTGCAGGCCAGTGCCCATCAGCACAATCTGGCGATGGCCTCGGCAAACACGCTGGCTCATCAGGTCGGCAACGAGGACAGCCTCGGCAGCCGCGAGAGCAAGGCCGGCGTCCGCTGGTCCTTCGCCGCGGAAAACATTGGCTGGACGACCGACCGCAGCCTGTCCGGCGCGCTGGGCATCGAGGCGAGCATGCTGGCCGAGTCGGCGCCCGACGACGCGCACCGGCGCAACATCCTGTCCAAGGACGCCGGGGCACTCGGGGTAGACGTGCTGATCGACGCCAGCCACGGCCGGCTCTGGCTGACCGAGGACTTCGCCGACGTCAGCTGAGGCCCACTGTTCCCTTTACTTATTTCGGAAAGAGTCGTCGGCTTGCACCGCCGGCGGACGCGAACCCGTCAGTAGTCAACTTGCAGGTTTTACAACAGTTGTGTAAGAATGGATTCTTAACTCCCCACCGTCCTCCGGGACTGGTGGGGTTTTTTTAATCTCGTGGAGGCAGGTTGCAAACCGAACTACGAACTGCGGTAGTCATCGACTATCAAACGTGCATCTTGTCGGGCACGGCTTGTTCGCGGCCACAAGATCTACCGCCAAGCACGAAACCTTAGTGGATCCGTTACTTTTCGCAGAACGACTATTAGAAGAACGGAACCGAAACCAACGAACAGGTCACCTGAAGGCAACACTGGAGAAGGTGTTGGTCTATCGCGGTGAACCGTCAGCGGAGCATGACCCCCAACGGATACGCGCGGAATCAAGCTCAGAAGTCGCGTTGGGAGCGAGATCCGCGAGTGGAGGTGACGCTCAGGCCGCTGAAGTATAAGTACGAGCGCGCAGCAGATGGGCACTTTGCCACGGACCCACTGGGAAACAAGATCCTGACCGGAGCACCCCAGGAAAAGGGCGTAGACGTTCTATGCGCGCTAGCACTCGTCCGTCAGGCGCAGAGGTCCGACGTCGACCTAGTGGTCTTGGCCTCGTCTGACTCCGACCTTGCTCCCGCGCTGGATGAAGCTCTCAGGCTCGGGACGGCCAAAGTCGAGACGTTCTGTTGGTACGACCGAACGCGGCGCCTCGGCTATCAACTGCATCCCAGTAGCAAATCCGTTGCTGTCTGGAACACGAGGCTCGACGAGCAGGCGTTTAGAGCATGCTGGGATCGAGCCATCTACTAGCCGCTGAGGTGGTCGAGGCATGCTCCGGCGGGAGGCCGACGGCTCATCCGCAGACCGCACCCTGGGCCGCCGAGCCGACCAGCTTGGCGTACTTGCCCAGCACTCCGGTGTTGAACCGGGGCTCCAGCGGTTGCCAGCCAGCCCGACGGCGCGCCAACTCCTCGTCCCCGACAGCCAACTCCAGCGTCCGGTTAGCAATGTCGACGGTGATCTGGTCGCCGTCGGCAACCAGCGCGATCGGGCCGCCGACCGCGGCTTCCGGCGCGATGTGACCGATACACAGGCCGGTCGTGCCACCCGAGAACCGGCCGTCGGTCAGCAGCAGCACGTCCTTGCCGAGACCGGCGCCCTTGATCGCCCCGGTGATGGCCAGCATCTCGCGCATGCCCGGGCCGCCCTTGGGACCTTCCCAGCGGATGACCGCCACGTCGCCGGCCTTCAGGGTGCCCTCGGCGACGGCATCCATCGCGGCCTGCTCGCGGTCGAATACCCGGGCGGTACCGGTGAAAACGGCCGCGTCGAAGCCTGCGGTCTTGACCACCGCACCTTCCGGAGCGAGGTTGCCGTGCAGGATGGTCAGGCCTCCGGTGCGGTGGATCGGCCGGCTCAGCGGGCGAATCACCTCACCGTCCGGGGCGGGCGGGGCAACCTCAGCAAGGTTCTCGGCCAGCGTCCGGCCGGTCACGGTGAGCGCGTCGCCATGCAGCAAACCCTCGTCCAGCAAAGCCTTCATGACTACCGGGATGCCGCCGATCCGGTCGATGTCGGTCATCACGTAGCGGCCGAACGGCTTGAGATCGGCAAGGTGCGGGACCTTGTCGCCGATCCGGTTGAAATCGGCCAGCTCCAGCGGCACGCCGGCCTCGCTGGCGATGGCCAGCAGGTGCAGCACCGCGTTGGTCGAGCCGCCGAGTGCCATCACCACGGTGATCGCGTTCTCGAAAGCCTGCTTGGTCAGGATGGTTCGAGTGGTGATTCCCGCATCGATCAGGTGCACCACCGCCTCACCGGAACGCTCTGCGTAGGCATCGCGGCGGGAGTCGGGCGCCGGCGGCGCGGCCGAACCGGTCAGTGACATGCCCATCGCCTCGGCGGCCGAGGCCATCGTGTTCGCGGTGTACATACCGCCGCAAGCACCCTCGCCAGGACAGATTGCCTTTTCGATCTCGGTAAGTTCTTCACGAGTGATCCGGCCGGCCAGGCAAGCCCCGACGCCCTCGAAGGCATCGATGATGGTCACGTCGTTGCCGTTCAGCTTGCCGGGCAGGGTAGAACCGGCATAGAGGAACACTGCGGCGACGTCGAGCCGGGCGGCGGCCATCAGCATGCCGGGCAGCGACTTGTCGCAGCCGGCCAGCAGCACCGCACCGTCCAGCTGCTCGGCCCGGAACACCGTCTCTACCGAATCGGCGATCACCTCGCGAGAAACCAGCGAGTAGTGCATTCCGCTGTGGCCCATCGAGATGCCGTCGGAAACCGAGATCGTGCCGAATTCCAAAGGGAACCCGTCCGCGCCCCGGACGCCGACCTTGGCGCGCTTGGCCAGCCGGTCCAGCGACAGGTTGCACGGCGTGATCTCGTTCCAGGACGAGGCAACCCCGACCTGTGGCTTGCGCCAGTCGTCATCGCCCATGCCGACCGCGCGCAGCATGCCGCGCGCGGCGGCCCGCTCGATGCCGTCGGTGACGATGTGGGAATGCGGTTTACGGTGCTGCGGCTTACTCGCCGAGTGCTCGGTGCTCACGGGGCTGAGCCTACGACCTAGTGTTGCTCACTATGACGGCGATCCAGCGCACAGTGCTCAAGCACCCGGCCTCGGCGTACCTGATCGTGGCATTCGTCGCGCTGTGCGTGACCGCCGTGGTGCGGTCCCCGCTGCAGGCGCTGGTGTATCTGGTGCCGGCGGCCGGCGCGCTGTACGTGGCACGCACCGCGACCATCGTCGACGAGCGCGGCTTGCACGCCCAGGCGGTGTTCGGCTCCCAGCTGGTCGGCTGGGACGAGCTGCACGGCTTACGGCTGGATTCCTCCGGTGCCGTCTACGCGGTTGACCTGGCCGGCACCCAGCTCAGGCTGCCCTGCGTGCGCAGCACCAAGCTGCAGCCGCTGATCGCCGCCGGGGGCGGCCGGATCCCGGCGCTACCCGAGCCCGAGTAGCTGACCGCGTCCTCCTCAGTCCTCGTACCTGGCGCTTCTTCTAGTACCCGGCGTTCTTCTGGTACCGGCGTTCTTCTGGTACCCGGCGTTCTTCTGGTACCCGGCGTTCTTCTAGTACCCGCCGGTTACCACGTTCTCGAGCGGCTGGCCGGCCTCGAAACGGCGGGCCTGCTCGATCAGCAGCGTCACGAACCGGTCCAGCAGGCCGAATACCGAACCGCCGACGTGTGGGGTCAGCAGCAGGTTCGGCGCGTTCCAGAGGGCGTGGTCAGACGGCAGCGGTTCCGGATCGGTCACGTCCAGGGCTGCACGCAACCGTCCGGACTGCAGTTCCGCGAGCAACGCGGCGGTATCCAGCACCGGGCCGCGAGCCGCGTTGACCAGCAGGGCACCATCGCGCATCCGGCTCAGGAACCGCGCGTCCACCAATCCGATGGTCTCCGAGGTCTGGGGCACGATCAGCACCACCACGTCCGCGTTCGGCAGCAGTTCAGGCAGTTCGGCTAGCGAGTGGACGTCCTCGCGGGCAGTTCGGGCGACGAAGATCGGGGTGGCATCGCAGGCCCGCAACCGGCGCGCCAGCTGCTGGCCGACATCGCCCGCGCCGATCACCAGCACCTTCTTGCCGGCAAGTTCGTCGGTGACCGCGTAGTCCCAGCGACGCTCGGCGCGGGCCCGTTCGAACCGGGGGAACTCGCGCAGTACCGACAGGATCGCGGTCAGCACCCACTCCGAGGTGGCCGGGCCGTGCACGCCGCGGGCATCGCAGAGCTGCACCCCGGCCGGCACCAGCGGCCGGATCAGGTCGACGCCCGCCGACTGGGTCTGGATCACCTTCAGGTTCGGCATCGCCTGGAACGCCCGGCTGGTCGCTTCCGGGTCGCCGGCCAGGAACGGTGGCACCCAGAACTCGATCTGGTCGGCTCCGTCCGGAACCTGCCGGACGTCCTCCCAGACCAGCGCGTCGGCGATCATCGCGAGTTCCGGCGCCCGCGCGATCCCCCGGTCGCGGATTGCGCTCGATGCCACACTCAGTCGGTTCACCCGACCAACCTAGCCGCCACCGTGACGCCGCCGGGACGCGAGAGTTGCCGGTCAGCGGGAAAGTCACAGCTCAACCAGGCAGACTGACTGTTGTGTCGCGTTCTCTCTTGTCCCGGTCCGTGCTGGCGGGCGCTGCCGTGCTGGTGCTGGGCGCGGCTGCCGGCTGTGACGGTGGCGCGTCGGGCAGTACCCCGAGCTGGACGCCGCAGCCGGACTACCAGGGCAACATCGACCCGAACCCGCAGCTGCCCAACCCCGGGATTCCGGCCCCGTCGCTGCCCGGCGGCCAGCCGGCTCCAGGGCCATCCGGTAGCAGCCGGCCGTCAGGCAGCCCGCCGGCCACCGACCCGAACGTCGTCGCGACCAAGCTCGACGAGCCGACCGGCCTGGTGGTGCTGCCGGACGGCACGGCGCTGGTCGGCGAGCGCAAGTCCGGCAAGATCTTCCGGGTCCAGCCCGGCAGCGGTGCTCCGGCCATCAAGGTGCAGCAGCTGGCCGGGGTGGATGGCAGCGGTGACGGCGGCCTGCTGGACCTGGCCATCTCACCGACGTACGCCCAGGACGGTCTGATCTACGCCTACCTGAGCACCGCCACCGACAACCGGGTGGTGCACTTCACGCTCGGTTCGGCACCGTCCACGGTGATCGGCGGCATCCCGCATGGTGTCTCGGGCAATACCGGCCGGATCACCTTCGACGCCACCGGGGCACTACTCATCGGCACCGGCACCGCGGGTCGTCCGGCGTTGGCGGCCTCGCCGACCAGCCTGGCCGGCAAGATCCTGCGGACCGACGACATCGGCAAGCCGCAGCCGGATAACCCGGTGGCCGGCTCGCCGATCTACGCCCGCGGGCTGAGTTCGGTGGACGGGCTGTGCGTGGATCCGCAGACCGGGCTGCGGGTCGCGGTGTCCGGCGACAACATCTGGGTCCTCAAGGCCGGCGGGAGTTACTCGGCGGCAACGCCCAGCGCGACCCTGCCCGCCGCGGCTCGGGGAGGCGGCGGCTGCGCGCTGGCCGGTGGCCAGTTGTTGGTTGCCACCGCCGCCGGCAGATCGTTGGCGGTGGCGCCGATCAGCAAGAGCGGCACCATCGGTACCTTCAACGCAACCCTGCCCGGTGCGTACGGCAGGCTGCGGACGGTCGTCCTCGGCACGGACGGGGCGGTGTGGCTGACCACCCGCAACCGGGACGGGCACGGCAAGCCAATCCCTGACGACGACCGGGTGATCCGGATAACCTCGCAGGATTCGGCCAGCCCGATCGTGTAGTGGTCGGCTCGGCTCGAAGCTGGCCGCCTCGATGCGATGTCGCTTTGTTGAACTTTCCCTTTGAATATCAAGTGTTTTGGTTCTGGCCGCCCGGCCTGTCAGGCGTGTCGGGCTTTGCGCTGTGGTTGTTTGATGATCAGGTTCCGTGCGGATGGTTTTGTCGGACCCTGCTCGTAGGGTTGTGGGTATGACGATGGCAGCGGGCGGTGCGGTGGATTTTGCCGTTTGGTTGTTTGGTGATCTGGTTCGGTCGGCTCGGTTTTGTCAGACCGTGGTCGTAGGGTTTCGGGTATGACGATGGCAGCGGGCGGTGCGGTGGAGTTGCCTTTTGGTTGCTTGGTGATCTGGCTTGGTGGGTCGGGTTTTGTCAGAGGTTGGTCGTAGGGTTTCAGGTATGACGACGGCGGTGATCAGTGACGTGGGCGCGAAGGTGGGGGTGGTGTTGGCTGCCGTCACCGACGTGTTGGAATGCTCGTTGGCGGGGTTGTCCGAGGATGAGTTGTTGGACGTGGTCCGGGTGATGGAACGGGCTCGGCGCAAGGTGGAGGCGTTCGATCATGCGGCGGTGGCCGAACTCGAGGCGCGGAATGTGCCGGGCCGGTATGTGGTGCGGGGGTCGCGGCAGTTCTTGGCGGGGTTGTTGAACCTCTCCCCGGCCGAGGCCAGTAGTCGGGTGCGGCAGGCACACGAGTTGGGTCCGCGAGTCACGGTGACCGGTGACCGGTTGGAACCACTACTACCGCTCACCGCAGAAGCCCGGGCCGATGGTGCGATCAGCAGCAAGCAAGTTGAAGTGATCATTCACGCGATCACCAAACTCCGTGCAGCGGAGCTACCGGTCGAGGAACTGGGTGCTGCGGAGGCGTTCCTGGTCGAACAAGCCCACACCTTCGACGCCCAGGTGTTGGCCGGTATCGCCCGCCAACTGGTCGACACCCTGGACCCGGACGGTCAGCTGGTGGATGACCGCCGACAGCAACGACTCAGGTCCCTGCACTGTGTCCCCAACGGTGACGGCATGTACCGGCTCACCGGGGACCTGGACGCCGAGACCTCCGCCCTGGCCATGACCGTCCTGCATTCGCTGTCGGCACCGAAAACCACCGACGGCAACCGGGACGAACGCAGCCCCAGCCAACGCCTGCATGACGCTTTTCGGTCGGTGCTGAAGCTGGCGCTGCGATCAGGGCAACTCCCCGCCTCCGGCGGGATACCGGCGACGGTGTTGATCACCATGACCGCCGACCAATACGAAACCCGCACCGGACTCGCCAGCACCAGCTTCGGCCAGAAACTCACCATCGACCAAGCCCTACGCATCGCTGACCAGGCATCCATCGCCTGGATCGTGCACAACAGTGCTGGCGGGATCCTCAACTACGGCCGCACCCGACGCATCGCCACCCAAGGCCAAACTTTGGCGT